>JAFAJB010000021.1 GCA_019236395.1 Cupriavidus sp.
AGCCGCGCGACAACGCATTGGCACGCGCCACCATCATCGCGCGCACTTCGTCGCGCGAGAACAGTGGACCCACGCCGGCACAGTGGCTGCGCAGCAGGTTCTCCTGCAGCGCCCGGCCATGCTCGATATCGACCCAGTTGTGCACCAGTTCGCCGAAGCCCGTGGACACACCGTAGATCGGCACGTTGGCGGCGGCCACTTGCTCGAAGCGGGCGCGTGCCTCGCCGACCTTGTCCAGCACGGCCTTCGGAACGCTGGCGGCGCGCTGGCCATGGGCGATGGCGGCAAGGGCGTCGGGGGTCAGGTGATGGCCGTCGATGTCGGCTGGAGGTGCGGCGTGGGACATGGGGCGATTTGGTGGCGGTTGGGGCGCTTGCCCTCTCCCCCGGCCCCTGTCCCGCGTGCGGGAGAGGGGAGAACACCAGCGGCAAATCAGATGCCGGTGGCTTGCTCCCCTCTCCCGCACGGCGAGAGAGGGGCACCAAGGGCAAGTCAGATGCCGATGTATTGCTCCCCTCTCGCGCATGGCGGGAGACGAAGAGAGCACCAAGGGCAAGTCAAATGCCGGTGGTTGGCTCCCCTCTCCCGCACGGCGGGAGAGGGGTCGGGGGAGAGGGCCGGGCCAGAGTGTACCGACCCCCGATTCACCGGAGTACAGCCGTTACAGTCCGTATCGTTTGATCTTGTCGTAAAGCGTAGCCTTGCCCACTTGCAGCAGGTCGGCGGCCTGGCTCACCGCGCCGCCGGTGCGGGCCAGTGTATCGGCGATGACCGCGCGCTCGTAGCGCTCCATCCGCTCGCGCAATGGGGTCGACTCGTCGCCCGCGTCGGTCTTGCCGCCAGTCTGCCCGCCTTCCGGCACGCCGAGCACAAGCCGGTCCGCCGCATTGCGCAACTCGCGCACATTGCCGGGCCACGGCCGCTGCATCAGTTGCTGGCGCTGCATCTCGGAGAGGATCGGCGCCGGGCGCTGGTAGCGCACCGCGGCGACGAGCATGAAGTGCTCGAACAGCGGCACGATGTCCTCGCGCCGTTCGCGCAGCGGCGGTAGCGGAATCGTCACCACGTTGAGCCGGTACAGCAGATCCTGGCGGAACGTGCCCTGCGCCACCAGCGCTTCCATGTCGCCCTTGGCCGCGGCGATGATGCGCACGTCGATCGGCACCGACGTATTCGAGCCCAGGCGCTCGAGCGTGCCTTCCTGCAGCACGCGCAGCAGCTTCACCTGCAGTGCCAGCGGCATGCTCTCGATCTCGTCCAGGAACAGCGTGCCACCCGACGCATGTTCGAGCTTGCCGATGCGGCGCTTGCCCGCGCCGGTGAAGGCACCTGACTCGTGGCCGAACATCTCGCTCTCGAAAATCGCCTCGGGCACGGCGCCGCAATTCAGCGCGATGAACGGGGCATCGGCCCGCGTCGACAACGCGTGCAGGCTGCGCGCCACGAGTTCCTTGCCGGTGCCGGTCTCGCCGTTGATCATCACGGGCACATCGGTGGCCGCCACGTTGGCGATCAGGTCGCGCACCTGCGCGATGGCCGGCGAACGGCCGATGATCCGCGTGCCGGCGGCCGGGCCGGCCAGCTCGCGACGCAGCGCATGGTTTTCGAGCTCGAGCGCGCGGCGTTCCAGCGCTCGGCGCACCGTCTCGGTCAGCCGGTCCGCGCCGAAAGGCTTCTCGATGAAGTCGTACGCGCCCTCTCGCATCGCCTGCACGGCCATCGTGATATCGCCGTGCCCCGTGACCAGGATCACCGGCACGCCGGGCGCCGCATTGCGGCAATGCTGCAGCAGGTCAAGCCCGCTCGCGCCGGACAGGCGCACATCGGTCACCAGCACCCCCGGAAACTCCGCGCTCAGGTGCGGCATCGCCGCCTCGGCGGAGGGCAGCGCCAGCACCGTGAATCCGGCCAGTTCCAGGCTCTGCGCCGTGGCCTGGCGCACCAGCGGTTCGTCCTCGACGAACAGCACACGCAATCCGTCCTGCATCGCAATCATGAATTTACCTGCCTTCCTTCAGGCCGTGGACGTCTGGCGTGCGCGCCGCAACGTCACCACGAATTCCGCACCGCCGCCTTCGACGTTGCCGGCCACCAGTTGTCCACCGAACTCCCGCACGATCGATGTCGAGATCGCCAGCCCAAGGCCAAGACCCTGGCCGATCTCCTTGGTCGTGAAGAACGGCTCGAACAGCCTCGGCAGCGCTTCCGGGGCGATCCCCGCGCCATTGTCGCGCACGGCCAGCGTCACGGTGTCTTCCGTGGCGCCCACGGTGATATCCACGCGCCCATCCTGCGTGCCGTTTGCCACGATGGCATCGAGCGCGTTGCCGACGAGGTTCAGCAGCACCTGTTCGAGCTTGAGCTCGTCGGCCCATACCGCCAGGTCGGCAGACTCGCCATCGAGCCCGCGCACCCTCAGCATCACATGTCCCAGGCGCGGCGCGATCAGTTGCAGCACGTGATCGATGGCGGCGCGCACGCGCACCGCATTGCGGCGCTGGCGCGCCTTGCCGGCGAACAGCTTGAGCTGGCCCGTGATCTTGCCCATTCGCTCGGTCAGGTCCGCGATGGCGGCAAGGTTGCCGGTGGCGGCGTCAAGCTTGCCGCGCTCCAGCAGCACGCGCGTGTTGTCCGAGAACGTGCGCAGCGCCGCCAGCGGCTGGTTCAGTTCATGCGTGATGCCGGCCGCCATCTGCCCGAGCGCGGCCAGCTTGCTGGCCTGCACCAGTTCGTCCTGCGTGGCGCGCAGCTCGCTCTCGGCGCGCGTGCGCTCGGCCACTTCGGCTTCGAGCTGTTCGTTGATCGTCATGAGGTCCGCGGTGCGCGCTTCCACGCGGCGTTCGAGCTCGTCGTACGCGGCTTCCAGCAGCCGGCGGCTGTACTGCATGTCGCGGGCGCGCTGGCGGCGCTGGCGCAGGTTCACCAGCAGCAGGCAGATACAGGCATAGGCCAGTGCCGCGCCGATCGTCGCGCTGCGCGCGCTGGCCAGCACCGGCTCGATTGGCGCCATCACCTGCATGTTCCAGCCGGCCGGACCCACGGCACGATTGATTTCCAGGTACCGGTCGGCGCCATCGGCGGACAGCCCGTAGTGCGCGCCTTCGCCATCGATGCCGTCGGGCGTTTTGGCGTCGGCGTCCTTGCCCGCCGGCCCCACCCGCACCAGCCGCTCGCCATCGTTGAGCGTGGTGCTGGCCAGCCAGCGCGTGACCGGCGAATCGAGCGCCTGTATCGGCAACGGCTTGACGTCGACGTCGTGATACTGGCGCGTCTCGTGCAGCTCCGTGCGCAACGCTGGCGGCAGAGGCCGCAGCGTGCGGTACTGCCAACCCGGCACCGAGGAGAGGAAGATCACGCCATGGTCGTCGGACACCATCAGCGGCTCGGTGCTGCCGGCGCCGGCACGCTGGAACCATTCGAGATTCAGCTTGACCACGGTCACGCCGATCACTTTGCCGCCGGATTCGATCGGCTGGGCGATGTAGTAGCCCGGTTCGTCACTGGTGACGCCGATCGCGTAGAAGCGGCCGATCTGGCCGTGCGAGGCCATCTGGAAGTACGGGCGGAAGCGATAGTCGGTGCCGACGAAGCTGCCCGGCTCGCCGTGGTTGCTGGCGGCCAGCGCCAGGCCATCGGCGGCAATCACATAGGTCGCCGATGCGCGGGCCCGGCTGTTGACCTCGGTGAGATAGTCATTGACCACGGCAATTCGGGCCGGGTCCTTGGGCGACGCCAGCAGCGCGCGCACCGAAGGGTGCAGCGATACCAGCGCGGGAAGGAATTCGTAGCGGTCCAGCGTCGATTCGAGCGTGCCCGCATAGCGGTCCGCGCGGATGGCGGTGGACTGCTGCAACGCGGCGATGCCGCGCTGTACCGACAGCAGCCAGGTCAGCGAGCACAGCGCCAGCAGACCGGCCAGCAGCGCCGCGGCGAAACTCCACCAGCGCGTGCTCGATTCCGGCGCGTGCACCGGACCGGGCGCGGCAGGGTCATGCACGGCAAGGAAGTCGTCGGAATGGGGCATCGGCGCGCGCGGAAGTTCTCGCGCCGATGATACCCGCTGGCCGGAGGTGCCGGCGGGTTCATCCGGGACAGCACCGGCGGCACCCTCCCGGGGTGCGCCGGACACTGTCCGGGTCACGTCAGGCGTCGGCGAGGGTACCTGCCTCATCTTCGCCCCGCAGCACGCGGCCCAGGCGGGCGCGGTCAAGTTCGTGCTCCCAGGCCGAAACCACCACAGTGGCCACGCCATTGCCAACGATGTTGGTCAGCGCGCGGCATTCGCTCATGAAGCGGTCGATACCGAGGATCAGGACCATGCCGGCCACCGGAATGGTCGGCACCACGGCCAGCGTGGCAGCCAGCGTGATGAAGCCCGAGCCGGTCACGCCGCTGGCGCCCTTCGAGGTCACCATCGCCACGGCCAGGATCGTGAGCTGCTGCAGCAGCGTCAGTTCGATGTTGGTGGCCTGCGCGATGAAGATCACCGCCATCGTCATGTAGATGTTGGTGCCGTCCAGGTTGAACGAATAGCCGGTCGGCACGACCAGGCCCACCACCGACTTCGAGCAGCCCAGCTTCTCCATCTTCTCCATCAGGTGCGGCAGCGCAGCCTCGGACGAGCTGGTACCCAGCACGATCAGCAGCTCTTCCTTGATGTACGAGAGGAAGCGGATGATCGAGAAGCCGGTCAGGCGTGCCACGGTGCCCAGCACCACCAGCACGAACACGATGGCCGTGAGGTAGAACGTGCCGATCAGCTTCAGCAGCGGAATCAGCGAGCCGAGGCCGTACTTGCCGATCGTGAACGCCATGGCGCCGAATGCGCCGATCGGGGCCACCTTGGTGATCACGTGCACGATGTGGAAGAACACCTTCGACACCTGGTCCACCATGTCGTGGATGATGCGTGCGCGGTCACCCACCACGGCCAGCGCCGAACCGAAGAACAGCGAGACCAGCAGGATCTGCAGGATGTCGCCATTGGCGAACGCGCTGAAGATCGTGTCCGGGATGATGTGCATGAAGAACTCGACCGTGCTCGCGCCATGCGCCTTGGTCACGTATTGCGAGATCGACTTCGTGTCCAGCGTGGCCGGGTCGATGTTGAAACCCACGCCGGGCTTGAGCGTGTGCGACGCGATCAGGCCGATCAGCAGTGCGAAGGTCGAGACGATCTCGAAGTACAGCAGCGCCTTGCCGCCCACGCGGCCGACCTTCTTCATGTCGCGCATGCCGGCAATGCCGGACACCACGGTACAGAAGATGATCGGGCCGATGATCATCTTGATCAGCTTGATGAAGGCGTCGCCCAGCGGCTTCATTTCCACGCCGGTGTCGGGCCAGAAATGGCCCAGCAGGATGCCCACGAAAATCGCGAACAGTACCTGCACGTACAGGATCTTGTAAAAGGGTTTCCTCATGATGTCGTCCTCGGTGTTTTGACCGGTGCCCGGCGCTCGAAGGCGTGGCGCGTTGCGCGCCTCGATTTGAACGGCGGCGCGTCTGGAAGTAACTATTTGCAACAGACGTGCCAACCAGAGGAAAATCCGCAAGCCATTGATTTCAAAGGAAAGCTGAGATTTTTGACGCGACAGGACTCCGGGATTCCGGAAATCCGGAATTCGTGTCTCCGGAGTTTCGGAAGACGCGGGGGCATCCAGCCACCCGAAATGTGGCGCACGCTGCCCACCTGAGCGCAGTTTCCAGGCGCCGAGGCTCCGAGGGGCCACGAGCAGGGCGGAGATTCCGGAATTCCGTGCAGTGTCCGGGCGCGGAACGGTCGTCACGACCACGTATAATTCCGGGCTTCCGATCCCGTGCATTGGCGCTGTCGCCATGCCGCGCCCCAGGTCAGCCGTCATGAGCAGCTACTACCAACACCACGTCTTCTTCTGCCTGAATCAACGCGATGACGGCTCGGCCTGCTGCGCCGACCACAATGCCCGCGCCATGCAGGAGTACGCCAAGAAGCGCTGCAAGGAGCTTGGCATCGCGGGCGGCGAAGGCCGCGTGCGCATCAACAAGGCCGGTTGCCTGAACCGTTGTGAACTCGGGCCGGTGCTGGTGGTCTACCCCGAGGCCGTCTGGTACACCTTCGTCGACGAGCAGGACATCGACGAAATCATCGACAGCCATCTGGTCCACGGCAAGCCCGTGAAGCGACTGATGGTCGACCGCTGATACCCGCTGTTACCGCTACCCGCCGGGCCATGCCGGGTCACGCCCGGTTTTTTGTTGTCCCGTTGTTCCGCTGTCCCGTTGTGCAAGAGCCTCCTGCCACCATGAACGTGCATACCCAGGTCACCACCATCGCCGGTCCCGTCGGCGCCATCGACATTTCGATCGATCTGCCGCAGAACGCGCCCGTGCGCGGCCTGGCGCTCGTGGCCCATCCGCACCCGCTGTTTGCCGGCACCAAGGACAACAAGGTGGCGCAAACGCTGGCGCGCACGTTCGTGGCGCTCGGTTACGCCACGGTGCGTCCGAACTTCCGTGGCGTGGGCGGCACGGCGGGCGAGCATGACAAGGGCATCGGCGAGCAGGACGACCTGCTGGCCGTGATCGACTGGATGCGCACCCAGACCGCGTGGTCGCCCGATGTAGCCACGCTGCCGCTGGCACTGGGCGGCTTCTCGTTCGGCAGCTTCGTGCAGTCGCACGTGGCGCGCCGGCTGGCCGAAGCGGGCACGCCCGCGCAGCGGCTGGTGCTGGTGGGCACCGCCACGAGCCGTTGGGACGTGGCCACCGTGCCCGCCGACACCATCGTGATCCACGGCGAGCAGGACGACACCGTACCGCTGGCCAGCGTGCTCGACTGGGCGCGCCCGCAGGAATTGCCGGTCATCGTCATTCCCGGCGCCGACCATTTTTTTCACCGCAAGCTGCACCTGATCAAGCAGCTTGTCGTCAACGCGTGGGAACGGTGAGCCGTCCCGTCCGCGACATCCTTTTATCGTTGGAAACCTACCCATGCTGAACAGAGCCACGCCGCACCTCGCGTCCGCCCTTGCCCCCGTCATCGTTGCCGCGACAATCGCCGCCGCACCCGCCACCGTACTGGCGCAGGGCGTGCCGGTGCCGCAGGTCGCCGCCAAGTCCTGGATGCTGTATGACGTGACGAGCGGCCAGGCGCTGGCCTCGCAGAATGCCGATCTGCGCATCGAGCCCGCCTCGCTGACCAAGCTGATGACGGCCTACCTGGCCTTCGAGGCGCTCAAGGAAAAGCGCCTCACGCTGGACCAGACCGTCACGCCGACCGACATCGTGCGCAAGGTGAAAAGCGATGAATCGCGGATGTTCATCGAGGCCGGCAAGCCGGTCAGCGTGAATGACCTGCTGCAGGGCCTGATCGTCCAGTCGGGCAACGATGCCGCACTGGCGCTGGCCGAGGCCGTCGGTGGCTCCGAGGAAGGCTTCGTCGCGATGATGAATCGCGAAGCCCAGCGCATGGGCATGAAGAACACGCACTTCTCGAACACCGACGGCGTTCCCGACCCGAACCACTACACCACGGCGGTGGACCTGGCCACCCTGACCACGCGCCTGATCAAGGACTTCCCCGAGTACTACTCGATGTACTCGCAAAAGGAGTTCACCTATAACAAGATCAGGCAGCCGAACCGCAACCGCCTGCTGTACATCGACTCGACCGTGGACGGCGTGAAGACCGGTCACACGAAGTCCGCCGGCTACTGCCTGATCTCGTCGGCAAAGCGTCCGCTGGCCAACGTGCCCAACGGCTCGCGCCGCCTGGTGTCGATCGTGATCGGCACGGCCACCGAGCAGATCCGCACGCAGGAAAGCCTGAAGATCCTGAACTACGGCTTCCAGTTCTTCGACACGCTGCGCCTGTATGACCGCGGCCAGGTGCTGGCCACGCCCGACATCTACAAGGGCAAGACCGGCACGATCAAGATTGGTGTGGCCGACGAGACGTACATCACGGTGCCCAAGGGCACAGGCTCGCGCCTGAAGCCGGTGCTGGAGCGCCAGGAACTGCTGATTGCGCCGATCGCGGCCGGACAGCAGGTGGGTACGGTCAAGATGATGGACGGCACCACCAAGGTGGCGGAATTCCCGGTGGTGGCGCTGGAGGAAGTGCCGGAGGCCGGCTTCTTCGGCCGCCTGTGGGATACGATCCGCCTCTGGTTCAAGCGCAAGTAAGGATTCGAGATGTCTACAGATTCGAACAACGGTCCGCTGATTCCGGGGGAGATTCCGCCGGAACAGTCGCTGATCGAATACCCGAGCGACTTCCCGATCAAGGTCATGGGCGCAATGCAGGACGGCTTTGCCGAAGCGATCGTGACCCTGATCCAGGACTTCGACCCGAACTTCCACGCGGGCAAGATGGAAATGCGTCCGTCGCGCAATGGCAACTATCTCGGGCTGACCGTGACCGTCTGGGTCACGAGCCGCGAGCAGCTCGACGATCTGTATCGCGCGCTGACGTCGCACCCGATGGTCAAGGTGGTGCTGTAACCGCATGAACGTCATCACCCTCAAGCCGGGCAAGGAAAAGTCCCTGCTCCGGCGCCATCCGTGGGTCTATGCCACGGGTATCGCCGCCACCGAAGGCCGCCTGGAACCGGGATCGACCGTACTCATCCGCAGCGCGGACGGCCGCTTCCTGGCACGTGGCGCATACAGCCCCGAGTCGCAGATCCGAGCGCGCGTCTGGACGTTCGACGAGAACGAACCGGTCGATCACGCAATGTTCAAGCGCCGCGTGTCGGCGGCCGTGGCACACCGCAAACGCTGGGTGCGCGACACCGACGCCGTGCGCCTGATCTTCGGCGAGGCCGACCGCCTGCCGGGCCTGATCGTCGATTACTACGGCCAGGGCGAACGCGGCCAGCTGGTCTGCCAGTTCAACGCCGCGGGCGTGGAGCAATGGAAGGACGCGCTGGTGCAGGCGCTGGTCAAGGAAACCGGCTGCCCGAACGTCTACGAGCGATCCGATGCCGCCGTGCGCCAGCGCGAGGGCCTGCCCCTGGTGACGGGCGTGCTGGCCGGCGCCGAGCCTGACCCCGAGCTGTCGGTAACCGAGCATGGCGTGCGTTACTACGTCGACGTGCGTAGCGGCCACAAGACCGGCTTCTATGTCGACCAGCGCGACAACCGCAAGCTCGTGGGCGATCTGGCCGAAGGCCGCGAGGTGTTGAACTGCTTCTGCTACACGGGCGGCTTTTCGCTGGCCGCGCTGCGTGGCGGCGCTACGTCGGTGACGTCGATCGACTCGTCAGGCGAAGCGCTCAAGATCGCGGCCAACAACGTGACGCTGAACGGTTTCGACCCGGCCCGCGCCACCTGGCTCGACGCCGACGTGTTCAAGAGCCTGCGCGAATTCCGCGCCGAGGGCCGCCAGTTCGACCTGATCGTGCTGGACCCGCCCAAGTTCGCGCCGTCCGCCCAGCATATCGACCGTGCCGCGCGCGCCTACAAGGAAATCAACCTGGTCGGCATGCAGTTGCTGCGTCCGGGCGGCCTGCTGTTCACGTACTCGTGCTCGGGTGCGATCAGCATGGAACTGTTCCAGAAGATCGTGGCCGGTGCCGCCACCGATGCGCGATCCGATGCGCGCATCCTGCGCCGCCTGTCGGCCGGTACCGATCATCCGATGTCGGCGGCATTCCCCGAGGGCGAATACCTGAAAGGCCTGCTGCTCGAAAAGGTCTGAAAAGGACCGGGCCTTAGGGTTTTCCGGAATTGTTTTGGGGCTGACTTCTTGTCGTCACAAACGCCCACTAAGATTCGTCTCACGGTAAGGCATTGGCAGGTGTCTGACCGTCTCTTCTTATCAGTCTTCGTGGTAATAGGCCCCGCTACCCAGCGGGGCTTTTTTTTGCGCTGGACACTGGCAGCTCCTCTCTCCCGCGGGAAGAGGGAGAACACCGACGGTGTTTGAGACGCTGCTGGTTTGCTCCCCTCTCCCGCAGCGCGGGAGCGGGGTCGGGGGAGAGGGTGCGGCGGTTCAAGTTCCGACTCGTCGCATTGGAACCTCAAGGCCCTCTCCCCTCCCGTCTCCCATATCATGGGAGACGGGAGTTCATCACCACCGGCCTCGCATAGATTGCTTCCTCTACCCAGCGCCTATCAAATCCGAAACTCCCTATAATCGAACGACCGTTCAATTACATGCATGTGAGGAGACCTCATGCCTGCCGCCAAATATATTCCGCCGGCCCTGCAGAACCTGGCCCTGCCCGTCATCGCCTCGCCGATGTTCATCGTCAGCTACCCGGAACTGGTGCTGGCACAGTGCAAGGCCGGTATCGTCGGGTCGTTCCCCGCGCTGAATGCGCGTCCGGCGGAGCTGCTCGACGAGTGGCTGACGCAGATCCAGGCGGACCTGGCGGACTTCAAGGCCGCCAACCCCGACAAGCCGGTGGGCCCGATCGCGGTCAACCAGATCGTGCATGCATCCAACGCGCGCCTCGAACATGACGTGAAGGTCTGCGTCGAACACAAGGTACCGATTTTCATCACGTCGCTGCGCGCACCGGTCAAGGAAATGATCGACGCCGTGCACAGCTACGGCGGCATCGTGCTGCATGACGTCATCAGCATTCGCCACGCAGAGAAGGCGATCGAAGCCGGCGTGGACGGCCTGATCCTGGTGGCGGCCGGCGCGGGCGGCCATGCCGGCATGCTGTCCCCGTTCGCGCTAGTGGGCGAAGTGCGCAAGTTCTTCGACGGCCCGATCGCGCTGTCGGGCTCGATTGCCACCGGCGATGCCGTGCTGGCCGCGCAGGCCATGGGCGCTGACTTCGCCTACGTGGGCACGCGCTTCATTGCTTCGCAGGAAGCGCACGCGAGCACCGAGTACAAGCAGTCGATCACCAGTTCCGCGGCGTCGGACATCATCTACACGAACCTGTTCACGGGAGTGCACGGCAACTACATCCGCGAGAGCATCGTCAATTCAGGGCTCGACCCCGAAAACCTGCCCGTGGCCGACAAGAGCAAGATGGATTTCTCCAGCGGCGCCTCGAAGGCCAAGGCGTGGAAGGACATCTGGGGCGCCGGCCAGGGCGTTGGCCAGATCCACGACATTCCGTCGGCTGGAGAGATCGTGGCGCGCATGAAGAGCGAGTACGACGCGGCGCGTGCCCGCCTTGGGCTGGTAGCATAAGGGCGTTTTTGCCTTTATCGCGCCCGCCGCATTTCCTCCGTTGCAACCAGACGACCCCGAACGCCAGAACAAGCTGACGCACCGCGAACGCGCCATCCGCGCGTTCTGGGTCATCTGCGGCACCCTGAGCCTCGCGCTCGGGATCATCGGCATCTTCCTGCCGCTGCTTCCCACCACACCATTCATCCTGCTGGCTGCCGCCTGCTTTGCGCGCGGCTCCGCGCGCTTTCATCACTGGCTGGTCACGCACCCACGCTTCGGGCCGCTCGTGCGCGACTGGCAGGCGCATCGCAGCATTCCGCTGCGGGCCAAGTGCCTGGCGTTGTCGATGATGTGGACGTCAATGAGCGTTACCGCCTGGCTGATGCGCGAGCGGCCATTGGCATCGGTCACGCTGCTGGCGATCGCACTGGCGGTCACGGTCTGGATGGTGCGGCTGCCTACGCGGCCGCGCGGCGGCTATCCGCAGGCCGGAGACGCGCAGCCGTAACGATCGGTCGCAAAGATCAGCCGCAAAGATCAGTCGTAGCGCCGCGCATCTTCGATGACCTTGCCGTCCTGAGGCAGCGAGCCCGCCGGCACGAAGCGCACCTCGCCACGCAGGCGCATCACCTCGCGCATCGAATCGGAGATGGACCTTGCCAGTCCTTCGTCGTCTTGCGTGGCATCGCAGTGCAGTGTCATCACGTCGGCGCCAACCGTACCCGTCACCACCAGCCGCGCCGCACGGATCTCAGGATGGCGACGCACCACATCGGCCACCTGCCCCGGATGCACGAACATCCCCTTGACCTTGGTGGTCTGGTCCGCGCGCCCGAGCCAGCCCTTGAGCCGGATATTGGTGCGGCCGCACGGACTGGCGCGATGCGATGAATCGGCCACGATGGCCGACAGGTCGCCCGTGCCGAAGCGGATCAGCGGATAGTCGCCATTGCCGAGCACCGTCACCACCACCTCGCCGGTTTCGCCCTCGGGCACCGGCTGCGTGCCGCCCGGCTCGACGATCTCCACCAGCACGCCCTCATCGACGACCCAGCCGTCGCCACCCTCTGTCTCGTACGCGATCAGCCCGAGATCGGCCGTGCCATACATCTGCCGCGCGGTGATGCCGTGATCGAGCAGCCAGGCACGCAGCGCAGGGGGACACGCCTCGCCGCTGACAAGTGCCCGGGACAGGCTCTTGCATGGCATGCCCATTTCCTCGCCCCGCTCGATCAGCAGTTTCAGGAACGACGGCGTGCCCGCATACGCCGAGGGTTGCAGGCTGGCCAGTGCCTGCACCTGCGATTCGGTCTGCCCGGTGCCAGCGGGAAACACGCAACAACCGAGCCGATGCGCGCCCGACTCCATCATCATGCCGGCCGGGGTGAAGTGGTACGAGAACGTGTTGTAGACGAGGTCACCTGCGCGGAACCCGGCCGCGAACATGGCGCGCGCCGTGCGCCACCAGTCTTCGGAAAACCCATCGGGCTCATGGATCGGGCCGGGCGACTGGAACACATGACGCAACCCGCCCAGCGGTGTCGCATTGAGCCCGCCCAACGGCGGCGCCAGCCGCTGGCGTGCGGTCAGTTCGGACTTGCGCGTAACGGGCAACGTCGCCAGCGCCGCACGCGACGTGATTCCGCGTGCGTCGACATCGCAAAGCACTTCGGCAAAGTAAGGCGCGTGCGACTGCGCATGCGCGACCTGCCGCGCCACGGCGGCAATCAGCGCCGCCTCGCGTTCGGCGGGGGCGCGCGTTTCCAGCGAATCGAAATAATCAGCCATGGTGTCTCGTGGTCAGGCCAGCCAGCGCTTGCGGCGGCGATAGCTCTTCACGTCGCGGAACGATTTGCGCGCGCCGCCTTCGGCGTCGTTGGCGGCCACGCCAAGGTAGAACTCCTTGACGTCCTCGTTGGTGCGCAGCGACTCGGCATCGCCATCCATCACCACGCGCCCGTTCTCAAGGATGTAGCCGTAGTCGGCATGGCGCAGCGCCACCATCGTGTTCTGCTCGGCCAGCAGGAAGCTGACGCGCTCGCGCGTGTTCAGGTCGCGCACGATCTCGAAGATCTCCTCGACGATCTGCGGGGCCAGGCCCATCGACGGTTCGTCGAGCAGGATCATCGACGGCCGGGCCATCATCGCCCGGCCGATCGCGCACATCTGCTGCTCGCCGCCCGACGTGTAGCCCGCCTGAGATTTGCGGCGCGTCTTCAGGCGCGGGAAGTAGGTGTAGATCTTCTCCAGTTCCTCACGCGTCTCGCCACGCGAGAGCCCTCGCGTATAGGCACCCGTCAGCAGGTTTTCCTCGATCGTCAGGTGCGCGAAGCAGTGACGCCCTTCCATCACCTGGATCACACCGCGCTTGACGAGGTCGTTCGGCGTGAGCTGGTCCACGCGCTGACCCCGGTACTCGATGGAGCCCTTGGTCACGTCGCCACGCTCGGCATGCAGCAGGTTCGAGATGGCCTTGAGCGTGGTGGTCTTGCCCGCGCCATTGGCGCCCAGCAACGCCACGATGCGTCCCTCCGGCACTTCGAGCGATACGCCCTTGAGCACGAGGATCACGTGGTCGTAGATGACTTCGATGTTGTTGACGGATAGAAGGGTCATGGTAGTCATTCCCGAATCGACCGCTTGGTTCGCTCCCCTCTCCCGCGCGGCGGGAGAGGGGAGACAACAAACGGGTGTTGAAGCCTTACGACTTCAGGCACGCCGGCGTGATCCCCTTCTCCTTTGCATACTGTGCCGCCGTGGCCTTGAACAGCGGGTGGATCAGGTTCTTGTTGCCTTCGATCCAGTCGGACACCACCACCCACTTGGTGCCATCCCATTGCTGGATCTTCACCTTGCCGGAGCCCTCATGGTTGTCGCAACTCGTCTTGATCTCGGGCAGCAGGCCGGTGGCGCCAAGCTGCTGCAGGCGCGCGCCGGTCAGGTTCAGGTTCTCGAAGGCCCAGCGCATGTCGTCGCCGGTCATCACCTTGCCGCGGCCGAACTTCGCCTGCGCCACGCGGATCGCTTCCACCGTCACCACGGCCGCCGACACGCCGCGGTTATAGAGCACCGACCCAACCTTGTTGCGGTCCTGCATGTTGCCCTTGCCCGCGCCATAGACCACCTTCTCGATATCGGCGATCAGCGGCACGCTCTTGCCGGCCACGTTCCAGGTGGCGCTCATGTAGCCGCGGGCGGCCTCACCGGCCGGCACGGTGTCTTCCTCAGACCCCGCCCACCACGAGCCGATCATCTTGTCGCGCGGAAAGCCCACCTTCTGCGCGGCCTTCAGCGCGGTCTGGTTCATCACGCCCCAGCCCCAGAAGATCACGTAGTCAGGATTCTCCTGACGGATCTTGAGCCACTGCGCGCCCTGCTCGTTGCCCGGGTGCGCCACGGGGATCTCCACCAGGTTGAACTTGCCGAGCTTGGCCTCAGCTTCCAGCGCGACGATCGGCTCCTTGCCGTAGGCCGAGTCGTGATAGAGGTAGACGATCTTCTTGCCGGCCAGCGACCCGCCGTTCTTCGCCGCCAGGAACTTGACGATGGCCGACACCTGCATCTGGTACGTGGTCACCAGCGGGAACGCATACGGGAACACTGAACCGTCGACGGCGTCCGTGCGTCCGTAGCCCATCATCACCAGCGGCACCTTGTCGGCGGCGGTCTTGTCGACCAGCGCGTACGAGATGCCGGTGGACATCGTGTGATAGGCGGTGCCCTTGCTCGTGCCGTTCTTGGCCTTCAGGCGCTCGTAGCACTCCACGCCCTTGGCGTTGTTGTACTCGGTCTCGCACTCTTCCCACGACAGCTTGACGCCGTTGACGCCACCTTCCTTGAGGTTGACGTAGTTCAGGTAGTCCACGAATCCGCCATAGAACGACTGCCCGTTCGCGCCGTACGGGCCAACGCGGTAGCTCGGCAGCGCGACGAACTGGTCATTGGCCTGCGCCAGCGCCGGCAGCGACGGCGCCAGCATTGCAGCCGCGACGCTGACCACAAGGGCGGCGCGCTGCACGTTGCGAAACACGGTTGTCATCACAGTCTCCTTCACCTCGAACGGGCGTTGTTATGGGAACGACGTAGAAAGCGGATTCGGAACTAGTGCGGGAACGGCCACAGGCGCAGCTTCTCCTTGGCGATCTGCCAGAGCCGGGCCAGGCCGTGCGGCTCCACGATCAGGAAGAAGATGATCAGCCCGCCGAACACCATGAGCTGGATATGCGACACCGTGGCGTTCGTGAACGGCAGATGCAGCAGAGCCGCCAGCGCCGGCAGCACGTTATCGAGAAAGATCGGCAGCAGCAGGATGAACGCCGCGCCAAGGAACGATCCCAGAATGCTGCCCACGCCGCCGATGATGATCATGAACAGGATGCGGAACGACAGATCGAGCGAGAAGCCGTCGGGCTCCACCGAGCCGAGGTAGCAGAACGCATACAGCGCGCCGGCCACGCCGCAGTAAAACGAACTGACCGCGAATGCGAGCAGCTTGGTGCGCATCAGCGGAATGCCGATCACTTCGGCGGCCACGTCCATGTCGCGCACGGCCATCCACGCACGGCCCGTCGCCGATCGCACGAGGTTCTTGGCGACCAGCGCCAGCACGGTGACGATGGCCAGCACGAACATGTACTTCTTCACCGGCGTATCGATCGGCACGCCGAACAGGTCGAGCCGCTGCGCCGTGATCACGCCCGACGAGCTGTTGTTCGACAGCCAGGGAAACTTGGTCAGCGCCCACACCACGAAGAACTGCGCGGCCAGCGTGGCCACGGCCAGGTAGAAGCCCTTGATGCGCAGCGACGGCA
>JAFAJB010000028.1 GCA_019236395.1 Cupriavidus sp.
CCGGGCGCGCCTTAGCAGGTCGAGCCAGGCCTGCTGCAGGTCCGGCGCCCGCACCGCCGGCAGGCGGCGCGCCATCGTCTGCTCGATGTGCACCAGCGCGCGGACAAAGTCGCGTCCCACCCGCGGCAACTCGTCGATACCCTGGGCGGCCAGCTTGATGCGCTCGTACTCGACCAGGCGCCGCACCAGCTCGGCGCGCGGGTCTTCCACCTCTTCGCCGGTGTCGGCCTTCTTGACCGGCAGCAGCATCCGCGACTTGATTTCGATCAGCATCGCGGCCATCAGCAGGTACTCGGCCGCCAGCTCGAGGTTCGACGTGCGGATCTGGTCGACGTAGCCCAGATATTGCGCGGTGACCTGCGCCATCGGGATGTCGAGCACGTTGAAGTTCTGCTTGCGGATCAGGTACAGCAAGAGATCCAGCGGACCTTCAAAGGCTTCCAGGAACACCTCGAGCGCATCGGGCGGGATGTACAGGTCCTGGGGCAGCTTGAACAGCGGCTCGCCGTACAGGCGCGCAAACGCCATGCCGTCGATCATGTCGGCCGGGTTGGCGGCGGCGGCGCCGTCGGCGGCCACGCTGGGCAGTTCCACCGGCAGGCTCAGCTTCTCCTGCGCGTCATGTTCCCGCGGATCACTCGGGTGCATCGGGGGGATTCCCGGTGTGGGATCAGTCTTGGGACGCGTACACGTATGGCTTCTGGGCCACACGCGACGCATCGGCGCGGGCGCGCTCGTCCAGGTCGATCGGCGTCTTGTCCCACAGCAGGGCGCGGCCCTGGCGCTGTTCCGCCTCCAGCGACGGGTGCTCCTGCTTGAGCGTCTTCAGGAACTGCGTGATTTCCGATTCGTACATGGCCATGGTGAAACCTGCGTCCTCTGGGCGGTGTTGGGGATGTTGGGGCTGGATTTTACCGCATCGGAGCCGTGCAAAGAATCGTGAATTTTGGTGACGACTCTGGC
The DNA here is from genome assembly GCA_019236395.1 of Cupriavidus sp. Lineage (GTDB taxonomy): Bacteria > Pseudomonadota > Gammaproteobacteria > Burkholderiales > Burkholderiaceae > Cupriavidus. Next base: position 964 of record JAFAJB010000028.1, read on the forward strand.
GTGTCCCCAGCGGCGGTGTGGTCAAATAGCGACTTTGCGGGTAGATACCGACGGATGAGGATCGATTTGGGCCGCCTGGCCGGACTGGTCGCCGCTGGCAGGACGCAATGCACCACCACCAGGGGTGCCTGCCTGCTCTTGCGTCTTGCCGGGCTGGGTCTGCTGGTCGCGCTTGCCACGGTCGCACCCGCCAGTCATGCCGCACGCGCGGCCTACAAGGTGGAGATTGATGCACCCAAGGTGCTCAAGGACATTCTCCAGGAGCACCTTGACCTGGCCCGCTACACCGACCGTACGGACATTTCCGACGACCAGTTCGCATACATGGTCGAGACCGTTGGCGATCAGGTACGCCAGTTCGCGTCTACCGAAGGGTGGTTCGACCCCGTTACCAAGGCAACGGTGGAAGGCAAGGGCGAGGACCGGGTGGTCCATATTTCCGTCGATCCCGGTGCACGCACGCTGATCCGGGCCGTGGACGTGGGCGTGACCGGCCCCGCCGCCACGCAGTCGCCCGAGCAGGTGGCGCAGATGCGCGCCAAGTGGGGGCTGCCGGTAGGCCAGCCGTTCCGCCAGGCCGACTGGGACAAGGCCAAGGAAGACGCGCTCGTCACGCTGCAGAGCCGTTCCTACTATGGCGCCAAGCTGGCTTCGTCACGCGCGAGGGTCGAGCCCGACGAACAGGCCGCGGACCTGTCGGCCAAGTACGACAGTGGCCCGGCCTATGTGCTCGGCTCGCTGGAAATCGAAGGTACGCGGCGCTACCCCGCGCAGATCATCCGCAATGTGAACCCGCTGAACGTGGGCGAGCCATACCGCGTGGAGCGGCTGCTCGAGTTGCAGCGCGCGGTCCAGAACCAGCCCTATTTCTCGAACGTCCAGGTCGACCTTGACCTTGAGGCGCCGCCGGCGGCCACCGCCGACGAAGCGGCACCACAGGCCGATACCGTGACGGTTCCCGTGCGCGTGCGGGTGCGCGAGCAGCCGCTGCATCGCCTCAACACCGGTGTCGGCTACACGACCGACACGGGCGCTCAGGTGAGCGGACGCTATTCGTACTACAACCTGTTCAATCGCGCCTGGGTGTTCGATTCCCAGCTCAGCATCGAACAGAAGCGCCAGTACGCGTATCTGGAAGCGGCGATGCCGCCTGACTCGCGCACGTTCCGCAACAGCATCTACGGCAGCTACGAGCGCACGATCGACGTCGAAAGCACCGACCTGACGAGCTGGCGCGCGGGCCTCAAGCGTTCACGCTCGCGCGACAAGTACGACACCACGTTTTCGCTCGATTTCTACTACGACAACCTGCTGCCGTTCGGCGAGCCGGCCCAGATCTCGAAGGCGCTGGTGCCCGCATTCGCCTGGACGCGCCGCGATGTGGACAACCCCGTGTTCCCGCGCCGCGGCAACGTGATCAACACGCAGATTGGCGTGGCAGCCAAGAACATCCTCAGCGATGCAACGTTCCTGCGCCTGTATGGACGCATCCGGCAGTACATCCCTGTTGGCAACCGCGACCTGTTCATCGCGCGGCTCGAACTCGGCGCGGACATGACCCGTGCGGACCCCGCGCAGGTGCCTGCATCGCTGCGATTCCGCGCCGGGGGTACCGACTCGATCCGCGGCTACAGCTTCCAGTCGATCGGCACCCCGGAAGGCGCAGCCGTGGTGCCGGCGCGCTACCTGGGCACCGGCAGCCTTGAATACCAGTACTGGTTCAAGCCGGAATGGGGCGTGGCCGTGTTCTGGGACGCCGGGACGGCCACCAACAACCTCAGTGGCATCACGATCTACAACGGTGTGGGCCTGGGTGCACGCTGGCGCAGCCCGGTGGGCCCGGTGCAGCTCGATGTCGGTTATGGCATCCAGAAGCAGCAGTTCCGGCCGCATATCTCGCTGGGGGTGGCGTTCTGATGAGCATTCCAGATATGCCGCCCGTCCCGCGCGCGGAGCCGAATGCTCCG
>JAFAJB010000049.1 GCA_019236395.1 Cupriavidus sp.
TAGGCGCGGTGGCGGTCAGGAACATCGCCGACGTGATCGGGTTCGAGTGGTAGTTCACCAGAGCCAGATAGGTGCCGACCTTGCCCTGCGTCCCCTTGGCCGGATCGGAGTCGAATGCACCGGCGATCGACCGCATGATCGGATGCACGATACCGCCACCGCGCGCAGTGTTGCTCGGCGTGAAGGGCGCAAGCACCAGTTCGCAGATCGCGAGCCCGTAGCCGATGCCCACCGTACGCTTGCCCAGCAGGGCAATGAACATCAACCCGATACGGTTGCCCAGCCCCGTCTTCTTCAGGCCACGCGAGATCAGGATGGCCACCACGATGAGCCAGATCAGCGGGTTGGAAAAGCTGCTGAGTGCATCCGCGATGGCGCCCTTGGACGAGTTCGACGTCACCTGCGCCAGTGACACGATCACGATCGCCATCATGGCCATCACGCCGATCGGCATCACCTTGAGGATGATTGCCAGGATCGTCGTCAGGAAGATGGCGACCAGATGCCAAGCATTGGGATCCAGTCCCTCGGGTGTGGGCGTGAGCAACAGTGCGACCAGCACGACCGTGCAGATGATGGCTGGGGTCAGCCGGAATGGCACGACTGTCATGAAATAGCGATACATCGCCGCGATCTGGGCAAGCATTCTCGGGATCTCCGTGCAGTGGACGTAGTGGATATCGAAAGCCAAAAGCCTACGCCTGACGGCACTCGAGAAGTGCGTCATCGGGCATGGCACGCTGACCAGCGTCAAAAATGTTGGCCGATGTACTCTGCGAGCGGAAGTGAATCTTTTGGGGCGGCAGTGAAGATATCCGGATGGAATGTATTGCTTCGTCAGAATTGGGCGAAGAAGATGCCAAGGGCGTTCCATTTGCGCGCCAAGTGCACCCGCTTCTCCACGATCGCATTCGCCGGACCCGCTGGTAATTTGCAATCCCCCTCCTGGCGCATTGACGCACTGGCTACCGCACCGCTGACGCGGCCACGGCCACGGCCACGGCCGTTATCGCATCGGCAAACACCACCTTAAACAAATGCAAATTGCCTGGCCGGCGGGCATGCCGCAAAGTCTCCCCCAACTCACCGCAATACAAGGCATGACACGGCTGGTGGGCAACAGAAGACCTGACGCAGAAATAGGTGGAGACAATGCTACGAATCTTTCTTGCCGCAGTGCTGCTTGCGCTTGCCCAAGGCTCGGCCTTCGCCGACGCCTATCCGTCCCGGCCCGTCAGATTGCTGATCGGCTATGCGCCGGGCGGGCCTGTGGATACCGCCGCGCGCATTTATGCCGACTACCTTGGACGAGTGCTCAAGCAACCGGTGATCGTTGACAATCGCGCCGGTGCCAGCGGGGCGATCGCGGCCGGCATGACGGTCAGCTCGAAACCCGATGGCTACACGCTCTACTTCGTGGCCAGCCCCACGATGACGATGACGCCGCTGGTCCAGAAATCCGTCAGCTTCAAACCGGCGCAGGATTTCACCTACGTCGGCCTGATCACCGACTACACCAACGTCCTGCTGATCAACAAGGATTTCCCGGCCAGGAACGTCGATGAGCTGATCGCGTATGCACGCAAGCATCCGGGCGAGGTGAGCTTCGGCTCGGCGGGCGTGGGCGCGTCGAACCATCTGTCGGCCGAACTGCTTGCGCAGATGACCGGTGTCAAGATGCTGCACGTGCCATACAAGGGCAATGCGCCTGCCATGGCCGATGTCATCAGCGGCAAGGTGACCTTCATGTTCGATATCACCGGGACGGCCATCGGCCATATCCGGGGCGGCAAGGTGCGCGCGCTGGCCGTTACGTCGAAGACACGCAATGCCGCGCTGCCCAATGTGCCGACGCTGGTGGAATCCGGGCTCAAGCAATACGACCTGACTGGCTGGTATGGCCTGGTTGGTCCTCCGGGGATGCCTGCCGATGTGACGGAACGTCTCGTGAAGGCGCAACAGACGGTGGGACAGGACCCGGCCTTCCGCGAACGGATGGTGGATGTTGGCTACGATCTCGACATTTCCGGCCCGGCGGCTTTGCAGGATCGCATCAGGAAGGAGCTTGCGCTGTGGGGCAACGTCGTGAAGACCGCGAATATCGAGGTCGAGTGACTCGGCGGGCCCCAACGGTTCGGCGCGGGCGAAGTACCTCTTTCCCGAGCACGAATTGCGCTGGCGCATTGCCGGCCATAGACTGCAACGTGTAACCCCTCAGGGCCGTTTTCCACTCTCCACGAGGAGTTGAGCCAGATGCCGCAGGACCGACCGATCGCGCATCGTATCAGCGATATTCCCCGCCACTGGGCTGCCCGCACCCCGCATAACGTGGCCATCCTAGAGGGCGAGCGCATCGTGAGCTTTGCGCTGCTCTGGGAGAACGTCGGGCTGGCACAACGCTACCTGGAACAGCAGGGTATCGGCACCGGCGATCGCGTGCTGATCGCTGGCGAAAACTGCCTGGCCCTGGTCACGCTGATCTTTGCCTTGTCGGAACTCGGTGCATGGCCGGTCGTGACGAATGCCCGTCTCACGGCGCGCGAGATCGAGGAGATCCGCTCGCATTGCAGGCCTCGGCTGATGCTCTTCACCCATGCTGCGTCTCCCGATGCATTGCGGCATGGCCTGCGCTACCGCGCTCGCGAGATCGCGCCCGCGGGGCTTGGGCCGCTGATGGCCGCCGATGTAGATACAGGCACGGAGCGTGAGCCGCAGGACCTTGCACGCGACGTTGCCGCGCTGATCTACACGTCAGGTACCACTGGCCAGCCGAAGGGCGTGATGGTCACCCATCGCGGGCTGCTGCACTATGCCCGCGTCACGGCCGAATCGCGGCGGATGGGGCCGGAGGATTGCGCATTCGCGGTGATGCCGATGTCTCACATCTTTGGCCTGGCCACGCTGCTGCTCGCAACCTTCCAGGCTGGCGGCAGCCTGTACCTGGTTGCCCGGTTCAACGTTGCCGACGCCTGTGCAGCGCTGCAACGCGATGCGATCTCCATCCTGCAAGGCGTGCCGGCGATGTTCAGCCGCATCCTGGCGCACCTGAAGAATTCCGGCGTCGCCGCGCTGCATTCAAAACGGCTTCGCTATCTCTATACCGGCGGTGGGCCTCTGGATCTCACGCTCAAGCGCAATGTCGAGGCGGTGTTCGGCCAGCCGTTGCACCACGGCTATGGCATGACCGAGTACGCCGGCTCACTGTTCATCACGCGCATGGACAGGCCGCGCAGCGACTGTTCCGCCGGCGAAATCGTCGAGGGTGCCGAACTGCGCGTGGTAGGGCCGAGCGGCGAGCCGGTGCCGGAAGGGGCCGCAGGAGAATTGTGGGTGAAAGGGCCGGGCGTCATGCGTGGCTACTATCGTGCACCCGGGCAAACCGCGGAAGCGTTGCGCCCTGAAGGTTGGCTCAATACCGGCGACATCGGGCGTCTTGATCCGGATGGCGCGCTGTTCATTGTCGGCAGGACGCGTGACCTGATCATTCGTTCGGGATTCAGCGTCTATCCGATCGAGGTCGAATCGGTCATCAACGCACATCCCTCGGTACGTCTGTCTGCCGTGGTCGGCAATCCGGCAGTCGATGGCGACGAGGAAATCATCGCGTTCGTCGAACTTCGTGAAGGCGAAAAGCTGGACGAGGCGGAGCTGCACGCGTTCCTGGCGGAACGGCTGTCGCCGTACAAGCGTCCGTCGCGCATCGTGCGCGTATCGGTGATTCCAACGACGGCAAGCGGCAAGCTTCACAAGCACCGGCTGCGGGGAATGATCGCCGAGCTTGTCTAGCGCTGCCGGCAGCCCGGCGTCTTCAGACCGGGTTGCCGATGCCGTCTTCCACCAGCAATTCAACGAGCTTGCGTGCGAACACCGGCAGCGCGCTCAGGTCCGCCACGCAGATCTGCAGCTTGCGCTCGGCCCAGTCGTCCTCGATCTGCACGATTTTCAGCGCCATCGTCTGCGCAAGCCGGCGCGCGGTGCTTTCCGGCAGCACGCCAATGCCGACGTTGGCCTCGATCATGCGGGCGGCCGTCTCGAAATTGCTGACCTGGATGCGCCAGCGCATCGTGCGCTGCAGGTCAGAGGCGGCACGCTTCAGGAAGTTGTGGATGGCGCTTTCCTCGGGCAGGCCGATGAAATCCTGGTCGAGCGTCTCGACAAAGCGCACGCGCTTCCGCTGGGCAAACGGATGGCTGAGCGCGGTCGCGAGCACGAGTCTGTCGAGCCGGTAAGGCATCACCTCCAGGCCTTCCATATTCACGCCACTGGCCGCGATGCCGATGTCGACCATCCCCTCCTGCACAGCCCTGACAATGTCAGGACTGAGGCGCTCACGGATATCGACCGTGACATCGGGGTGATTGACGAGATACGTGCGCAGCACTCCTGGCAGGAACTCGCTCATCGCGGTGGTATTGGCGAACACGCGCACATGCCCCTTGATGCCGGACGAGTATTCCTGCAGGTCGCCGCTCAATTGCTCGATCTGGCGCAGCACGCGACGCGCGTGCGAAAGCAGCGTGGCGCCGGCCGGCGTGACCTTGACGCCAAGGCTGCTGCGGCTCAGCAGCTTGACGCCAACCTGTTCCTCCAGGTTCTTGATGCGTGTGCTCGCGGCCGGCAGAGACAGGTGGCAACGTTCTGCACCGCGGGTCAGGCTGCTGGCTTCCGCGATATGCGTGAAGAGATTCAGATCGACCAGATCGAAGCGCATGACGTTGTCTCCAGGGTAGTCGTCGATTATCGCTCCAACGCAAGCGTTCGATCCATTCTCGCTACTACTGGGTACTTCACCGTGGGCGAATACCGGATTCAAAACTTGCAAATAGCCGGGCCGCCGAGGATCGGCCAAGCTGTTTCCATGAACCGAAACGGAGAGACCGTATGGCAGATGAAGACACCTTGCTGGTGGACATTGCGGATGGCATTGCAACGCTGACGCTCAACCGTCCCAGGCAGAAGAATGCGCTCAACATTCCCATGCGCGACGCACTGCGCGAGGCGGTACAGCAGATTCGTGCCGACCGTGCGGTACGCGCCGTGGTGCTGCGCGGCGCAGGCACTGACTTCTGCTCCGGCGGCGACATCCGCGCGATGAACGTCACCGAGGCCGAGGCCGGGCGCAATCGCGTGGACGACCTGCATGGCTGGATCGGCATGCTCATCGATCTGGATCGTCCCGTCGTCGCGGCAGTCGATGGCGTGGCCTACGGTGCCGGTTTCAGCCTGGCGCTGCTTGCTGATTTCATCGTGGCGTCACCGCGTGCACGTTTCTGCATGCCGTTCATGAAGGTCGGGCTCGTGCCCGATTGCGGCGCGCTGTACACACTGCCGCGCGTGGTGGGCATGGCGCGGGCCCGCGATCTGGTGTTCAGTGCACGCGAGGTCGGCGCGGAGGAAGCTCGCCAGATTGGCGCCGTGTTCGAGATCGTGCCGGATCATCAACTCCATGCGCGTGCCCGCGAGCTGGCCCATGGACTGGCCAGTGCATCGCCGGTGGCATTCGGCATGGCCAAGCGTGCGCTGAACCAGTCGCTCGGCAGCGATGTGCGCGCGATGCTGGAAATGGAATCGCTGGGCCAGGGGATCGCGTTCACCACGGACTACCACCGCGAGGCCGTGCGCCGCTTCATGGAGAAGGAGCCGCCGCTGTTCCGGTGGCCGGCATCCTCTCCCGATTGATGGAGGCCGGAGCGCACCGCGCCCGGCTTCTTGCTCATCACGTCAGCCGGCCTTGATGCCGGCGGTCTGGATGACCTTCCTCCATTTCTCGATTTCGCTGTGAAGCCGCTGGCGCATCTGCTCCTGCGTGCCGGGGTCCGCATCGGCGCCAACCTGCAGCAGGCGCTGACGCACGCCGGGGTCGTTCATGGCGACGTTGAAATCGGCGTTGAGCTTGTTGAGGATGGGCTGTGGCGTGCGGGCCGGTGCGAACAGTGCAGCCCATGAATAGGCCTCGTAGCCGGGCAGGCCGGACTCCGCAACGGTGGGCACGTCGGGCAGGATGTTCGAGCGCTGGCGGCTGGCAACGCCGAACACCTTGATGCGGCCGGACTTGATGTGTTGCAGGGCGGTCGGCGCATCGCTGAACATCAGTTGCACCTGCCCGCCGAGCAGATCGCTCATGGCCGGGGCGCTGCCTTTGTAGGGGATGTGCTGCAGCTTGGTGCCGGCCTCCATGTTGAAGAGCTCGCCCGCCAGGTGGGTGCCGCCGCCATTGCCCGATGAGCCGAACGCCAGTGGCTTGTCGCTCTTCTTCGCGAATGCGATCAGTTCCTTGATATTGTTCGCGGGGACCGAGGGGTGCGCCACCACGAAGATCGGATACATCGTTGCAAAGCTGACCGGCGCGAAATCCTTCTCGATGTCATACGGCAGCTTGCCCATCAGCGATGGATTGACCGCGTGATGGATGGCGCCAACGAACAGGCTGTATCCATCGGGCGCTTCCTTGGCCGCGACGGTCGCGCCGATCACGCCTCCGGCACCGGCGCGGTTGTCGATGACAACCGGGACCTTCCACATTTCGCCAAGCTTCTGGCTGAAGATGCGCGCCGTGCTATCCACCGGACCGCCAGGCGGAAATGGCACGATCAGGCGCACAGGCTTCGCCGGCCACGGATCGTTGGCAAGCGCGGACAGTGGATGTGCCGCGATGCCGAGCAGGCCAGCGGCCAGAAGCCGCCTGCGCATGGCGAAGGAACAGGGTGGATGCATGCTGAGTCTCCTTAGGTCATCATGGATGCGGCCTGCTCCTGCAGCTCGCGCTTGAGGATCTTGCCGTTGTTATTCGTGGGCAGTTCGGGCAGTGCCACAATGCGCGCGGGGCGCTTGTAGGGCGCAAGGCGGTGGTGCAAATGGCCCTGCAACGCGGCGAGATCGAGCGCTGCGCCCGGACGGAGTTCCACGAAGGCGATGATCTCCTCATTGCCATCGGTCTCGCGGCGGCCCACCACTGCCGATCGCTGGATGCTCGGGTGGGCGTTGAGTGCGGTTTCCACCTCCGCCGGATACACGTTGAAGCCGGAGCGGATGATCATTTCCTTGAGACGGCCCACCACGAACAGGGCACCGTCGGCGTGCAGTTCGCCAAGATCCCCACTGGCATACCAGCCGCCCTCGCGCATGACCGCGGCAGTGGCGGCAGGGTCGCGGAAGTAGCCAGGCATCAGGCCCCTGCCTCGCAGCCACAACTCTCCGCGCTCGCCCAATGGCAACGGTTGCCCCGTGACGGATTCAGTCACCTGTACTTCGGCCTCGGCCACGGCGTAGCCCGCGCTGGTATCGGGCCGCTGCTCGCCCAGGCGCGTCACATGCACCGATCCCGCATACTCGGAAAGCCCGTAGCCGTGATGCAGCGTCAGGCCGAATGTCGATTCCACGCACTGCTTGAGCGACAGGTCCAACGGGCCCGCACCGGTGTAGAGATAGCGCAGCGCGGGCGCCGTCGGTCGGGAGATGCCGTGCTGCTGCAGATGGGCGAGCAGCCGCGAGAACAGCGTCGGAGGCCCCTGCAGTTGCGACACGCCGGCAGCGCCGAGCGCATCGAGCAGATCGGCAGGATCGAACTGTGGACGCATGACCAGCTGAGCCCCGGCCAGCAGCGAACTCAGCAGCACCGTGCCGAGCCCGAAGATATGGGTCATCGGCACGAACGCGTAGCTGCGGTCCGCCGGGCTCAACGCGCGGGCGGCGCAGGTCACGCGGGCAAAGTGGATCAGCGCATCGTGCGTGAGCATCACGCCCTTTGGCTCGCCGGTGGTGCCCGAGGTAAAGATCAGCGCGGCAACCTGATCCTGCAATGGCTGTGCTTCCGGCATGGCATCGTCGCGGACCCTCCCGCGTTCCATGCCATCCAGGGCCGAAGGCACGGCATCGTAACGGCGCGCATGCGCGGTCGCGGCGCGCGAGGACGACGCAGTGAAGTAGACCACCCGGGCATCCGCCCTGGCCACGAAGGCATCGATTTCGCCGGGCGCCATGCGCGCGTTGACACCGCACGACCATGCCCCGACGCGGCTGCAGGCGAGGATCAGCGCAGCGTGCTCGGGACAGTTCTCCGCAACCACCAGCACGCGGTCGCCGGGCCGCACGTCTAGCGCCCGCAGCTCGGCTTCCGCCGTGCAGGTCAGTGCGCCGAGGTGGGCGAAGGTCAGTCTGCGGCCGTCAGGCAAATGAAGGAAGGGCTGATCGGGTGCCTCGGTCAACCAATGGTCAAGCAAGTGATGAATCCGGGTTGTCACGAGTCGTACCGTCCTGTGCATGGCGGGGAGATGTCGGCCAGCATGGCGGCAAAGCACGGCCGGCGCCATTCGTAAATCACAAGGGCCGGCTTCGATGTCCTGAAACCGCGGACAGACAGCGTATTTCGCGTTGTCAAAGGGCGGATTCGGCAAACTCGAACCGGCTGGCCGCAGGCAGCCATAGAATCTTCCGTACTGATCGGAGACAGAGTCACCCATGACCATCAATAGCAAGGCATATATCGTCGGGGCGTACGAGCACCCGACCCGCAAGGCGCCGGACAAGACCGTCGCCCAGCTTCACGCGGAGAGCGCCCGCGGCGCACTCGCCGATGCGGGCCTGACGCTGGCCGACGTGGACGGCTACTTCTGCGCCGGAGACGCACCAGGCCTCGGCATGGTGAACATGGTGGACTACCTTGGCCTGAACGTGCGCCATGTGGATTCGAGTGAGATGGGCGGATCGTCCTATATCGCGCACGTCTCGCATGCGGCGCAGGCCATTGCCGCCGGCAAGTGCAATGTGGCGCTGATCACGCTGGCTGGACGTCCACGCTCGGAGGGCTCGAGCGGCACGCAGGCGCGCAACTGGGGCGCCAACCTGCCGGACCAGCCGTTCGAGGCGCCGTTCAGTCCGGTGACGGTCAACCTGTATGCGATGGTTGCCCAGCGGCATATGTACGAGTTCGGCACCACGCCAGAGCAGCTCGCATGGGTCAAGGTGGCCGCATCCCATCATGCCCAGCACAACCCGAACGCCATGCTGCGCGAGGTGGTGACCGTCGAAGACGTGGTGAACTCGCCGATGATCTCCGACCCGCTGCACAGGCTCGATTGCTGCGTGGTATCGGATGGTGGCGGCGCGCTCGTCGTGGCGCGTCCTGAAATCGCGGCGAAGCTCGATCGCCCCAGGATCAAGGTTCTCGGCGCGGGCGAGCACGTGAAGGGCCTGCTGGGCGGACAGGTGGACCTGTCATGGTCCGCCGCGCGGCATTCCGGCGCCGCGGCCTTTGCCGAAGCGGGTGTCACGCCCGCGGACATCAAGTACGCGTCGATCTACGACAGCTTCACGATCACCGTGCTCATGCAGCTGGAAGATCTGGGCTTCTGCAAGAAGGGCGAAGGCGGCAGGTTCGTGATGGACGGCAACCTGATCTCCGGCGTCGGCAAGCTGCCCGTCAACACCGATGGCGGCGGCCTGTGCAACAACCACCCGGCCAACCGCGGCGGGATCACGAAGGTGATCGAAGCCGTGCGTCAGTTGCGCGGCGAAGCGCACCCGGCAGTGCAGGTCAGGAACTGCGACCTGGCGCTGGCCCAGGGTACTGGTGGCTACATGGGCTCACGCCATGGTTCAGCCACGCTGATCCTCGAACGCGAATAGAAAATGGAAGGGATGACATCGATGACGACCCCCTACGTCCCCACGCTCTACAAGGCTCCCGACGAGCTGCCCGACAATGCCGCCTTCTGGCAGGCTGCGCGCGAGGGGCAACTGCTCGTGCGCCATTGCACGTCCTGCGGCAAGCCGCACTGGTATCCGCGCGTGCTGTGCCCGTTCTGCATGGGCGAAACGGAATGGAAGACTGCCACCGGGCAAGGCGAGATCTACTCGTACAGCATCACCCGCCGCGCGGGCCCCAATCCGTATTGCATCGCCTATGTGAAGCTCGACGAAGGCGTGACGATGATGACCCATATCGTCGACACCGATCTTGATACCGTACGGATCGGCCAGCGCGTGAAGGTAAGGTTCGCCGAGACCGATGGCGGGCCGCCTGTCCCTGTCTTCGCGCCGGTCTGAGTGCGGGGGAACATGCCGATCAACTACCAGCATCTGCGGAATCGATCGTTTGCCCCGATCCGCCAGCACTACACCGCGCGCGACACCATGCTGTACGCGCTGAGCCTGGGTCTTGGCAACGATCCGATGAATGCGTCGGCCTTGCCATTCGTGTTCGAGGGTTCCGCTGGCGGGCTGCGTGCGCTGCCGTCGCAGGCAGTCGTACTTGGCTATTCTGGCTTCTGGGCGCGTGAACCGGATGCGGGCATCGACTGGGTCAGGCTGCTGCACGGCGAGCAGCGGCTGCGGCTGCACCGCCCGTTGCCTGCGGCGGCCGAAGTGGTTGGCCACAACCGCATCACGCACCTGACCGACAAGGGGGCCGGCAAAGGCGCCATCATGGTCACCGAGCGAAGGCTGGAAACCGCGCAGGGCGAGCTGCTAGCCACCGTCCAGCAGGTGTCCTTCCTGCGCGGTGACGGCGGCTACAGCCAGGCCGACGGCGGACAACCGAGCGACGATCCGCTGCCCGCGCTGCGGCCGACGCCGGAAGACCGGGCGCCCGATTTCGTCGACACGCAGTCCACGCGGCCCGAAGCCGCATTGCTGTATCGCCTGATGGGCGATTTCAATCCGCTCCACGCAGACCCGGCGACGGCGCAAGCTGCGGGCTTCGCGCGCCCGATCCTGCATGGCCTGGCCAGTTATGGGCTCGTCGCCCATGCGCTGCTGCGGCAATGCGCGGGCCATGACCCGTCGCGGCTGAGGGCGCTCGATATCCGTTTTGCCGCGCCGGTCTATCCGGGCGAAACGCTTGTCACCGAGATCTGGCGCGATCCCGCCCAGCCCGGCCAGTTCCAGTTGCGCGCAAGCGTGCCGGAACGCGACAAGGTCGTGCTCAGCCATGGCTGGGCAGAGATCGTCTGACCACCACCCGAGTCACGAGTCACCATGACGACATCATTCGATTCGACATCCGGCCTGCCACATCCGTCCCGGCAGACCGGCGCACTGAGTCATATCCGCGTGCTGGATCTTTCGCGCGTGCTGGCAGGGCCCTGGTGCACGCAGAACCTTGCCGACATGGGCGCCGATGTGATCAAGGTCGAGAAGCCCGGCGAGGGGGACGATACCCGCCGCTGGGGCCCGCCGTATCTCGGCGGCGAGGATGGCCCGACGAACCAGGCCAGCTACTTCGCCGCGTGCAATCGCAACAAGCGCTCGGTGACGATCGACATTGCCACGCCGGAAGGGCAGAAGCTGGTCCGCGAGCTGGCGATGAAGAGCGACGTGGTCATCGAAAACTACAAGACCGGCGGACTCAAGCGTTACGGGCTCGACTACGACACGCTCAGCGCATTGAACCCGCGCCTGGTCTACTGCTCCGTCACGGGATTCGGTCAGACCGGCCCGTATGCGGCGCGTCCCGGGTATGACCTGCTGATCCAGGCGATGAGCGGCCTGATGAGCATCACGGGTCAGGCGGATGGCGAACCCGGCGCCGGACCGGTGCGGGTAGGTGTCGCGGTGATCGATGTGTTCACGGGCATGTATGCCACCACCGCGATCCTCGGCGCGATCGAGGCCCGGCATTACACGGGGCGCGGGCAGCATATCGATATCGCGCTGCTGGACGTTGCCATGGCGGTGCTGGCGAATCAGGGCGCGGGATACCTGAACGCGGGCGTCGTCCCGACGCGCCAGGGCAACACGCACCCGAGCGTTGTCCCGTATCAGGACTTCCCGACGCACGATGGCGACATGCTGCTGGCCATCGGCAATGACGGCCAGTTCGCGCGCTTTTGCGAGGTCGCCGATGTCGGCTGGGCTCAAGACGAGCGGTATGCCACCAACAGCAGCCGCGTCACCCATCGGCGGACCCTGATCCCGATGATGAGCGAGGTCACCCGGACGAAGCCGACGAGCGAGTGGATTCGATTGCTGGAGGCCGCGTCAGTGCCCTGTGGGCCCATCAACGATATTGGGCAGGCGTTTGCCGACGAGCATGTCCAGCATCGCGGACTGCGCATCGAACAGGATCGCTATGCTTCAACCGGACGTCCGCAGTCGGATGCCGTGAACCGGATCCGTACCACGGCCAGCCCCTTGCGGCTTTCGGAGACGCCCGCCACGTTGCGGTATGCGCCGCCGGCGCTGGGTCAGCATACGGATGAGGTATTGCGCGACTATCTCGATCTCGGGCCCGACGAAGTCGCGGGCCTGCGCGCCAGGGGCATTCTGTAATGCTGCCCCGGTCCGGCTCAGCGATCCTGCTGGGGCGGCATATACGCCTGCGCTACGGCGCGGGCGTTGTCGAGGTAAAGGTCCCAGCCGCCTGCCCAGTAGCTGCCCCACCAGGACGACTGGTTACGGTCCTGCGTTGGCGCCTTGGCGAGCGATGCACCGTAGGGGAGGAGGCTTTGTTCGAGTTGTGCGGACATGGTCGGAGCGCTGGATAGCGCGTTTCAGCGGTGGATGAGCCTGTTGGCAATCCTTGGTGGATTCCCCGATAGGGTTTTCCCGAAGTGTATCAACCCCGCCGCTGCCAGCGCCATACGGCCGTGGTCGATAACGGCCATCACCGCCAGGTGATAAGGTCGCGGCTACCCGCCCCGTGCCCTCCGCGCGCTAACCCCACCGCCGCACACGGCCGGTATCGACGTGCACGAAATCCTCATGCTGGTAGAACCCTACACCCCCATCCTGCAACGACACCGCCGCGTCGCGCAGGTCACCCAATGCCACGCCGGGCAGCCGGATGTCGATCGCCATGCCGTCCATGTGCAGGCTGTGGCTGGCCACGCCGCCGCCGCGCGTCTTGCGCAGACGCGCATTGGTTGCCGGGCTGCGGTAGCCCGAGATGACGTGGAACGGACCTTCCGCGCCGAGTGTCTGGCGTAACGCGAACAGCACATCGAACAGGTGCGGGTCGATCGCGCCGACATCGCCGGAGTAGTGATCCCGCAGGAAATGGTTGAGTGCCAGCTGTGCCTGGGGCAGCACCTGGTCGCCCATCGCGTAGACCAGCGAAAGGTGTTCACCCGTATGGGTGTGCGAGAACGACAGCGAACGCGCCTGCGGCACGTCTGCCCGCGCAACGCCGGGTGCAAGCGCCGTGAATCCAGTGCCAAGAATCAGACCGCCAGCATGGTGCAGGAAGCGGCGGCGGGCGGGCGTGCGCGATTGGGTCATGGTGTGGCCTGCAAGATCTGGCTGGCGTGTGCCGTGGCGGGCACGACGCGCTGCCGCAGCGCCTGCTCCAGCAGCTTGTCCTGCCCATAGATGTCTGGAAGGAAATATACACGTCCGTCAGCCCGGGCGATCGCCGTGCCATAGGCCAGTACCACCGGCAGCGGCTGCTTCAGCGCGACGGTATTGGACTTGCCCTTGCTCATGGCCTGCCGGATGCGATCCTCGGTCCAGCCCGGCGTGTCCTGCAGCACGAACTTCGCCAGCTCCACCGGCTCCTCCACGCGAATGCACCCATGGCTGAAGTCGCGCCGGTCACGCTGGAACAGTTGCGGGGTTGGCGTGTGGTGCAGGTAGATGTTCTGGTTGTTCGGAAACACGAACTTGATGTCTCCGAGTGCGTTCTGCGGGCCCGGCCGCTGCCGGATGCGCATCTGGCCATTCATGACCGCATCGAGATTGGCCGGGGTCAGCGCGGTGATCGCATCGTCGCCGGAGACGAACTCGAACCCCTGCCGCGTGAAATAGCCGGGGTCGCGCCGCAACCGGGGAACCACCTCGCTGCGCGCAATCGACGGCGGCACGTTCCAGTACGGGCTGAACTCGATATAGCGCATGTCTTCGCGGAACAGCGGCGTGCGCGTGTCGAGCGCCTTGCCGACGATGACCTTCATCTCCAGCTTGATGTCGAGCTTGCCGTCGACATACTCGTAGGCGTGCAACATGAACTCGGGGATGTTGACGACGATGACGCGCGGGCCCTCCGTCAGCGGCGTCCAGCGCAGGCGTTCCATCGTCAGGGCGATCTGTTGCACGCGCGCCGAAGGCGGGGTGTTGAGCTGAGCCAGCGTTCCCGGTCCGATCACGCCATCCGGTTCCAGCCCGTGCCGCTTCTGGAAGGACTGGACTGCCGTCGTCATCGCGCCGCCATATAGCTTTGGGACCGATGTGCCCGGTGGCAGGTCGCCCAGCGCTTCCAGCCGCTGAGCGAGTTGGGCAAGCCCGTCGTATGGCTGCCCGTTGTTGAGCTTGTTGCCGGGCGGTGCCGGGAGCGGCTGGCTCCAGAATGGCTGCGCGGCCAGCGCGCGATAACGCGACAGCGCATCGCGCAGCGTGGCGTAGAGCGGGAAAGCCGGTGCGGCATCGTGAATAGCCGCGGGCAGGCGGTTTGCCGCAATGGCGGCGCGCAGGTAGCTGTCGGGATCGAATGACCTTTCATCCGGCAAGCTGAAATCCGCGTGTACTTTGCGTGGATCGACGCGCCCACGGTGCAGATCCGACAGGTAGTGGCGCATCGCGGTGGTCAGCGCGTTGTCGAGCCGGTCCACGGACTCCGGGGCCAGTGCGGTGCCGCCATTTGCCTGCGAGATGGCCTGCGCCAGCGCATCGGCATCGTAGTCCCGCGCATCCAGCCCGTCCGCGCCGGCATTGGTCAGTGCCGCCACGGCCTGTTGCGCGGTCTGCGTGGGGCGCCCGTCAGCGAACCAGAGGGGCTGCGCCCAGGCCGCGGCGGCGCCGCCAATCAGCCACGCGCACAGCGCGTTACGTACCCAGGAGCGGTGCGGGCGCCGGGCGAGCGGCGAGAGAGGCGGCAGGAATCTTGCGTCGGCAGTCATCGGAAAAGCGATCGGTGGGATACAGGGGCGGCTCACGATGCCATCGTAGCCGAAGACTGGGGCGCGGCTTGCGCGGCGCTCCGATGATCGCGCCAGAACGTCAGGAAATCCTTCGTCGCCATCGGACGGCCAAACAGCCAGCCCTGGCCGTACTGCACGCCTTGCTCGCGCAGCGTCAGGAACTGGGGCTCGGTTTCTATCCCTTCGGCCACCATGCGGATACCGAGGGCCCTGGCCATTTCGATGATATACGGGCCCACATTCTTCGTCGGCGCCTCGGTCGTCATCGATTCGACGAACGCGCGGTCGATCTTGAGTCCGTCAACGTCCATGTCGTGCAGATAGGCCAGGCTGGAATAGCCGGTGCCGAAGTCGTCGATATAAATCGGATGGCCGGCCAGGCGGAAGGCGGCAATGGTCGCACGGCACTCGGCATCGTCAACGAAGCCGCGTTCGGTGATTTCGATCCAGACCTGCCGGGGTGCGATCCCCGCGCGTCTGAGCAACGTACCGATCAACTGCAGGGTCTCGCGCGAACGGAAGTCGTCAGGGGCGAGATTGACCGACACATGAAGCGCCGGGTCCGACGAGAGCTGGCTGCCAAGGTCCGCGATGATGTTCTCGATCATGCATTGCGTAATCGCGTGCATGACGCCGACGGTTTCCGCCATCGGCACGAAGCGGTCCGGCATGACCACCTTGCCGCCGGGCAGGCGCCAGCGGATCAAGGCTTCCGCGCCGATGCACCGCCCGTCCGCCAGCGACATGACGGGCTGGTAGACCGCGAAGAATTCCCGGCGCCGGATCGCGTCCCGCAGTGCGTGCTCGGGGCCGCGCAAGCGTCGGACCCATCGCAGCAGCAGCCAGGTGGCCAGCACGCTGATGCCCAGCGCAATCGGCAACGTGACGTAGAGCAGCCGGTGCCACGCTGCGGAAACTTCGCCGAACGGTTCGTAGGCCACCACCGCAATCGGCATCACCGGCGATATCCTGATTTCGAAGTAGCGATCGAGGCGCCCCTGCCCGCCTTGTTGCTGCCAGGCCCGGGTCAGCAGGGCATGGTCGGTGTCGGTCCACGCCACCAGAACGCTGCCGGTGCGGGTGTCGATCATGCCAAGGCGAATGAAGTCGTCGAGCGGGGTGACGTCGGCAAGAAATTGCGGGTCCACGACGGCGATGTGATTGCCCACGCGGAACTGCAACGAAGCGAACGGCACCTCGGGCGCATCGGCGCGGTAAGCCGCTTCCAGCAAGGGCAGCTCGGTCCATGTGCCAGTGTCCTCGA
>JAFAJB010000084.1 GCA_019236395.1 Cupriavidus sp.
GATCGACAGCGTGCTGGACTACGACCCTAAGTCGGGCCGCACCCGGACCACCAGCGCAGACCGCCTGATCGAGCGCGTGCAGGCACTGGGCGCCACCGTGCAATGGATCCTGGAGACCCACGTTCACGCCGATCACCTGTCGGCCGCGCCTTACCTCAAGGCCCGGCTCGGTGGCCAGACCGCTATCGGCAGCCACATCACCACGGTGCAGAAGGTGTTCGGCACGCTGTTCAACAGCGGCCCCGAATTCGCGCACGACGGCCGCCAGTTCGACCGCCTGCTGCAGGACGGCGACATCCTGGCGATCGGCGGTCTTCAGCTGCGTGCGATACACACCCCCGGGCACACGCCGGCCTGCATGACCTACGTGGTCAGCGATGGCAAGGACACTGCCGCGTTTGTCGGCGACACGCTGTTCATGCCCGACTACGGCACCGCGCGATGCGACTTCCCCGGCGGCGATGCACGCACGCTCTACCAGTCCATCAACAAGGTGCTGAGCCTGCCGGCGGACACTCGCCTGTACATGTGCCACGACTACCAGCCGGGCGGCCGGGAACTGCAGTACATGTCCACCGTGGCGGACGAGCGTGCCAGCAACATCCATGTGCGCGACGGCATCAGCGAAGAAGAGTTCGTGGCGATGCGCCAGGCGCGCGACGCCACGCTGTCCATGCCCACGCTGATCCTGCCTTCCGTCCAGGTCAACATGCGCGCGGGCGAAATGCCGCCGGCAGAAGCCAACGGTACGCGCTATCTCAAGATCCCCATCAACGCCCTCTGAGTCCATCCCAAAAAAAAACATCATGCAACCGCGCCCCTTCAATACCGAAGTCCCCCAAACCCAGGCCGATGCCAGCCACGCCGTGGTCATCATCGGCGGCGGCGCCGCGGGCATCGCCGTCGCGTCCAGCCTGCTGGCGCGCAAGCCCGGCCTGGACATCGCCATCATCGATCCGGCCGACATCCACTACTACCAGCCAGGCTGGACGCTGGTGGGCGGTGGCGTGTTCGAGCCTGCGCACACCGCGCGCACCATGGCATCTGTCCTGCCGCGCGGCGTGTCGTGGATCAAGGCTGCGGTCAAGTCCTTCTCGCCCGAACAGAATGCCGTGATCGTCGATGGCGGCCGCGTGGTGCAGTACGAGCATCTGGTCGTGTGCCCCGGCCTCAAGCTGGACTGGGATGCGATCGACGGGCTGCAGCAAACGCTCGGCCGCAACGGCGTCACGTCGAACTATCGCTATGACCTTGCACCCTATACGTGGAAGCTCGTGCAGGAGCTGGTCAGCAAGCAAGGCGGCCGCGCGCTGTTCTCGCAGCCGCCGATGCCGATCAAATGCGCGGGCGCGCCGCAGAAGGCCATGTACCTGTCGGCCGATGCCTGGCGCCGCGCCGGTGTGCTCGATCGCGTGGACATCCAGTTCTGCAACGCTGGCAATGTGCTGTTCGGCGTTGCCGACTATGTGCCCGCGCTGATGGAGTATGTCGAGCGCTATGCCATCGACCTGAACTTCGGTGAGACCCTGGTCGCCGTGGATGGCCCCGCGCGCCAGGCCACGTTCCGGCGCGCCACCGCAAACAGTGCAACGGAGCTGGTGGTGCGCGATTTCGACATGCTGCACGCGGTGCCGCCGCAGAAGGCGCCCGACTTCATTCGCGAGAGTCCGCTGGCCGACGCCGCGGGCTGGATCGACGTGGACCCGGCCACGCTGCGCCACAAGCGCTTTGCCAACGTCTTTGGCCTTGGGGACGCCGGCAATACCACCAACGCCAAGACTGCCGCCGCCGCGCGCAAGCAGGCGCCCGTGGTTGCGCACAACGTGCTTGCCGAGCGCGGCGCGGCCAGGGGCGAAGCCCGCTACGACGGCTATGGCTCGTGCCCGTTGACCGTGGAGCGCGGCAAGATCGTGCTTGCCGAGTTCACGTATGGCGGCAAGGTCGCACCGAGTTTCCCGAACTGGTTCATCAACGGCACACGGCCCTCGCGGCTGGCCTGGTGGCTCAAGGAACGGATTCTGCCGCCGCTGTACTGGCAGGGCATGCTGAAGGGCCGCGAATGGCTCGCGAATCCGGAACTGCAGGGCCAGTGATCGCGTAGTCGTCGGCGGGTCGGAGCATGCCCGCCGACACTGCGGCCTTCTCCGTGTAGCCGCCTTGTAGTATTAATGCGGGAACCGCGTGCGCCCAGCACGTCGCCATCCACAGCGACCACGGCCATGAACGTTCCCGCAAGCACCTTACGGCAAATCCCCTCCGGCATCTGGATGCTGGGCTGCGTCAGCCTGCTGATGGATATCTCCTCGGAGATCATTCACAGCCTGCTGCCGGTCTTCATGGTCACCACGCTGGGCGCCAGTGCGCTGGCAGTCGGGCTGATCGAAGGCGCCGCGGAAGCGACCGCATTGATCGTGAAGGTCTTCTCCGGCGTGCTCAGTGACTACCTTGGCAAACGCAAGGCGCTGGCCGTCCTCGGCTATGCGCTCGGCGCGCTGTCGAAACCGCTTTTCGCGATCGCGCCAGGCGTGGGCACGGTCATGACCGCGCGACTGTCCGACCGCATCGGCAAAGGCATTCGCGGCGCGCCACGCGATGCACTGGTGGCCGATATCGCCCCCGCGCACCTTCGCGGCGCCGCCTTCGGGCTGCGGCAGGCGCTGGACACGGTGGGCGCATTTCTCGGTCCGCTGATCGCCATCGTGTTGATGTACCTCTGGGCAAACAACTTCCGGGCGATTTTCTGGGTTGCGGTCGTACCCGGCATCCTGTCGGTTGCGGTGCTTGTGCTCGGCGTTCGGGAACCGGAGCCGCAAGCCGGAGCAAAACGCACGACCCCCATCCAGCGCGCAAGCCTCGCACGCCTCGGTCCGGCCTATTGGGGCGTGGTTGCCGTGGGCACGGCGTTTGCGCTGGCCCGATTCAGCGAAGCATTCCTGATCCTTCGCGTCCAGCAGACCGGCCTGCCGCTGTTCATGGCGCCGCTGGTCCTGGTGGCCATGAACCTGGTGTACGCGCTCACGGCCTACCCTTTCGGGAAGCTGGCGGACCGCTACAGCCACGCAAGGCTGCTGGTAGCGGGGCTGGTGGTGCTGATCGTCGCCGATGTGGTGCTCGCCCTGGGTACACACTGGGCAGTCTCGCTTGGCGGTGTCGCGCTGTGGGGGCTGCATATGGGCATGACCCAGGGCCTGCTGGCCACCATGGTCGCCGGCGCCGCGCCGCCGGACCTCAGAGGCACCGCGTTCGGCGTCTTCAACCTGGCCAGCGGCCTGGCACTGCTCGTTGCCAGCGCCACGGCGGGCTGGTTGTGGGACCGGTTCGGCGCGGCCTTCACGTTCCATGCCGGCGCGGGCTTCTGCGTGCTGACGATTGCGCTGCTGCTCTATCGCCTTCGCGCCAGACCGGCACGCTGAACACCGGCAATGAGTCCCGGGCGAATCGTCCCCGCTCATGTTGCAAAACTTACGGATTGTCACGACTTCGGCGTCAACTGCGGCGCCTTGCCCGCCGTTTTTTCCGGTAAGCACGACGCATCGTCGGGCTGAAAAAAATCTCCCAGGAGTCGTCATCATGAAGAAGCTGTTCGCTGCTCTCGCATCCGTAGCCCTCGTTGGTACTGCTTTCGCCCAGACTGGCGCGCCCGCTTCCGCAACCCCGTCGAAGGCTGAACCGACGCAGGCCCAGGCCAGCGCCCACAAGGACAAAGCCGACGTCCACACCGGTGCGCACAAGTCCGCTGCCAAGGGCACCACCCACAAGGCGAAGACCACGCCGGATACGGCAAAGCCGGATGCTGCGAAGCCGGCAGCCGCCAAGCCGGAAGCTGCCAAGCCTGCTGCAGCCAAGGCGTCGACCGTAGACAACACCAAGAAGCAGTAAGCCCGTCCATCGAGCCACCGGGGGTCCGCCGCACGGCACAGGCGAAGGCCAATGCAGCGACGCTCGAAAACGTGGGCCTTGCGGAGAGTGCAAGCAGGCTGAAAAGCCTGTACTTGCCTCTCCGCCTTGTCATAATCGGGGCGTCACCGTGACAAACGTGAGGACCCGCCCATGCAAGCCGATATGAACCTCAAGGTCTGGCTCGACGTCAATTCCGCTGGCGGCCAGACAATGGTGGTGCCCTACGTTTCCGCCGCCACGGACGTGGACCTGCAGTACGAACTCAGGCTCGAGAACGCCGGCACGATGGGGAGTTCCTCAGTGGCGCAGAGCGGCAGCCTGCATGTCTTCGCACACAGCCCCAGGCGAATCTCGACCATCCGCGTGACGCCACAGCCAGGGGGAACCTGCAAGGTGGGCCTGGTCCTGCGCGATCACGGCCAGGAAGTCGGCAGCTATGCGCTCGATTGCAGCGTGAAATAACATACGGCTGGTCTCTACGCTTCTTCGCCATGGCACAGGGTCAAGATGCTCACTGAACAAGCCATCCATCTGCTGCACGAAGCCGCCTTCGGCACGCTCGCCACGCACTCGTCTGTCCTGGCCGGGTACCCCTATGCAACCGTGGTGCCGTACGTACCGGACCACACCCACCACCCGGTCATCTGCATCAGCGCACTGGCCGAACACACCAGGAACCTGCTGACGGATGCGCGCGCGAGCCTGTCCGTGCTGCAGCCAGGAGCCACCGACGTCCAGGCCGCCAGCCGCCTGACGTTGGTGGCGGATGCGGAACGGTTCGACCCGGATGCCGCCCTGCTCGATCGTTTCCTGCGCTATGAGCCGGGCACGGAGCGGCTTCTGGCACTGGACTTCGCCTTCTTCCGCCTGAAGCCGCTGAAGATCCGTTTCATCGCCGGGGTCGGCCGAATGGGCTGGGTGGAACCGGCGGAGCTGAACGCCGCGCCCCCGCTCCAGGCGCACGAGGAATCCGGCCTGATCGGCAACATGTCGCGCATGGTCCCCACGGATGTCCGTGTCCTCGGCATCGACCGGCATGGCGTCGACTACGAGGTCAACGGGACCCGCCGACGACAGCGCTTCCCCGGTTCTGCAACGGTTGCCGAAGCCGTGGAAATGGCTGCTCACACCATCGCTCGCGAGCATCGCTGACAGGCGTCATTCCCTTTGGTCCAGCCCATGTTTCAAGGCCAGATGCATTGGCACGCACCTGCCTGGTCCGGGCTTGGACTTTTTCGGTCGGGTGCTCTATGACATAGCAGCGAGGGTGATCGATACGGCCACCATGCGGGACGCCATGTGCTGGCGCTCTCCGCCTGCCTTGTTTTGAGGACATTGCCGAAAGCCCGGTCTCATCCCGCCCCAAGTCCGGGAACCATGACAACCGCCACGGCCAGACCATGATCCACCACTGGATTGCACGCTTGCCTCATGCTGTCGGTGCCGCCCTGCTGGCGGGGCTGGTCTTTGTGGCTCACGGGGCCATCGCCCAGGAAAAGCCTTCGCCTGCGCCATTCAAGCAGGAGGAAATCGAGGCGATGGTCGCACCGATCGCGCTCTACCCCGACAACTTGCTGTCACAGGTCCTGATGGCATCGACATATCCGTTGGAGATCGTCTTTGCGGCCCGCTGGTCGAAAGCGCACCCGGACCTGAAGGGCGATGCGGCAGTGAAGGCCGTGCAGAACGAGTCCTGGGATGTCAGTGTGAAGTCGCTGGTGGCGTTCCCGCAGATCCTTGAGCCGATGAATGACAAGATCGACTGGACCCAGAAGCTCGGCGATGCGTTCCTGTCGCAGGAAAAGGATGTGCTTGCGGCGATACAGCGGCTGCGTGCGCGCGCCCGGGACGCCGGTAACCTGCAGTCGAACGAGCAACAGAAGGTGATCGTCGAGCAGGCCACCACGCCACAGGCGGTGTCACAGAGCATCGTGCGCATCGAACCGGCCAACCCGCAGGTCATCTACGTGCCCGCGTACGACCCGGCGGTTGTCTACGGCGGCTGGGCCTATCCCGCGTACCCGTATTACTCCTGGCCGCCATATCCGGCGTATTACCCCGGCTACGCGTTCTTCAGCGGCATGGCCTGGGGCTTCGGCCTGGCGGCCGCGGGGGCCATCTTTGGCGATTGCAACTGGGGCGGCGGCGACGTCAACATCAACGTAGACCGAGCCGCCAATATCGACCGGAACTTCGACCGCAACCGGAATCAGGGCGGACGCTGGCAGCATAACGTTGACCACCGCAAGGGCGTTTCCTATCGCGACAACGCCACAAGCGAACGCTTTGGCCGCAACCAGGCCGGCGCAGACAGGCGGGCGAACTTCCGTGGCCGCGAGCCGGGCGGTGCAGCGGATCGTGCAGGGGTCTCCAACCGGATGGCGAATGGCAACCTGTCCGCTTCAGACAGGATGAACGCGGGCAATCGCGCCGGCACTTCCGACCGGCCCGGCAGCTCGAACCGCCCAGGCACCGGCGACCGGATGACCAGCACGGATCGCGCCGCAGGAGGCAACAGGGTTGGCACATCGGATCGCGCCCGCGCGGCGGACCGCTATAGCGCGGGCTTTGGCGGACGCGACAACGGCTTCCAGGGCGTCGGGAACGGCAGCGGCACGCAGCGCAACTTCAGCCGTGGCAACTCCAGCATGCAGTCGTCGGGCTTCAACCGTGGCGGTGGCGGGTTCTCCGGCGGCGGACGCGGCGGTGGCGGCGGGCGTGGCGGCGGCGGACGGCGCTGAGTGGGAGTGGGGACGATCATGACACTGACGATGCGAACCCGCGTGATGGCACGGCACATGCTGTTCGTGCCGTTCGTGATGCTGGTGCTGCTGGTGCTGCTCGTGCTGCATCCAGGCATCGGCCTGGCTGCGGCCGTGCATGCCAACGAACTGTTTGCCACGCCCGAGGCGGCGATGACTGCGTTCGGCGATGCGGTCATCAATGACAACGAGCCCGAACTGCAGAAGCTGTTCGGCAGCAAATTCCGGGACATCATCCCGCCGGTGGGCGCCGAGGTCCGCAACGAGTTCCTGACCGCCTGGGGCAAGACCCACACCGTGCAACAGAAGGATGATCGCGCCTACATCGACGTGGGTGACGATGGATGGTCCTTCCCCATCCCGCTGGTGAAGGGGCAAAAGGGATGGCAGTTCGATACGCTTGCCGGCGTGGAGGAAATGCGTGTGCGGCGCGTGGGCCGCAACGAGCTTTCCGTGATCCAGACCATGCTGGCCATCACCGATGCGCAGGCAGAGTACGCGCGGACGATCCATGACGGCGGCACTGTGCTGGTCTACGCATCGAAACTGTCAAGTACGCCCGGCAAGCAGGACGGCCTCTACTGGCCCACCGCGGCCGGAGACCCGCCCAGCCCGCTCGGCCCGGCGTTCAGCGGCGCAGGCACGACCCACACCAGCAAGGATGGCTACTACGGATATCACTACAAGCTGCTCAACGCACAAGGGCCCAATGCGCCGGGTGGCGCCTACAGCTACATCGTCAATGGCAAGTTGTTCGGCGGCTTCGCCGTGCTGGCCTGGCCAGTGCGCTACCAGGACACGGGCGTCATGAGCTTCATGGTCAGCCACGACGGCCAGGTCTATGAACGGGACCTCGGCGCCGACAGCGCGGTCAAGGCGCGCGAGATCAAGATCTTCGACCCTGGTCCTGGCTGGAGGAAGGTCTCGCCATAGAACCCGGCCGCGTTGCCGACAGGCAGCGCACAGGCAAATGCGCTGAGCGCTCAGCCGTGACTTGCAGGCCCGATCGTCTCGCGCTTGATCTTCTTCGCCAAAGACCACTTGTGGACCTCGGTCGGGCCGTCGTAGATCCGGAACGCACGCACTTCGCGGAAGATCTGCTCGACGATCGTGTCGCGCGATACGCCATTGCCGCCCATGATCTGCACGCAGCGGTCGGCCACGCGGAACAGCGCTTCCGATACAGCCACCTTGGCCATCGAGCTTTCGGCCGTGCCCAACGAGCCGCCGTCGAGAACGCCCGCGCACCAGTCGATCATCAGCGCGGCCTGTTGCAGGTCGATCAGGTTTTCGGCCAGCATGAACCCCACCCCTTCGTGGTCGATCAGCAGCTTGCCGAAAGCGCGGCGCGTGGTGGCGTAGTCGCGTGCGATCTCGTCGGCCCGCGCCGCACCGCCGAACCAGCGCATGCAATGCGAAAGTCGCGCCGGTGACAGCCGAACCTGCGCATAGCGGAAGCCTTCGTGCACCTCGCCCAGCACCTGGTCCTGCGGCACGCGCAGGTCGTCGATCAGGACCTGCGCGTGGCCGCCCGGCATCGAGCTGTCAATGGTGTCCAGCAGCCGCTCGATGCGGATCGCCGGGTTCGGCAGGTCCACCAGGAACATCGTGGCCTGCGCCCGCTCGCCGTCGCCCGTGCGCGCCATCAGGATGCCCACCTGCGCGCCCTCGGCGCCGGTGATGAACTTCTTGCGCCCACGAATCACCCAGTGGTCGCCGTCCCTGACCGCCGTGGTCTGCAGCATCGACGGGTCCGAACCGGCGCCACCCTCCTCGGCCGGCTCCGTCATGAAGAAGGCGGAGCGCGCGCGGCCACTGATCAAAGGCTCCAGGAACCGCTGCTTCTGCGCGGCCGTGGCCACCTCGCCCAGCAGGAACATGTTGCCCTCGTCGGGCGCCATGGTATTGACCGCCACCGGCCCTAACGGCGACAGCCCCGAGCGCTTGAGCACCGCCGCGGTCTCGCGCTGGGTCAGATGGCTGCCGTCGGGCAGGATATGCGGCGTCATGACGCCAGCTTCGCGCGCGCGCTCGCGAAGCTCGTCGACGAGTTCGGCTGTCGGGCCATGGGATTCGCAGCGCGGATCGCGCTCATAAGGCACCACGATCTCGCGCACGAACCGCTCGACGCGGTCGGCAATGGCTCGGCTTCTTTCAGTAGGGCAGTCGGTGAACATGTTGCGTCTCCTGGAGTTATTGCTGTAGCCAGTGATTGTAGTCGTGGGAAATGGACCGATCGATGCCCGGGCATCGATTGCCGCCGCTGGGCGCACGTTTCGACACAGGAATATTTTTGCACGCGCTGTAACCACCGGCCACGCCCCGCCGAACTTACTGATACGACCACGATGCAAGGCCACGCCCCAGGCGGCAAACGGCAATCCAGCGGACTGGCCGACTGAAATGATCACCAGGAGATGGAAAATGCTGAAGAAGGTCTTGCTGCTCGCCGTAGCAGGCGCTGCCATCGGTAGCGCTGCGGCACATGCTGGCGTCATGGGTGCACGCGACGCTTTTACCGATGGCGCGAAAGTCGCTGCAACTGCCGGCACAAGATCCGTAGGCCGGCACGATGTTTTCACCGATGGCGCAAGGATCACCAACCGAGACGGACTCTTCGACGAGGGCGCAAGGATCACCAACCGCGACGGACTCGTCGACGAGGGCGCGAGGATCACCAACCGCGACGGATTCGTTGACTAGGGGCGCGTGGAGGTAACCGTCCGGTAACTGCCAGTCGGCCCGATGGCGGGCGTTCTCCCGACGTCCCGCGCTGCCGGTCACCGCGCACCAGTCCGGTGCGTGGTGACCGGCACAACATGCCAGATGCGGTGACGCCATTCCGGTGAAGCCATTCCTGTGGCAACATCGCCAGCATTGCCGCAGAAGCTTTGCGCACCGGGGTCAGTCGACATGATTGAGCGCTTGGCAGAAAACGCAGTTCTCGCGCTGGCGGACAGCTCGCCGGACATGGTCTTCCTGGTCGACAAGACCGGGAGAATCCGATACGTCAATGCCGTGTGCAATGACACGCTCGGACTTTCTCAGGCCGATATCATCGGGCAGACGATGATCGAACTCGTCGTGCAGCGTGACCGCGACAAGACCCTCCGCGAAGCCGGGGCCGTCATGTCCGGGCACAAGCGGTCGGGGTTCGAGAACCGTTACCAGCACCGCGATGGCAGTGACATCCACCTCTCATGGTCGGCGCATTGGCTGGAATTGCATCAGTTGCGCCTTGGCGTTGGCCGCGACGTCACGGCCCTGCGGCAACCGGCTTGCAACCACCTCATTCCGTCCGCGCTGCTGGACGTGCTCGATCCCGTCGAGCAGGAGGTACTGCTGTTGCTGCTGACGGCGGCATCCGAAAATCAGATCGCGGGACGGCTGGGCCTGACCGCGTCCGCCACGCAAGCCCGCATCGCCAGCATTTTCCGGAAGCTTGGCGTGCGCGGACGCTTCGGGCTGATGAGCCTGTGCCTCGGCAGCGTTGAGGCGA
This sequence comes from Cupriavidus sp., assembly GCA_019236395.1. Classification (GTDB taxonomy): domain Bacteria; phylum Pseudomonadota; class Gammaproteobacteria; order Burkholderiales; family Burkholderiaceae; genus Cupriavidus. The sequence continues at coordinate 10,162 of JAFAJB010000084.1, forward strand.
AATAAGCACTCCGCCGGCGCGCATGCTGGCCCCTCTGCTTGCTGGCGAGACCAATACGCCACCCCGCACATCTGCCACCAACGCATGAAGCCACCGGCACCACAAGCGACACCACGGGGCAGTCACGACTAGACCTTTCTCCCGGGAAGACCTAGCCTGATAGGCAGGCTTGCGAGTCACACGCGTCCTGAGGGAAATCGTATGCGCAACGGCCTCAATCCAGCATCAGTCCCGCACCGGCAGGGATCCGCGATACGAAGCCGCTCTTCCCGACAACACGCGGCCAACAGGGCGGCGCATGTTACCGGCCCCTCTTTGCCGTTGCTGCTGACAACCAAGATCGTGCCGCCGCAATCCGCTGCCGCGCTGATCGAACGCCCGCGCCTGCTGGAGATGCTCGCGCATGGCCGCAGCAGGCGGCTCACGGTCATCAAGGCTCCGGCCGGCTTCGGCAAGACGTCGCTTGCTCTCGCATGGCTTTCACATCTGGAGGCCGAAGGTGCCCGCACCGCATGGCTCGCGCTCGACGATGCCGATGACGAGCCGGCGCGCTTCCTGACCCATCTGGCGCAATCGCTTCACCGCTGCTGCGGCGACGCCGTCGGCTCGATCCTCGGGCTGACTGTCGATGCATCGCTGGTGCCGCCACGCACAGTGATGTCGGCGCTGATCAATGCTCTTGCGGAAGTCGATGGCGAACTCTGGCTGTTCCTGGATGACTACCACCTGATCAGCCTGCCGGCGATCCATGACGCGATGGGGCTTTTACTCTCGCATGCGCCGGCCAACGTCCACCTGGTAGTGGGTACGCGCACGGACCCGCCGTTCCCGCTGGCCCGCCTGCGGGCCAGCAATGAACTGCTCGAGATTGACGCAACCGAGCTGCGCTTCAATTTTGAGGAAACGCAGCGCTTCCTTGAGCGCGAATGCGCTGGCGGACTGTCCTACTCGTCCATCAACACGCTGCAGGCCACGACCGAAGGCTGGGCTGCAGCACTGCGTATCTCCGCGTCGGTGCTGATGCGGGGGACTTCATCGAACCCGGGGGCCGGGCAGCCGCTGTCCGGGGCGTCGCGTCCGATCGCGGCCTATCTTGAGGACATGCTTCACCGCCTGCCCGATGACCTGGTCGACTTCATGTTGCGCACGTCCATCCTCGACCGATTGACCGCCTCGCTGTGCGACGCCGTGACAGACGCCGCCGACAGCCTGGGATTCCTGGAGACCATCGCCACGCGGCAGTTGCTGCTTGAACCGCTCGATCTGGAAGGACGCTGGTACCGCTATCACCAACTGCTGCGCGATTACCTGTACGGAAAGCTGGTCGCCGCCGGGACCGATGTCGCGGCATTGCACCGCCGGGCGTGCCAGTGGTACGCCGCCGCCGAGCTCTGGGCCGATGCGGTGCGGCACGCGATTGCGGCAGGCGATACCGCCACGGCCCTCACGCTGATCAGCCGCTGCGCGATGGCGCTGGTCCGCAAGGGTGATCTGCTCACGCTGCTCGGCTGGCAACGTCAGCTACCGCCCAAGCTGCTGCGCGGCCAGGCCAGCGTCCGGCTGGCCATTGCCTGGGGCATGGCATTGGCCGTTCGTTCCGGCGAGGCGCTGGAAATGCTCGATGCACTGGAGCACGACGCAGTGGCCGGCGCGCTGGCCGAGCGGGAAACCTGCCTGTGGGAATGCCGTGCAATCCGCGCCGTCGTGGCCGCACTGCAGGACCGCCCCCAGGCAGCGCTGCAAATCGCACAAGCCTGCCTCGAGCATCCTTTGTCGACAAGGGACAGGTGGACCACGAACGTCCTCTCGAACGTCATCCGTTTCGGGCACTGGAAGTCCGGACAACTCGAAGCGCTCTACGCAACGCCGTGGATTCCGAGTTCTGTCGAGGATGACCAGCGCAACGTATTCGCGTCGGTGTACCGTCTGTGCCTGCTCGGTCTGGCGGAACTGCAGCAAATGCACTTCATGCTGGCCGAGCGCTATTTCACGCAGTCAATGGATCTTGCAAGGCAGCATGCCGGCCCGCAATCGGTGGCGGTTGCGCTCTGCGCGCCGCTGATCGCCCAGCTTCGCTATGAGCAGGACAGACTCGATGAAGCCGAAGCGCTGATCCTCGATCGCATGCCGATCATCAATGCCGCGGCGCTACTCGA
>JAFAJB010000003.1 GCA_019236395.1 Cupriavidus sp.
GACACCTGCGGCTGATATACGACATGCAACTGATTCCTGGGAAGCGCGTGCCTCAGCGCATTGGCGAGGTTGAGGCGGCGTGTGGCGCGCACCTCAAGGTCCGTGAAGTAGATGCCATAGGCCGCCCGACCCTCTCGCTTTACGTGATACATGGCGGCATCGGCGCGACGCGACAGGCTCTCAAGGTCTTCGCCGTCGCGCGGATAGCGGGAGATGCCAATCGAAGCGGTCACGGTCAGTTCGTGGTGGCCCAGGTAATAAGGCTCGGCCATTGCGCGCAGAACCTGTCCGGCTAGCTGGTTGGCCCGGGCTTCGCTTGCTCCGTACAAGAGGAAAACAAACTCGTCTCCGCTGAGTCTTCCGACAGTCTCGTCCGGCCCTGCGAGACGTTGCATGCGTTTTGCCAACCCCACCAACAATCCGTCTCCCATACTGTGGCCAAGCGTGTCGTTGATCTCCTTGAAATGATCGAGATCGAGAACCATCAAGGTGAAAGTCCCACGCTCTCTTTGCGCCCGGCCGATCCACGCTGCCGCGTAGCGTTGCAACTGCAGTCGGTTGGGTAGCCCCGTAAGCGGATCGAAATGTGCCAGTTGCCGGGTTTCCTCCTCGGCCCGCCGCCGCTCGGCGTCCATTCCCGCAAGCTTTCCCTGGGTTTCAGCCAGCCAGCCGAGTACGCTGAACTCCTTTCCCCGTGGCACATTAAGACTTTGCGAGAAATCTCCTGTGCCCAGCCTTGCGATGCACGCATGAAGCTCTTCTGCAGGGGCGCCGAGGACTCTGCGCGTACGCTGCCGCATGCCAGCGAGCAACCCAATCACGGCGATGCCAAGCAGGACGAAGGCCAGTCTCAACCGCGTGACGAAGTCTTCGGCGGTTTGCACCGTGCTGAGCGTGCGCGCGTCAACCTTGCGGTAGAAGCCACCGATGTCGTTCATGATCGCCGCCTTGGCCGAGTTGTATGCCTCGTCATGCAGCATCATCAATGCCTGCCGCTTCCCGGTCTCGTCCGCCTTGCCAGATTGCACCAATGCCATCGCCGCATACTCCGTCGCGGTCAGTGCGTCGGAGCGACGCTTTGCCGCCTCCATATCCGCCACTTCTTCGGCAGTGAAGCCGGACTCTCGCGTCCTCTCCAGCAGCGGGCGGGACCCCGGCGTCAGATGGCTGAGATCACCAGGGCGCAGCAGAAGATCCCAGTAGATGTTCTCGTAGTCTCGCGGTCGCGCTCTCTTTCCTTCTCGCGCCTCAAGGATCTCGTCGAACTTCCGTCGATAGGCGGTATCGCCCGTGACGACGTAGGTCCTCGCCATGCGGGTGAGGTCATCCGATGATTGCCGGAGCGCTTCTGCAACGAGGAACGCCTTTCGACGTGCCTCTTGTGTGTGGTCGGCTTCATAGGTGGCCAGCAGGTAGGACGCGAATGTCGCGGCAAACAGGGGGAGGACCACCGCGATCGGCCACAGATACCGCGACGGCATTGTCAACGTCTTGTTCAAGTTCATTGCCGGCTCATCGCTTTCAACGTCGTCTCTGGAGAAGGACGAGCCGCTCAGTCCTGAGCCTCGATGGTCACAAGCTCGGCAGAGTTAAGCAGCTTCTCGACATCCACAAGAATGATCATGCGCTGCTCGGCGGACCCGATACCGATGATGTAGTCCGTGCTCACGTCATCCGTAAGTCGGGGTGCGGGCTTGATCTGCGACGGCGCCAGCATCTGCACGTCCGAGACGCCATCCACCACCATGCCTACGGTCTGTTGGCCGAGGTCGATGATGATGACCACCGTCTGTTGGTCGTACCGCACCGTTACGTGGTTGAACCGAATGCGCAGATCAACGATCGGAACGATGCGGCCGCGCAGGTTGATCACCCCCTTGAGGTGGGCCGGGGCGTTGGCGATCTGCGTCGGCGTCTCGTAGCTGCGAATCTCCTGCACCTTCAGGATATCGATTCCATACTCTTCCTTGCCCAGCGCAAACGCGAGGAATTCCATCGCTGCGCCGGATTCTGACGAGCCAATCATCATTTGCTTGCATCCTGCTTAAGGAATTTTCCCACCCGTCATGCGGGCGGGTAACGATTCCGAATGGAAAGAAGTCCAGCCTGAGCTGCGGCCTTCACGACAGTGCAAGATGCCGTGCCGCTCGCGGCCCTGTCAGGCTGGAGGAGAGATCAGCTTTGGGTCTTAGAACTGCGCCCAGGATTCGTCGCCCTGGGCTTCAGCAGGCACGTGCTCCGAAGGCATGGCCTTTTTGACCGCATAAGTCAGAGCCTTTGGCGGCTTCTTGGTGGACTCACGTGGCGCCGGGTGTGCTGCAGCAACCCGTGGACGCACGGGCGCCCGCATCGTGAGCGCGGTCCCATTGATGCGGAACACCGACACGACTTCCTTCAGGCCCTTGCTCTGCTCCTCCAGTGACTGCGCTGCAGCGGCAGCCTGCTCGACCAGTGCGGCGTTCTGCTGTGTCATCTCATCCATTTGCGTCACCGCCAGGTTCACCTGTTCAATGCCGCTGCTCTGCTCCAGAGAGGCCGCCGAGATTTCCCCCATCAGGTCTGTCACGCGCTGGATTGCCTGGCTGACTTCGCCCATGGTCCGTCCAGCCTCCGCAACCAGTTCGGAACCGGTTTGCACCCCTTGTGCAGACTCTTCGATGAGCGTCTTGATCTCCTTGGCTGCCGACGACGACCGTTGCGCCAGGCTGCGTACTTCGCTGGCCACCACCGCGAATCCGCGCCCTTGCTCGCCGGCTCTGGCCGCTTCCACCGCAGCATTGAGCGCCAGGATATTGGTCTGGAACGCAATGCCTTCGATCATTCCCGTGATCTCGGTGATCTTGCGCGAGCCCTGGTCGATATCCGCCATCGTGTGCACGACCTTGTCCACCACCTCGCTACCCTTGGTCGTGACTTCAGATGCGTTATTCGCCAATGCGCTGGCCTGGCGTGCGTTCTCGGCGTTCTGACGCACTGCCGAGGTCAACTGTTCCATGCTGGCTGCGGTTTCCTGGAGCGAGGCCGCCTGCTCCTCTGTTCGAGACGACAGATCCAGGTTGCCCGCGGCAATCTGGCCGGTGGCGCTGCCGATGGACTCTGCTCTTTCCAGCACACTGCCTACCGTCCCGATCAGCGCCTGCTGCATGCCCTGCAACTGCGTCAGCATCACGCCCATCTCGTCACCCGAATGCACTTCGATGCGGCGAGTCAGATCGCCCTTGGCAATGAAATCGAATTCCTTGATGGCTGCATACACAGGGCGCACGATCGCACGATAGGTAAGCGTCAGCATCGCCGCCAGAACTGCCATGGCAACGGCGAGCAGTACGTAGATCGCCTGGCCGAGCCATTCCGAATGTTGGCGCGCCACATCCACTTCCTTCGCCGTGCGCTCGTCAAGCATGCCGAAGAACTCGTCAATCGGCTTCATGATCTTGGCCTTGTTGACGTGATAGTCGCGGTCGTGTGTCAGCTTGCGCGCCATCTCCAGATCAGGCTCCTTGGAGACAGTGAATCCGCCCTTGCCGTCCTCGAACTTCCCTTTGACGGCGTTCATGGCGATGACCTCGGCGTGCACCAGCGCATCCGAATTGCGCTTGGCCTCATCCAGTTTCGCCATTTCCGCATCGGTGAACCCGGCGTGCTTCATCAGCGTCGTGAGGGCGACGGCTTCACCGTCCGGCTGGGGCGCCTTGCCATCTGCCGCGACGAAGTCCCAGTAGATGCGGTCATAGTGCTGGGGACGAGGGCGCTTGCCATCGCGAATGTCGAGAATTGCCTGATACTGCTCTTCGTAGCGCGGATCGCCCGTCACCACGTAGGTTCGTGCAAGCCGGGTCAGGTCATCAGACCCCTGCCGTAGTTCCGTCGCCAGTTGTTTCGCCAGGTAGCGATCCTCGTGCGCCTTCGCCAACTGATCGCGGCTTTTGTTTAGAGCCACGACTGCGGCAATGATCATTGCCAACAACAGGGCGACAATGCCGGAAAGCAACATGAATCGTTGCTTGATCGAAAAGCCACGCAATCTTTCGCTGCTCATGAATTCCTCATCTGTTTTAGGTGTCTACATGAGCAATAACGATCGCGCTTCGCTGTTATTTATATTTATATCTGTATTACAAAAAATTAATCGAAATGTGCCCCAAACCGTCAAACATACGTCCCGCTATGCAAAATGCATAGCTCATAATTATTAGAAAATCACACGCCACATGTATTTTCCATGATATTTATTTAGAATATTATTAGGAACCGAAAATTTCACGCGCCGCACTCCTTCGCTAATGGCGCGCTGACACGTGTCAGCATGGAAATGGGTAATGGATATGGGTAGTTCGATCGAAAGCACTCATAGCGGGGCGAAATTCAACCGGCTCGCTTCGATCCCGATGAGAAGATCACGGGACATGCAGTTCTAGCGTTCATGGCCGCGCAAGGCGAAACCGACTGCAAGAATCCCAGCGAGAGATACAACCAGTGTCGCGATTGCCGAGGCGGATGGAAGGGACGCTGTGCGAAAGCGCGCTGCCGCATAGGCCACGGGGGCGAAAACGGCACGCGCATCAAGCAGGCAGCCGAGTGCGCCCGGATCGCTGTTGGATCTGGGCGAGCGCACAATTGTGCTTCATGCGACTACGACGAGAGTGTCAAGCAGTGGCTGTATTTCCGCCGATGGCCCGCTTTCTCTTCACGGTCCTGCTCATGGTTAGATTTCTCTTACTCTTCGCGTCGCCAACAAAAGCGCGGCATGTGCGTGCTGTAGATTGTGCTGTTTGTTTATGCTCGTTAGCAAAGAAAGCATCTTCGGATCATTCAACCGGAAGTCGCTGAGCAGAGTGCCGCAACATGCGAGTTTTATAACTTGCGTTGTTGTTAATTCGGAAATTATTTTGGCTATCTTGCTAGTTATTCCCAGCCTGTAGGCCGCTTCTGGAAGATTCGAGCGAATCAGGCGCTGCGCGAGCATTAGGAAAGCTAGATTGACCTCACCAACTTCTTGCAGGATGTCTCTCGTCTCCATCCAGTACCTTTCGCCTTTTTGTTAGGTGCCGATACTAACCGGGCGAACATTCACCATTTTCCAAATCTACCTTTGCGGCGTCTCCGAAAAATCGCGGATGCTCACTATACGTCGGGGCGACACACCAGATAGCAAGAATGCTCCTAAAGCATAAGCTGGATGCGAATGCTGATCAGCCCCAAGCGGTTACTGCCAGCAGATGATTCCGCCTTCACAATCGCTAGGCGAGATCGGTGTCTTACCGCTGGCTTCCACACTGATGCGCCTGGCACTTCGCACGATCCATGCCAGAACTCGTCAGAACATTGCCCAGCCGGCAGCATTAGATTGCGCGGCCGCAGCAGCCTTCCCTTGCTGTGTGCGCGACGGTGCGGGCAACGCAGCCCGCCGGTTGTTACGGGGCCTACCCAAGGGATCGGTGTGACCTACATCGGAGGACGCTGTCGTAGGCACTGCACTAACGTGCGCCGAGTCGAGGCTGAAAACACTAACGGCGCGCTGCAGACCTCTTGCCTGATCCTGCATGGACTGGGCGGCGGCGAACGACTCTTCGACCAGCGCGGCATTTTGCTGAGTGGCTTCGTCGATCTGCGTGATGGCCTGATTGACCTGCTCGATGCCCGACGTCTGCTCCCTTGTCGCCGCGGTGATCTCGCCCATGATGTCGGTCACGCGCCTTACACTCGCAACGATATCCTGCATCGTCGCACCTGCCTTGTCGACCAGCTCCCTGCCCTCGTCAACTTTCGCCACCGAGTCGTCGATCAACGCCTTGATATCCTTCGCTGCGCCCGCAGAGCGCTGCGCCAGCGTGCGGACTTCGCCAGCGACGACCGCGAAGCCGCGGCCCTGCTCCCCCGCTCTTGCCGCCTCCACCGCCGCATTCAGTGCGAGGATATTGGTCTGGAAAGCGATACTCTCGATTACGTCGATGATGTCCACAATCTTCCCGGAAGATTCAATGATTGAGCCCATCGTTTCGACCACCTTCGATACCACCGTGCCTCCCTTGTCGGCCACGTCCGACGCGGACACCGCGAGCTGGTTCGCCTGGCGTGCATTTTCGGCATTCTGTTTGACCGTTGCGGTCAGTTCTTCCATCGACGCGGCCGTTTCCTCGAGCGAACTGGCTTGCTGTTCGGTACGCGAGGAAAGATCGTGATTGCCTTGAACGATCTGCGCACTAGCTGAAGCCACCGACTCTGAGCCTTCGCGTACCGACGCGACGATCTTGGCCAAGTTGTTACGCATCTCTTTCATGGCGAAAAGCATGCTATTGCTGTCACCCGAGGATAACGTCACGTCCACAGACAAATTGCCGGCAGCGATCTCGCGAGCCACGTTCGCCGCATAAGCCGGCTCGCCGCCGAGTTGCTTTGTCAAGGACCGCGTGATCAGCCACGCCATTAGGGCACCTAAAATCGCGCCCATTGCCGCAATCGCCAGCATAAGCGCACCAGCTCTCCTGACGATTTCCTGGGACTGGCGCGCGCTCTCAGCCATCCGTGACTTCTCATAGTCTCGGATGTCGTAAAGGGACTTGAATGCGGCCTCCTGAAGGGGGCGAACATCATTGGTGAGTACATCACGCGCTTCCTCATTGCGATGGGAAAGACTCGACTTGATGGCTTTGATCAATGCAGCTACGTACGGATCGCGTTCTTTCAGGAACTTCTTCACCAGATCTCCGCCAGCACCCGGCTCGATGTCCTCACCCAGTTGTTTCAGCGGCTCGCGATTGTCGGCGACGGATCGATCGATGCGCGTCTTTTCGTCACCTATGCTCTTTTCGTCAACCAACAATGCAAGATTCCGCACTGAGCGCTCAGTCAGATTAAAGTTGTCGACAATTCTGCTCACACGCTCCACCCGGACCATGCGATCGTTGACTAGGCTCTCGATCTCTCGACCGATTTTTCCCAACTGGTAGTTGCCAAACAGGGAAATTGCGAGCGCGCTCAAGATTACAAGGGAAAAACCCAGCGCCAAACGTACTCCAACCTTCATATCCCGGAAGTTCATATCAGTTGCCTTTGCTTGGCGATATAAGTTGACTCCGCCCCCTCGACGGCATCACCGGCAGGGCTCTTCCCCTACAACGCGAACAAGTTGCCTCTCGTTGCCACCTCAACGCCGCTCGCCACAGACCAACAATTTGCGGGACGAATTGTGCGCATCGAGAATCCTCGGATCAAGAGGGTTGGATACATGTTTGCGTTCTAAAAAAGAGAACATCAAGATCGGTTCAAGCAATCGAAAACCTTGCCCCTCAGTAGCAAGTTCCTCCGCCGATAACGGAATGTGCCTGGCATCAGTCGGGCGCCGTCGAAAGTCACGGAATGTCGTATTTGCGTACCTTGCCAAACAACGTCGTCTTTGGGAGCTGCAGTGCCTCTGCCGCGCGCGACATGTTGCCGTCATAGTGGGACAGCGCTTCGACAATCAGGCCTCGCTCGAAAGCTTCCACGGCTTTCGTCAGCGACAATGCTCCGCTCGTTTTTTCCGCTCCGGGCGCGGCCCTCATGCCTAGCACATAGCGCTCGGCCTGATTGCGCAGCTCTCGGACGTTGCCGGGCCAGTGGTGAGCGAACAATTCGCGGAGTACCGTGTACGTAACTGCTGGTGGCGCCCGATTCAGGCGCACCGCAGCCTGATTGACGAAGTTGTGAAAGAGAAGCGGGATGTCCTCGCGCCGCGCCCGCAGCGGCGGAAGAGCGATGGTCACGACATTCAGGCGGAAATGCAGATCGGCGCGGAACTTGCCTTCATCGGCAAGGGCGAGCAGGCAAGCCTTCGTGGCGGCGATCACCCGGAAATCCACGGGGATGAGCTGATTGGAACCGAGCCGCTCCACCACCCGTTCCTGAAGCACGCGCAGGAACTTCATTTGCATGTTCATCGGCATGCTTTCAATCTCGTCGAGAAACAGGGTGCCCCCGTGTGCGTGCTCGATCTTACCGATTCGCTTCTTCGTCGCGCCGGAAAACGATCCAGCTTCATGCCCAAAGATTTCACTGTCGAACAGGGTCTCGGGCAGACCAGCGCAATTGAGCGCGACGAACGGCCCCTTGCGCCCCGAGAGGTCGTGCATGCACCGGGCAATCAACTCTTTGCCGGTGCCCGTTTCGCCCATGATTGTCACGTCGGCCGGGAGGGTGGCGACGTCCTGCACTAGCTCGCGCAGTGCCATGATCGCCGGCGAGCGGCCGATGATGGAGTTTGCAAGCTCGCCGCTCATGCGCAGACTCGCGCTGGCGTCTTGACAGATTTCAGGGCAGGGTTCATTGCTTGTTGGGTTGCGATGCTCCTTCCGCTCGATTTGCAGCATTCGCAGTGCATTATCCGCATCCTTGTCTCCTTCCAGATCCACCACCTCGTGGCCTGAGTTGAAACAGGTTAGGAATTACCACATCATTCCTCTACTGCAAATTCTGGATAATCAAACTGCAGCGAACTAATATCGCTGAGTCCCCTTGACCATAGAGGAGGCTCTCGTGGAACTACAGCGCGTCGACCTCAATCTGCTCAAGATCTTTGAGTGCGTCTACCGGCACCGCAGCCTGACCGAGACGGCGCATGAGATCAATCTTTCCCAGCCTGCCGTGAGTCATGCGTTAAGCAGGCTACGAAACACACTAGGCGACAAGCTCTTCGTGAAGACCTCAACGGGGCTCGAACCCACTTCAAGAAGCGATGAGCTTGCGGGGCCTATCAAGGCTGCCCTGCTGATGCTTGAAGAAGCACTGCTATCGGGAAGTGAGTTCCATCCGCTCATGTGCAAGCGCACGTTCAGGCTCATCCTTTCCGATGTCGGCGAGCTGATTTTCGTGCCAAGACTCTTGCGCCATATGCAACTGCACGCACCACTGTCGACTGTGGATGTCATTCCAGCTTCGCGAACGGAATCTGCAAGCATGCTGCGCGAGCGCGAGGCCGACTTCGCAATAGGCCCGCAGCCAAAGCTCGGTTCGAGCATGAAGCAGCGGAAGCTGTTTGACGATGACTGGGTCGCGATGCGCCGCAAGCCATTGCATCAGCATGCCGGCCTGGCAGCATCGCCGCTCACGCTGGATGCATACGTCAGTGCTCTGCACGTTGCCGTCGATCCGCGTGGGACGGAATTCGATCACGTCGATGTCGCGCTCAACAAACTGCAAATCTTCCGCAAGATCGCGCTGCGGCTGCCCCATTTCTTTTCCTTGCCGAGCGTGATCCGTGAGACGGACCTGCTCGCGACCGTGCCTCGCTCGATTGCAATCAGTCTTGGGGACACGGAGAGCTTCGACATCGCCGAACTGCCCTTTGAGGTCGAGCCTCACGACGTGCGAATCTACTGGCATCCGCGACAGGATGCCGACCCGGCCATGCGCTGGTTTCGCGACGAATTCGTCTCACAGTTCGGGCCACGCTAATTGCGTGGCACCCCCGCTCTTGCTGCCAACGATGCGACACCAAGCTTGTCCGGCGGCGAATATCGAGCCACGTAATGTGCAAACAGAATATTGGAGGCAGGCAGTAGACATGGCTGCATTTCCTGAACGCCCGGCTAGCCTGCCGGCTACGGGGCGCCATTTGGCCTGGTCCGGCCAAGGAGTCGTACCAGCCGATTGCGGACAGTCGCTGGCACATGCGCGCATGACCGTTCAGGGTCGGTCAGAGACCGTCGCGGCTTCTCAGCGGGCACCTGTCCCCACTGCTCGTCGGTGAGGCAGTTGTGCCAGGAAGTTCCGGAAACCATCTCTCTTGCGTGCTATCGATGGCATTGGTCATCGCGATCCAGACAGGAAGTCCTCCCAGTCCCAAACGAACGCTGAATCCAGGCCAGGCGCGCTCGATCCGCGCAAGTTCCGTTTGAAGAATGTGCGCGTCGGCTCAGGAATGTCCGCAAAACAGACGTATGGCCAGGGACGGTCAGCATCGTAGACAGGAACCTGCGGTGTGACCGGCCTTGGGGGAAACATGCATGACATTGCTGCCTATCCCTCACCTCCAATCGGTGGGCTAAACCCATGCGCAGTTGTGCGGAATATGAAACTTGATAGGGCGTTCGGAAGGGCTGTAAAGGACCGCCGTCTCGACGCGGGGCTGACGCAGGCGGCATTCGCCGAGTTGCTTGGCATGCAGAGTTCAGCGATCGGCCGGCTAGAACGCGGGATTGTGTCGCCGTCGCTGGATATGGTTGACCGCGTCGCCACGGCGCTGGGCGTCACGCCCTCCCTGTTGCTGCAGGAGGCAGAGGCTCACCTGCAGCGCGTGACGACAAGTCCGACCGTGCCTCAACGACGCAAAGCAGATGGGCACAACAGACAGTAGGCGCGAAGATCCCGGGGCAGTCGGACGATACGATCACGACGCCGGGTCACGACCTAAAATTTAAGGAAATTGGCGTGTTGCCCGCGACGGTCGCCCCGAGATCGTAGGGCAGCGATTCCGCTGCCCTATTCCCCGCCCCTCGCACTTCCCCGAAAAGCCCCGTTACGACTGTTGCCCACTGGTTGTCCGCGCAGCAGACGGGGCAGTTGGGCGTGCGACGACAAATACCCGCAAACCCGCGAAAAGATTGGCCCGCCCTAGAGGATTCGAACCTCTGGCCGCTCGCTTAGAAGGCGAGTGCTCTATCCAACTGAGCTAAGGGCGGAACGAGCTTGCCATTGCGGCAAAGCCTGCATTCTACCGCAGCGAAACTGGCGCGCGCAGCACGCTACGCCCTTTCTTTTTACGACGACTCGCGCTCGCGCACGCGCGGACGGCGCGGCATACCGACGGATTCGGCGGTGTCATGCGACGAGACACAGTTGCGCCCCATCTGTTTGGCATCATAAAGCGCGCGGTCCGCACGTCGCATCACCGCATCTGCGTTCTCGCCCGCCAGGCGTTCCGCCATGCCGATACTGACGGTGTAGGCAATCGAATCGGGTTCTGACGGACAAGGTGTTGCGCGCACCATTGCGCTCAGTCGCAGACTCACGGCGCGGCCCGTCTCGAGATTCATCTCGGGCATCACGATGGCGAACTCTTCGCCGCCGAGCCTGCCGATCACCGCCCCGCCCGGCGCGGCCTTGCGCAACAGGCCCGCGAAATGGCGCAGGACGCTGTCGCCAGCCAGATGGCCGTAGAGATCATTGATGGCCTTGAAGTGGTCCAGGTCGATAAACGATACGGTAAAGGGCTTGTGGTGGCGTTCGGCCTGCTGACATGCGATTTCGAGTTCTTCCCAGAACGCGCCGCGCGAGAGCACGTCGGTCAGGTCGTCATGCCGTGCACGGCGTTCGATAATCCGACGCAGACGGTCGTGGGCCATCAGCGCAAAGCTGACGGACAACCCCATCACTCCAAAGACGAACCAGACCGTCATGCTTTCATGCTGGTCCGGCACCACCAGCGCATGACCATCCACCAGCGCCAACAGCGGCCAGGCCTGCGCACCGGCCAGCACCGTACAGCCCAGCGCCACAATCGCCAGCGAGAGTGCAGCAAGCCGGCCCGTTCCGCGATTGAGCGGCACCAGCGACAGCGAAACCCGGATGACCTCAAGCAAAAGCAGCACCTGGATCACCGAGGCCGCGAACGTCAGCCAGGTAACGATCGGGATCGGAACCGGTTCGACTGCTGTACCGGCCAACTCACTAACTGCATGAACGGCCAGCGCGGCCAACCCGGGCAAGTTCAACAAACCCAGCACGACACCGCGCCCCCGCTTGCCAGCGAAGTGGCGGGTGCCATGGACCATCATGGACAGCCCGGCAGTCAGCAAGAGTTCAGGGAGCGCAGCCAGCGGCCATTCCGGCCGGTATGCATGAGCAGCCAGCAGAACCACGGCCAGCGTCACGATCAGATCGCCGAGTGCCCACGATGTGAGCCCGCTGCGCCCCATACCCGCAGAGCGCCGCAGCACGGCACAGACGATCGCCATCTGCAGCGCAAACAAGCCTGCGATCAGCACCACCACCTGCGACTGAAACATCTTTATTCCCGTTCACAAAGGCGTCGCCAGTGCTCCGCACGGCACTAGCGCACCTTCTGATTGCGGCCCGCGAAAAGCCGTCATGTAATGTTATCCGCAGGTCCGGCTGCCTTGGCCGCCAGCGGCACAGTGTGCCGGGCGGGGCATGGCTCAGGCGCACCCGGCGACCACATCGCTCGCAGGGCCGGCGCACCATAATTGTGATAATCGGGACCAGGTCCGGGTGAATAAGGCAATACCGGGCGCGAAGCACCGGCTCGGACCGTTGCGGTCTGCGGATTATGTCAGCGCGACGCATCAAGTCAAGCCAAAACCGATCCCACCTGAAGCAGGGTGTCGCGCTGAGATTCAATCGGCACTCCAGCTTGCCATGCCAAGCGGCCGCCCCGCGCTCCATCAAGTCACATTTGACCTGGCTGGCATAGCCGCGATACAATCGCCGGCTTCGGAGCGTAGCGCAGCCTGGTAGCGCATCTGATTTGGGATCAGAGGGTCGTAGGTTCGAATCCTATCGCTCCGACCATATTTGCAGGCAGTATTAGGTAGTGAGATCAAGGGCTTACGTCGCAAGGCGTGAGCCCTTTTTCATTTGTGATCTTTTGCGCTCTTTATTGCGACGCTCTTTAGTGCGCGACAGCATTAGTGCGCCGAAGAGCGCCGAAGGCTTCCCTGGCATCCGATACCTGCCCTGCCAAGCAGGGACAGACCGAAGCACCGGCCGGCGCGCACCGAGCCTAGTAGCCGATGACCGGCTCAAGCAAACAATAGCTTGATAAGGCCCAGCATCACTCCCATCAGCGCGACAAAGGCCGTGGCCCCGGCAATTACGGGATACCAGACCATTTCCATATCCAGCTTGCGCGCCTCGCGGTTCAGCTTGAGCATTTCCTCATGCAGCTTGAGGGTTTCGGCATGCCACTTGCTCAGTTCCACTTTTCCCCTATCGAAATTTTCAGACCTGTGCTCCACGAATCCTCCTGAGGACATTGATATCAGGCACCCAATGGGACCCAGAGCGTGCCCTGGCGAGCACATACCTTATGCAGCCGATCCTATCGCGTAAGTGCCTTGAGAGGGGTGTCGGAAGTGATGCGAAGTGGAACATCCTGGTTGCAGTTTGACGGTCGGAGCGGCCGGAAATGATTGCGATCCATTTCGCACCGCGTCATGCGCCTGTGGCGCATCACACGAACGATTTGCGCCGTCGATGCTGCGCCTGCGAAGCGAGTACGAACGTGCTACAATCGCACGTCAGTTCGGGGTATCTGAGCATGCCCTGTAACCGGGTCGGCGCCGCCAGGCGCGCTGGAAAATATGGCCCCCACGTCCCATAGCGGGAAGTCGGGACCGGCCAGACCCGGAAACACCTTGCCCGCCTTTCCCCGTGACATACACGGACGCGCCGTTGTTTGCGGCACGCCGGCGGGCGAGCGCCCTCAGGGCCCCCTCGATCCCTCTAACTCATGCAGCCTTCGGGGCTGCCGCAAAGGAAAACAGATTGGCTAAGGAAGAACTCATTGAATTTGGCGGCGTGGTGTCGGAAGCCCTGCCCGACAACCGTTATCGCGTCACGCTGGAAAACGGCGTGGAAATCTGGGCATACGCCTCGGGCAAGATGCAGAAGCACCGCATCCGTATCCTGGCAGGCGACCGCGTGACCCTGGAAATGTCGCCCTACGACCTGACCAAGGGCCGCATCAATTTCCGCCACAAATCCTGAGTTCGCTCCTGTCATGCGGCTGACATGGCCGCTATCGACACTAACGGGCCATCCATGGGTAACCCCATTGGATGGCCCGTTTTGTTTCTGACGCCTGCCTTGCGGCAAGCTGCCCGCTTCACCATACTCAAGGCTCGAACGAAGCCCCTGCCTCGAACATGAACCTGATTTTGTGGCGTCACGCCGAAGCCGAGGATCTGCCCGACGCGCTGAGCATCTCGCGCAGCGCCGATCTGCAGCGGCCCCTGACCCGCCGTGGCCGCAAGCAGGCCGAGTCCTCCGCCACCTGGTTGCGGGCCCACCTTCCTGCCAACTATCGCGTTGTCTCCAGCCCTGCATTGCGCACCCGCGAAACCGCCGCGGCCCTCACAGGCAAGGCGGAAATCCTGGAAGACCTGGCCCCAGGCGCCGATGTCGGCGCGGTGCTTGCCGCGATCGACTGGCCGCAGGGGCACGAGTACACCGTTGTAGTCGGGCATCAACCCTGGATTGGTCAGATCGCCAGCCTGCTGCTGGCCGGCCACGAGATCAACTGGAGCGTGAAGAAGAGCGGCATCTGGTGGCTCGCCGCACGCACCCGTGAAAGCGAAGCGCAAGTCGTGCTGCGCGCCGTTATCCAGCCCGATTTTCTCTGACACCCTTTCGGACACTGGCAACGTGAATGTTTGCCAGCTGTCACAGTTTTGCATTAGTGCGTTCACATTTCGCAGAACGGCGATGGTTGTAAATCGGCTCCCGGCTTATGGTCCGAGGCATACCGCCATGTAGAGCACACGCAAGCGCGTGACCGTCACTGAAGCGTCATCATCAGTTCACGGCGCTGTCACCGGGGCTCTCTACATTGTTTCGAAGCCGTTTCGTCACCGAAAGGACACACCTGATGCGAGACCTTCCGACGCCTACCCAGCCGCTCTTCGACTCCTTGCCCACTGGCCTGACCGGCCAGTCGGCGCGGAGGCGTCTTCCTCGTCAGCCAGCACAACGCCAAGCCGAAACACAAGTTGCAGCGCCTGCTTTCAGCGTGGCGTGGGCACGTCACCAGGACGAAGTAGCCGAAGCCCAGCGCCTGCGCTACAAGGTCTTTGCCGAGGAAATGGGCGCACGCCTGCAATCGTCGGCCACTGAAACCGACGTCGACATGTTCGACGCCTATTGCGATCACCTGATCGTGCGCGATCAGGAAACGCTCAAGGTGGTTGGCACCTACCGCGTGCTGCCGCCCCACCAGGCCAAGCGTATCGGTTGCCTGTACGCCGAATCGGAATTTGACCTCGTCCGCCTGGCACACCTTCGCCCGAAGATGCTCGAACTGGGTCGCTCCTGCGTGCATCGCGACTATCGCTCCGGCAGCGTCATCATGGCGCTGTGGGGTGGTCTTGGCGAATACCTGCAGCGCTACAACCTTGAATCGATGCTCGGCTGCGCAAGCGTGCCGATGAGCGACGGCGGCCACTACGCGGCCAGCCTCTATCGCCTGTTTGCAGAGAAGTCGCTGGCGCCGATCGAGTACCACGCCTTCCCGCGCGTGCCGCTGCCGGTCGAGGACCTGAACCAGACGCTCGAGGTCGAGCCGCCCGCGCTGATCAAGGGCTACCTGCGACTGGGCGCGAAAATCTGTGGCCTGCCGGCCTGGGACCCCGACTTCAATGTAGCGGATTTCCTGACGCTGCTGCGCGTGCGTGACATGAACCCGCGCTATGCGCGGCACTTCCTGGGGCTGCATCAAGACTGATCCGCCAGCGCGGCAACCCGACCCGGCAAACAAGAACGGCGACCCGCAAGAGTCGCCGTCCTTGTATTGTGGACCACCGGCTGGCGGCCGTCTTACACGTAGACGACCTTGTAGCGCTTGCCGACACGCTCCCACTCATCGGCCTCCTGGGCCAGGCTGTATTCGACGAGCGGATTGACGTCGATCCACGACTTCGGCAACTGCACTTCGAACCCCTCGTCGAGTTCGTCGGAACGCTGGCCGACCTGAATCTCGGGCAACTTCACGTCGCCACGCCGGCGACACAACACAAAGGCCAGCCGCAGGCTGAAGAGCATGCGCCAATCCAGGAACCTGCCACTGCCCGTGAGCTTGCCGAGCTTGCCGGCATGGCCAAGCAGAAGTGTGGCCAGGCGTGCCTGATCGGTTTTCGAGAACCCGGGCATATCGGCATGCGTGGCGATATAGGCCGAATGCTTGTGATAGCCGCTATGCGAAATCGACATGCCGATCTCGTGCAGACTCGCGGCCCAGCCCAGCAATGAGAGATTGTCCTCGCGACGCTCGTTGGGCGGATCCGGGAACTGCGAAAGCAGGTTGCGTGCAGCCTGCCCCACCCGGGTTGCCTGGGCACGATCGACACCGTAGCGGCGCATGAACTGGTCCACCGTCACCGTGCGCATGTCCTCGTGATGGCTGCGGCCAAGCAGGTCGTACAGCACACCCAGCCGCAACGCGCCGTCCGTCACGTCCATGCGGTCGATATCGAGTTCGGCAAACACGCCTAGCATGATCGACAGGCCACCCGGCAGCACCGGGATGCGATCGGCCTTGAGCCCGGTCAGCTTGACCCGGTTGGCGTTCTCGGCCTTGATCAGCGCACGCTTCAGGCGCTCCAGCCCTTCGCGCGTGATCCCGTGCTCGGCCGGGCTGTCATTCATGCCATTCAGCTCGATCAACTCGGCAAGCGCGCGCGCGGTGCCGGACGATCCCACGGCCTGCTGCCACCCGGCCGCCCGATACTGGCGCACCAGGACCTGGATCTCGCGCCGCGCGGCCAGCTCGGCCTGCTTCATCGCATATTCGTCGACATTGCCGCTCGGGAAGAACTGGCGGCTGTGTGACACGCAGCCGATATAGAGACTCTCCATCAGCTTGGACTGGTAGCCGCTGCCGATAATGAACTCGGTAGAGCCGCCGCCGATGTCGACGACCAGGCGGTTGCCCTGGCAGGCCGGCGCATCGTGCGACGCGCCCAGATAGATCAGCCGCGCCTCTTCCCGCCCGGCGATCACCTCGATCGGGAAGCCCAGTGCGGCCTCCGCCTCGATCAGGAACTCGGAAGCATTCTTGGCCACGCGCAGCGTGTTGGTGGCGACTGCACGCACCTGGTCGGGCGCGAAGTCGCGCAACCGATCGCCAAAGCGGCGCAGCGCATCGATGCCGCGCCGGCGAGCCGGCTGATCCAGGTACTTGTCGGGTGTCAGGCCGGCAGCCAACCGCACGGGCTCGCGCAGGGCGTCGACCTGAAAGATCTGGCTGGCTGGCCCGGAGGCCGTAGGCGTCTCATCCACCCGCCCGATCATCAGGCGGAAGCTATTGGAGCCCATGTCGACGGCGGCCAGCAAGCGGGGATTCTGTGTCATTGCGTGCGATATGCGCGGGCTAGGCTCACTGGAGCCAAACCCGTAAGATTATGTCGTAGCCATGTCCGTATCATGACAAAATCAAAGTGTCATCAAACTGACACGATTTTATGAAAAAGTCGCCACATCGCCAAAACAAGGTCATAGACATGTCGACGACGCCGCCCGGCACGCTATTGAATCGCGAGCTGGGCATTCTGGAATTCAATGCGCGCGTCCTGGCGCAGGCCGCCGACCCCAATGTTCCATTGCTGGAAAGGCTGAAGTTCATCTGCATCGTATCCAGCAATCTGGACGAGTTTTTTGAAATCCGGATGGCGGGCCTGAAGGAACAGATGCGGGAAAACGCGTCGGGCCTGACGCCCGATGGCCTCTCGTTCCAGCAGACCTACCAGCTTGTCACCGAGCGCACTCAGAAGCTGGTTGCCTCGCAGTATGACATGCTGCAGAACGTAATCTTCCCCGCGCTCGAGCAGGAGGGAGTGTTCTTTCACCTGACCAGCACGTGGACCGAAGCCCAGCGCGCATGGGCGCGCGATTTCTTCGTGCACGAACTGGGCCCGGTGCTGACGCCGATCGCACTCGACCCGGCCCACCCGTTCCCGCGCGTGCTCAACAAGAGTTTGAACTTCGTGATCGAACTGTCCGGCAAGGATGCGTTCGGCCGCGACGCCGACCTTGCGATCGTCCAGGCACCGCGTGCACTGCCGCGGGTGGTACGCATGCCCGAGCAGCTTTCGGGTTATCCGCACGGCTTCGTGATGCTGTCGTCGTTCATGCAGGCGTTCGTGCACGAGCTGTTCCCCGCAATCGAGGTGGAAGGCTGCTACCAGTTCCGCGTAACGCGCAACTCGGACCTGTTCGTGTCCGAGGACGATATCACCGATCTGCGCGAAGCGCTGCAGGGTGAACTGCCAACGCGCCACTTTGGCGACATGGTTCGGCTCGAGGTGTCGTCGGACACACCGCCCGCGCTGGCGCGACGTCTGCTGCTCGAATCGGGCCTGACCGAAAACGACCTGTACCGCGTGAGCGGCCCCGTCAACCTGGTGCGGCTGATGCAGATCCCCGACATGGTGGACCGCCCTGCCCTGAAGTTTCCGCCGCATGTACCCGCCGCAGTCAAGGCATTCCCCGCGGGCGCGAACATGTTCGATGTGGTGCGCCAGCGTGACGTGCTCCTGCACCACCCGTACGAGAGCTTCTCGTCGGTGCTCGATTTTCTGCAGCTTGCCGCCACCGATCCGAACGTCGTGGCCATCAAGCAGACCGTGTACCGCACCGGCAACGAATCGGCGGTGATGGAAGCACTGATGAAGGCCGCGCGCAACGGCAAGGAAGTCACCGTGGTGGTGGAACTGCTTGCCCGCTTCGACGAGGAAACCAATATCAACTGGGCCGAACGGCTGGAATCGGCCGGCGCCCACGTGGTCTACGGCGTGGTGGGCCACAAGTGTCATGCCAAGATGCTGCTGATCGTGCGTCGCGAGCCGGCCACGCCAAAGGCGAAGCACTTCGTACTGCGCCGCTACGTCCACCTTGGCACCGGCAACTATCACCCGCGCACCGCCCGGCTGTACACCGACTTCGGCATGCTGAGCGCCGACGAGAAGATCTGCGAAGACGTGCATCATGTGTTCCAGCTTCTCACGGGTACGGCCGGCACTATCCGGCTGAACCATCTGTGGCAGTCGCCGTTCACGATGCACAGCAATCTCGTCGAGCATATCCGTGCCGAGGCCCGCAATGCGCGCGCCGGCAAGCGCGCGCGCATCATCGGGAAAATGAACGCACTGCTGGAGCCGACGATCATCGACGAGCTGTACAAGGCGTCGCGCGCTGGCGTGAAGATCGACCTGATCGTACGCGGCGTGTGTGCATTGCGCCCAGGCGTGCCAGGGATGTCCGAGAACATCTCGGTACGCTCGATCGTCGGCCGCTTCCTTGAGCATCATCGCGTCTACTACTTCCACGCCGCCGGCGAGGATGTGCTGTACCTCTCGAGCGCGGACTGGATGGATCGCAACCTGTTCCGCCGCGTGGAGGTAGCCTTCCCCGTGCTGGATCGCTCGCTCAAGGCGCGCGTGATCAAGGAAGGACTGCAGGTCCATCTGCGCGACAACGCTTCGGCGTGGATCATGGAGTCCAACGGCGAGTATGTACGCAAGGCTTCACGGGCCCGCGAACAGCGCGTGAGCCAGGTGGAATTGCTGGAGAAGTTCGGCACCTGAACGGCTGCGCGAATCGAAGCAGAGAAAGAAAGAGGCCGCTCCAGACAATGGAGCGGCCTTTTTTTTCGGGCGTTATTTCAGGCAATCAGGCGATGTTATGCCGCGTGGCGCGAGGTGTCGCCAAGCTGTGGAAGCTCCTGCGCGGCCTCTGGGTCGTACCCGCTGCGATCGACCGGAAACACGATGCGGAACGTGCTGCCCCGCCCTACTTCACTGGTCACGCGCAGGTCCGCGTGGTGACGCGACAAGACATGCTTGACGATCGCAAGGCCGAGCCCGGTACCACCGGTATCACGCGAACGGCTGCGATCGACGCGATAGAAGCGCTCGGTCAGCCGGGGGATATGCTCGGGCGCGATGCCAAGTCCCGTATCACTGACGGAAAACACCGAATGGCCGTCAGTGAAGGTCATGCGGATCGCAATGCGACCACCGTCCGGCGTGTAGCGCACCGCGTTCGATACGAGGTTGCCGAGCGCCGACAGCAGCTCACCTTCCGAACCTCGCAGCACCACGGCCGTATCGATCTCTGTCTGGATTTCGTGGCGCCCCTGTGACAGCGCCTCTGCGTCATGCACGAGGTGCGCGGCCAGGCCAGCCACATCCACGCGATCATGCGTCGGCGGCTGGACGTCCGATTCCAGCTTGGCCAGCGCCAGCAGATCCTCGACGATATGTTGCATGCGCATCGACTGCACCAGCATCAGATCGATGTAGCGCTTGCGGTCCTCCTTCGAAACCGGCAGGTCGCGCACGGTTTCCAGAAAGCCCGTCAGCACGGTCAGCGGCGTCTTCAGCTCATGCGATACATTGGCCACGAAGTCGCGGCGCATCGCCTCGGTGTTCTCCACCTTGGTGATGTCCTGCGTCAGCACGAGCTTGCGGTTCTCGCCATAAGGAAGGATCTGCACCGACGTGATGCTTCGCTTGTGCTCGCCCATGTCACGCATGATCAGCGGTTCGTCATAGCGTTCGCGCGTCAGGTAGTGCACGAACTCCGGACGGCGGATCAGGTGGGTGATCCGCTGGCGCACGTCGCGCCGCGCGTTAAGGCCGAAGTGCTGCTCGGCCACGCCGTTGCACCATTCGATCTGGTCGGCATCGTCGAGCATCAGCACGCCGTAGGGCGACGCCTGGATGGCTTGTATGAAACGGGTATGCTGCTGCTCCACCTGGAGCACCTGCGTACGCCAGCGTTTGACCAGCCGATGCAGGCGGTAGTAGACCTCGCCCCACAGACCCAGCGCGCTCGGGATCTCGCCGTAGGCCGGGGCATCGAGCACCCGCCAGAGTCGGTTGATCTGAAACAGGTAATAGCCGAGCAGCAGAAACAGTGAAATACAGAGAAACAGCAGGCCGGGGATCGGCCCGGCGAAGACGTACAGCGCCGCGGCGGTAACCGTCAGGCCGACGAGAATGGCCGCGGATCGGGCCCAGATGACATTCATGCGAGGTTAGAAGGTTCAGGCGGCAATCGCATTGCGACGGAGTGTGCCACGAAACGGCGGCGTCCGATATGATCCAATCCGGCCTGATGGGGTCCTCGCTGCACCACCATCGGCCAGAATCTTTCAGTGGTTCGGCGCGCGTGCCAGGCGATAGCCGCTGCCGCGCACGGTTTCGATCATGTTGCTGTACCCACCGGGGGTCAGCGCTGCGCGCAGCCGCTTGATGTGCACGTCCACCGTCCGTTCTTCCACGAATACGTGATCGCCCCACACCTGGTCGAGCAATTGTGAACGACTATGCACACGCTCCGGATGGGTCATCAGGAAATGCAGCAGGCGAAACTCGGTCGGCCCCAGGTCCAGCTTGATCGGGCCGCTGTCATCCTGGCCGGTCACGCGATGTGTGGCCGGGTCGAGCCGCAGCCCATTGATGGCCACCACGTCGTCGGTCAACTGCGGCGCGCGGCGGCGCAGCACAGCCTTGATGCGGGCCAGCAGTTCCTTCGGCGAGAACGGCTTGGTCACATAGTCATCCGCACCGGCTTCCAGCCCCATCACCTTGTCCTGCTCCTCGCTGCGCGCGGTGAGCATGATGATCGGGATCTGCTTGGTGCGGTCGTTAGTGCGCAGTTCCTTGGCGAAGGTTGCACCCGACTTGCCCGGGAGCATCCAGTCCAGCAGCACGAGGTCCGGCAGCACGTCGCTCATCAGCGACAGCGCCTGCTCGGCGTTGTAAGCACGGATCGGATAATGCCCCGCGTGCTGCAGATTGACGGCAATCAGCTCGGCGATTGCCGGTTCGTCTTCGACAACGAGAATACTGCTCGGCATGTAATTTTTCCCCTCTAACTCAGTCCAGGCGCGTGATCAGCTCAACGCTTCGCGCTCCATGTCCTCGCGCGACGCATGGCGTACGTCCGTGCCCTTGACGATATAAATGATGAATTCCGCGATGTTCTTCGCATGGTCGCCGATACGCTCGACGGCCTTGGCGATGAACAGGAAGTCCAGCGCCACTGAGATCGTGCGCGGGTCTTCCATCATGTACGTGATCAGCTTGCGCACGAAGGCCCGGAATTCGTCGTCGATGGCCTTGTCGTCCTTGACGATGCGCGCGGCAGCCACCGTATCCAGACGCGCGAACGCGTCCAGTGCCTGGCGCAGCAGCGTGATGGCCATCTCGCCGGACAGCTTCACTTCGGCATAGTTGATGTTGTGGGCCGCCGCATCTTCCATGATGTGCTTGGTCCGCTTGGCAATCTTCTCGGCTTCGTCACCGGCGCGCTCGAGGTTGGTGATCGTCTTCGAAATTGCCATCACCAGGCGCAGGTCGCGCGCGGTGGGCTGGCGGCGCGCGATGATGTTGCCGCAATCGGCGTCGATCTCCACCTCCATCGCGTTGAGCTGGTGCTCGCGGGCGATGACCTGGTCTGCAACTTCGGCGTCAAAATCTGCCAGCGCGCGCATGGCCATCTCGATCTGCGATTCCACCAGACCACCCATCTGCAGCAGCTTGGTGTTGATCGCGTTGAGGTCGGCGTCGAACTGGGTCGACAGGTGCTTGTCAGTCATGATGTTCTCCTGGCCGCTTTTCCGTATGCTAAGCGTGGATGCTCGAGTCCTGCAAATCGCCGCGAATCAACCAAAGCGGCCGGTAATGTAGTCTTCGGTTTCCTTGCGATGCGGCTTGATGAAGATCTTTTCGGTCTCGCCAAACTCGATCAGCTCGCCCAGGTACATGTAGGCGGTGTAGTCCGAGCATCGCGCGGCTTGCTGCATGTTGTGCGTCACGATCACGACCGTGTACTCATCCTTGAGCTCGGCGATCAGTTCCTCGATACGGCCCGTCGAGATCGGGTCCAGTGCCGAGCACGGTTCGTCGAGCAGCAGCACTTCGGGGCGGATCGCGATGCCGCGCGCGATGCACAGACGCTGCTGCTGGCCGCCGGACAGGCCGTAGCCGGACTGATGGAGCTTGTCCTTG
Source organism: Cupriavidus sp. (assembly GCA_019236395.1). Lineage (GTDB taxonomy): Bacteria > Pseudomonadota > Gammaproteobacteria > Burkholderiales > Burkholderiaceae > Cupriavidus. The sequence continues at coordinate 22,725 of JAFAJB010000003.1, forward strand.
GCTTCGTTCCAGAGCGCGGCCTTGGAGAGCGCCCACTCGACGCGGTCATCCATTTCCGAGCGCGATAACTTCTCGAATAAGCGCACGCCGAAGGCAATGTTGTCGTAGATCGACATCGGGAACGGCGTCGGCTTCTGGAACACCATACCCACCTTGGCGCGCAGCAGCGAGATGTCCTCCTTGCTGGTCAGCAGGTTCTCGCCGTCCATGTTGATCTCGCCCTCGGCACGTTGCTCCGGGTACAGCGCGTACATCTTGTTGAACGTACGCAGCAGCGTGGACTTGCCGCAGCCGGACGGACCGATGAACGCGGTCACCTTCCGGTCCGGGATCGACATGTTGATGTTCTTCAGCGCGTGGAACTGGTTGTAGAAGAAGTTCAGGTTCCGGACGTCGATCTTGGCGCGCACGGTGTCGGGAATATCGATGACGGTAGAGGTCATGCTGATGTCTCGCTGGAATTCGTTGATCGGGCTCACGTGGCGTCGATTACTTCTTGAAAAGCATGCGCGCGACAATGTTCAGCGCAAGCACACCGATCGTAATCAGGAACACGCCAGCCCAGGCCAGTTGCTGCCATTCGGTGAACGGGCTCATGGCGAAGCGGAAAATCGTGACCGGCAGGTTGGCCATCGGCTTGTTCAGGTCGGCGCTCCAGAACTGGTTGGACAGCGCGGTGAACAGCAGCGGCGCGGTTTCGCCGGCGATACGGGCCACGGCCAGCAGCACACCGGTCACGATGCCCGCGTACGACGACTTGACCGTGATCGACATCACCATCTTCCACTTGGGCGTACCAAGGGCGACAGCCGCTTCACGCAGTGCGTTCGGCACCAGGTTCAGCATGTTCTCGGTGGTGCGGACCACGATCGGGATCTGCAGCAGCGCCAGCGCACACACGCCGGCCCAGCCAGAGAAATGGCCCATGCGGGTCACCACGATGGCGTAGACGAACAGGCCGATCACGATCGACGGCGCCGACAGCAGGATGTCGTTGATAAAGCGGATCAAACTGGCCAGTGGCGACTTCTTGCCGTACTCGGCCAGATAGATGCCGGCCAGGATGCCCAGCGGCGTACCGACCAGCGTGGCCACACCGACCAGCACGAAGCTGCCGAAGATCGCATTGGCCAGCCCGCCGCCCGCGGTGTTCGGGGCTGGCGTCATTTGCGTGAACAGATCCAGCGACAGGCCGCCCACACCGAGCGAGACCGTGGTCCAGAGAATCCACGACAGCCAGAACAGGCCGAAGCCCATCGCCCCGAGCGACGCCGTCAGCGCGAACATGTTCATGCGGCGGCGCGAGCCTTGCAGGCGCGCACGCACGGCGTCCGAATCGGGGCGTACCGCCGGAATGGACGAGGTTGATACAGCGTGATTGGCTTGGTTCATTTGCCACCCTCATTCTTGGCCAGACGCAGCAGCAGCAGCTTCGACAGCGCCAGTACCACGAACGTAATGAAGAACAGGATCAGGCCCAGTTCCATCAGCGCGGCGGTATGCAGGCCGGCGCCGGCTTCGGCGAACTCGTTGGCCAGTGCCGAGGTGATGCTGTTACCCGGCGAGAACAGCGATACGTTGTCGAGGATGTTGGTGTTGCCGATCACGAACGTGACGGCCATCGTCTCGCCGAGCGCACGGCCCAGGCCCAGCATGACGCCGCCGATCACACCTGCCCGGGTATAGGGCAGCACCACGCGCCACATCACTTCCCAGGTGGTGCAGCCGATGCCGTAGGCCGACTCCTTGAGCAGCACCGGGGTCACTTCGAAAACGTCACGCATCACAGAGGCGATGTACGGAATGATCATGATCGCGAGGATCACGCCGGCGCAGAGCAGGCCGATACCGAGCGGCGCACCCTGGAACAGCTTGCCGATCACGGGTACCTGGCCGATGGTATTGCCCAGCGGCTTCTGGAAGTACTCGCCGAAGATGGGCGAGAACACGAGCAGGCCCCACATGCCGTACACGATCGACGGCACTGCGGCAAGCAGCTCGATGGCGGTGCCGAGCGGCCGACGCAACCAGACGGGCGACAGCTCGGTAAGAAACAGTGCGATGCCGAAGCTGACCGGCACGGCGATGATGAGCGCGATCAGGGAAGTGACGATCGTGCCGTAGATGGGCACGAGCGCACCATAGACATCGGCGGGCGGATCCCACTCCGAAGCCCACAGGAACGAGATGCCGAACTTGCTGATCGTGGGCCATGCGCTGATGGCCAGGGACACGATGATGCCGCCAAGCAGCAACAGCGTCACGATGGCGGCGCCGCGGGTCAGGCCGCCGAACAGGATGTCGCCAAGGCGGCTTGGAGGCCGGACGACGGGAAGATCGGACGAGGTCGCCATGATAAAAAGATCGATGGGTGGATCGGAGCCGCGGCGGCATGCAGTCCGCCGCGGCCACCCGTCATGCAATGCCGGGGCTTGCACCCCAGGTTGCATGATCGGACGAACTTCGGGATTAGTACAGCGCCTTGCCCGAAGCGTCCTTGACGCTGCTCTTCCAGGTCGCGCGGATCTGGTTCACAACCGATTCCGGCAGCGGCACGTAGTCGAGGTCCGCAGCCATCGTGCCACCGCTCTTGTAGGCCCAGTCGAAGAACTTCATGACTTCCTGGCCCTGTGCCGCCTTGTCCTGCGTCTTGTGCAGCAGGATGAAGGTGGCGCCAGCGATCGGCCATGCAGCCTTGCCCGGCTCGTTGGTCAGGATCTGGTAGAACGTCTTGTTCCAGTCGGCACCGGCGGCGGCGGCCTTGAATGCCGCATCGCTCGGCTTGACGATTTCGCCAGCCGAATTCTTCATCGTCAGGTACGTCATCTTGTTCTGCTTGGCGTAGGCGTACTCGACGTAGCCGATGGCGCCATTCAGACGCTGTACGAACGCGGCCACGCCTTCGTTGCCCTTGCCACCCGTGCCACCGCCCGGCCAGTTGACCGTGGTGCCCTCGCCCACCGAGTTCTTCCACTCGGGGCTGACCTTCGACAGGTAGTTCGTGAAGATGAACGTGGTGCCCGAACCGTCGGCACGACGCACC
>JAFAJB010000139.1 GCA_019236395.1 Cupriavidus sp.
AAGTACAAGGCCGAGATCATCGCGTCGATTCCGGCGGATCAGGAAATCGGTCTCTATCGCGAAGGCAGCTTCGTCGACCTGTGCCGCGGCCCGCACGTGCCGTCCACGGGCAAGCTCAAGGTCTTCAAGCTGATGAAGGTGGCTGGCGCCTACTGGCGTGGCGACTCCAACAACGAGATGCTCCAGCGCATCTACGGCACGGCGTGGGCGAAGAAGGAAGACCAGGAAGCCTACCTGCACATGCTGGAAGAGGCGGAGAAGCGCGATCACCGTCGCCTGGGCAAGACGCTCGACCTGTTCCATCTGCAGGAGGAAGCGCCCGGCATGGTGTTCTGGCACCCGAAGGGCTGGCAGGTCTGGCAGGCCGTGGAGCAGTACATGCGCGGCCGCCTGGGCGAAGCCGGCTATCAGGAGGTGCGCACGCCGCAAGTGATGGATCGTTCCCTTTGGGAAAGGTCTGGCCACTGGCAGAACTACAAAGAGAACATGTTCGTCACGGAGTCGGAGAAGCGCGACTACGCGATCAAGCCGATGAACTGCCCGGGACACGTGCAGATCTTCAATCATGGCCTGCGCTCGTACCGTGACCTGCCGCTGCGCTTTGCCGAGTTTGGCGCCTGCCACCGCAATGAGCCTTCGGGCGCGCTGCACGGCCTGATGCGTGTGCGCGGTTTCGTGCAGGATGATGCACATATCTTCTGCACGGAAGAGCAGATTGTCGAGGAGGCCAAGGCCTTCAACGAACTCGCGTTCTCGATCTATGACGACTTCGGCTTCAAGGATGTCGCCGTGAAGCTGTCGCTGCGCCCGGAAAAGCGCGCCGGTTCGGACGCCACCTGGGATCACGCCGAGGACGGCCTGCGCCTGGCGCTGCGCGCCTGCGGTGTGGAGTGGGAGGAATTGCCGGGCGAGGGTGCCTTCTATGGCCCGAAGGTCGAGTACCACATCAAGGACGCGATCGGCCGCTCGTGGCAGTGCGGTACGCTGCAGCTCGACCTGGTGCTGCCGGAGCGCCTGGATGCCGAATACGTTTCCGAGGACAACTCTCGGAAGCGTCCGGTCATGCTGCACCGTGCAATCCTCGGATCATTCGAGCGTTTCCTGGGCATCCTGCTGGAAAACCACGCAGGTGCGCTGCCCGCCTGGCTGGCGCCGGAGCAGGTTGTGGTGATGAATATTGCCGAATCCCAGGCGGAATATGCCGAAAGCGTCGTGCAACTCTTGCAAAAACAAGGGTTTAGGGCCAAGGCCGATTTGCGTAACGAGAAAATTACGTATAAAATCCGCGAGCATTCCCTCCAGAAGATCCCTTACCTGCTAGTGGTAGGCGACAAGGAGCGGGATGCCAATCAAGTGGCCGTGCGTGCCCGTGGCAACGTGGATCTGGGCGTAATGTCCGTTTCCGCGTTTGTGGAGCGTCTGCAGCAAGACGTTGCCAGCAAAGCCTGAGGCGTCGAGCACGGCTTGTTTTTTTGTCTTCTTGAGGTAACGGAACATCGCTACAGACAAAGGTCACCGTATCAACCGGGAGATCAGCGCGCCTGAGTTGCGCCTGGTAGGGGTTGATAACGAGCAGCTCGGCATCGTCAAGTTCATGGACGCACTGCGCCTGGCCGAGGACAAGGACTTGGATCTCGTGGAGATCGCGCCCAACGCGGCTCCGCCCGTGGCCCGCATCATGGACTACGGCAAGTTCAAGTACGAGGAAGCCAAGCGCGCCCATGAGGCCAAGCTCAAGCAGAAGATCATCCAGGTTAAGGAAGTGAAGTTCCGTCCTGGCACGGATGATGGCGATTACAACGTCAAGCTGCGCAACCTGAGGCGCTTCCTGGAAGATGGCGACAAGACCAAGATCACGTTGCGCTTCCGCGGCCGCGAAATGGCCCACCAGGAAATCGGTGCGCGCGTGCTAGAGCGCTTGAAGGCCGACCTGGAGGATCTGGGTCAGGTCGAACAGATGCCGAAGATGGAAGGTCGCCAGATGGTGATGGTGCTGGCCCCCAAGAAGAAGAAGTGATTCTTGCGCGGGGTGACGGCCGGGATGCCACGTGTATCCCGGCGTTGTCCTGTGCGGAAACCGTGCGCGGCGCCTGGAGTGCTGCGTACAAAAACAAGTGGATGCGGGTTTTGCAAGCGATGGCGTCAGCCGTCCACCTGCATGCATGTCATTAGAGCTGGAGTTTTTCATGCCTAAGATGAAGACCAAAAAAAGCGCTTCCAAGCGCTTTACGGCGCGTCCGAACGGTTCGTTCAAGCGCGGCCAGGCCTTCAAGCGTCACATCCTGACGAAGAAGACCACCAAGAACAAGCGTCAACTGCGCGGCACCCAGGACGTCCATGAGACGAACCTGAAGTCCGTTCGCGCAATGATGCCGTACGCATAACCTCAAACGATAACGAAAGGAGTTTCATATGCCTCGAGTCAAGCGTGGGGTTACTGCACGGGCCCGTCACAAGAAAGTCATCGACGCTGCCAAGGGTTACCGCGGCCGTCGCAATAATGTCTATCGCATCGCCAAGCAGGCGGTCATGCGTGCTGGCCAGTACGCATACCGCGATCGTCGCAACAAGAAGCGCGTGTTCCGCGCCCTCTGGATTGCACGTATCAACGCTGCTACGCGTGAGCATGGCATGACCTACAGCGTGTTCATGAACGGCCTGAAGAAGGCTTCGATTGAGCTGGACCGCAAGGTGCTGTCGGACATGGCTATCCACGACAAGCCTGCCTTTGCCGCCATCGTCAACCAGGTGAAAGCCACCGTTGCCTGATGCCGGCTGCGGAAGCGCCTCGCGCGCTTCCGGGCAAGCACCGACCGAAAGGTCTGCTGAAACGGGGCTCCTCACCGAGCCCCGTTTTTATTTCGAATGCCGTGTCGATCAGATCGATCAGAAACGGCATCCGAAATGGATATCCCGACATACCCCGCACGCGCTTGCCGCGCGTAGCGCTAACCCCTCCACGTTTCCCTGCCATGTCCCTGGATCTGGATCAAATCGTCGCCGACGCACAGGTTGCCTTCGCCGCCGCCAACGACAACGCCACGCTGGAAAACGAGAAAGCCCGCTTTCTGGGCAAGACCGGTGCGCTGACCGAGTTGCTCAAGGGGCTCGGCAAGCTGGACCCCGAGGCGCGCAAGACCGAAGGCGCTCGCATCAACCAGGTCAAGCAGCAGGTGGAAGCCGCGCTGCAGGCCCGTCGTCAGGCGCTGGCCGATGCGTTGATGAACGCGCGCCTGGCCGCCGAAGCCATCGACGTGACGTTGCCTGGCCGTGCCGTTGCGCGCGGCAGCGTGCATCCGGTGATGCGTACGTGGGAGCGCGTCGAGCAGATCTTTGGCTCGATCGGCTTTGATGTTGCCGACGGCCCCGAGATCGAAACCGACTGGATGAACTTCACCGCGCTGAACAACCCGGACAACCATCCGGCGCGTTCGATGCAGGATACGTTCTACGTGGACGGCCGTGACAGCGAAGACAAGCTCCTGCTGCTGCGCACCCACACCAGCCCGATGCAGGTGCGCTATGCCCGCATGCACGTGGAGAAATACGCTGGCCGCCCGATGCCGCCGATCAAGGTCATCTGCCCGGGCCGTACATACCGCGTGGACAGCGATGCAACGCACTCGCCGATGTTCAACCAGGTGGAAGGCCTGTGGATCGGCGACAACGTAAGCTTCGCCGACCTCAAGGGTGTCTACGCCGACTTCCTGCGCAAGTTCTTCGAGCGCGACGACATCCAGGTGCGCTTCCGCCCATCGTACTTCCCGTTCACCGAGCCCTCGGCGGAAATCGACATGGCATTCGGCAACGGCAAGTGGCTGGAGATCTCCGGCTCGGGGCAGGTGCATCCGAACGTGCTGCGCAACATGGGCCTCGATCCCGAGCGCTATATCGGCTTTGCGTTCGGCTCCGGCCTGGAACGCCTGACGATGCTGCGGTATGGCATCAACGACCTGCGGTTGTTCTTCGAAGGCGATGCGCGCTTCCTGCGCCAGTTCGCCTGACGCCGCAAATCGATTGCAGCGATAACACGCAGCTCTAACGTCCCAGACTTTCACAGAATACCTACCGGATCAGAAGCGCCATGCAATTCTCGGAATCCTGGCTTCGCACGTTCGCCAACCCTGAAAAGATCTCCACCGACGCGCTGTCGCACAGCCTGACCATGGCCGGGCTCGAAGTGGAAGAGGTGGGCCCGGTTGCGCCCCCGTTCACGAAGATCGTGGTGGCCCGCGTGCTGGCTACCGAACGCCATCCCAATGCCGACCGCCTGAACGTGTGCCAGGTGGATGCCGGCACCGGCGAAACGCTGCAGATCGTGTGCGGCGCGCCCAACGTCCAGCCCGGCATCCTGGTGCCGTGCGCTCTCGTGGGCGCCGTGCTGCCGCCGGCCGAAGAGGGTGGCAATCCGTTTGAAATCAAGATCGGCAAGCTGCGCGGTGTCGAGAGCTTCGGCATGCTGTGCTCGGCGCGCGAACTGAAGCTGTCCGAGGACCACGGCGGCCTGCTGATCCTGCCGGAAGATGCGCCGGTGGGGCAGGACATCCGTCAGTACCTCGATCTCGACGATCAGGTTTTCACGATCAAGCTGACGCCGAACAAGGCCGACTGCCTGTCGATCCACGGCGTGGCGCGCGAAGTGTCGGCACTGACCGGCGCTGCGCTGACGCTGCCCGACATGTCGCCGGCGCCCGTTACGCTGCAGGACAAGCTGCCAGTCAAGATCTCGGCACCGGACCTGTGCGGCCGCTTCTCGGGCCGTATCATTCGCGGCGTCAACGCACGCGCTGCCACGCCGGCATGGATGGTTCAGCGTCTGGAACGCTCGGGCCAGCGCAGTATCTCGGCGCTGGTCGATATCTCGAACTACGTGATGCTCGAACTGGGCCGTCCGTCGCACGTGTTCGACCTGGACAAGATCCATGGCGGGCTGGACGTGCGCTGGGGCCGCAAGGGCGAACAGCTCAAGCTGCTCAACGGCAATACCGTGGATGTGGACGAGCAGGTGGGCGTGATCGCCGATGACAAGGAGATCGAGAGCCTGGCCGGCATCATGGGCGGTGACAGCACCGCCGTGTCGCTCGATACCACCAACATCTATCTGGAAGCTGCGTTCTGGTGGCCCAATGCCATCCAGGGTCGTGCCCGTCGCTACAACTTCTCGACCGATGCCGCGCATCGCTTTGAGCGTGGCGTGGACTACGCCACCACGGTGGAGCACATCGAACGCATTACGGCACTGATTCTTCAGATCTGCGGCGGCCAGGCCGGCCCGGTTGACGACCACGTCGTCAACCTGCCGCAGCGTCAGCCGGTGAAGCTGCGCGTGGCGCGCGCCGAACGCGTCCTGGGCATCGAGCTTTCGTCGGCGGAAATCGCCGACGTGTTCCAGCGCCTGAACCTGCCGTTCACGCGCGCACAAGGCGCCGAGGGCGAGGTGTTCGAAGTCACGCCGCCGAGCTATCGCTTCGACATCGAGATCGAGGAAGATCTGATCGAGGAAGTCGCGCGCATCTATGGTTTCGAGCGCATCCCGGCACGTCCGCCGATCGCCGAAAACGAAATGCGCCCGACCCACGAAGGCCGCCGCTCGCAGCACGTGGTACGCCACGCGCTGGCCGCACGCGACTTCAACGAGGTGATCAACTTCGCGTTCGTTGAAGAGCAGTGGGAGCAGGATTTTGCGGACAACAACAACCCGATTCGCCTGCTGAACCCGATCGCGAGCCAACTGGCCGTGATGCGTTCGACGATGATCGGCGGACTGCTCGACAAGGTTCGTTACAACCTCAATCGCAAGGCTTCGCGCGTACGGCTGTTTGAAGTGGGTCGCGTATTCCATCGCGATCCGAAGGTCGCTGACGGCGGCCTGACGGTTGCCGGCTACCACCAGCCGATGATGGCTGCTGGCATCGCCTACGGTCCGGCCTTCGACGAGCAGTGGGGCGTGGCCACGCGTCCGGTCGATTTCTTCGATATCAAGGGCGACGTGGAAGCGTTGTTCCATCCGCGCACGCCGCGCTTCGAGCCGGTGGCGCATCCCGCGCTGCACCCGGGACGTGCGGCGCGCGTGATCGTCGATGGCAAGCCCGTTGGCGTGGTCGGTGAACTGCATCCGCGTTGGCTGCAGAAGTACGAGCTGACGCAGGCGCCGGTGGTGTTCGAGCTCGAGCTTGATGCACTGCGCGATGTGGGTCTGCCCGTGTACACGGAAATCTCGAAGTTCCCGGCGGCGGTGCGCGACCTGGCAGTCGTCGTCAAGCAGTCCGTGCGGGCGCAGGATATGCTCGACGCGATGCGCGCGGCGCTGGACAAGGCCAGCTTCGGCTATTTCGTCCAGAGCCTGGTGCTGTTCGACGAGTTCCGTCCCAAGGCTGCGTCGGCCTCGATTGGTGCCGATGAGAAAAGCCTTGCGTTCCGGGTAACGTTGCAAGATACTGGGGCGACCCTCCAGGACGAGACAGTCGACAATGCGGTGCGCTGCATGATCGATGCGCTGACGGCAGGCTTTGACGCCCGCCTGCGCGCTTAACGCAAGTCATCAGGCAGTCCACTTTCAGTTGGAGCGCCCGGGCACAGCTCCCGGGCGGATCGCCAGACGAATTTTGACAGAGCGATCAAGGATGAACGATCGAGACGCGATTTCCATGAATGCTGCAGACCTGGGTGAGGCGAGCGACCGGCACGCTGCCTCCTTCGATGATGCATCGCCGGAAGCCCGCGCGACAGAGGTGCCTACGCTGACCAAGGCCGAACTCGCAGAGATGCTGTTCGATCAGGTTGGCCTGAACAAGCGCGAATCGAAAGACATGGTCGAAGCATTCTTCGACGTGATTCGCGAAGCCCTGGAGCGCGGCGACAGCGTCAAGCTGTCCGGCTTCGGCAACTTCCAGTTGCGCGACAAGGCGCAACGTCCCGGCCGCAACCCCAAGACGGGCGAGATCATTCCAATCACCGCCCGCCGCGTGGTGACCTTCCACGCCAGCCAGAAGCTCAAGGCGCAGGTGGAGGAGCGGGCCGGCCTGGAAGCCTGAGGCGCGCAGGTCTGCGCCGCCTCGCTGAATCGTCGCGGCGGCCACACACACGATTCACTTCGCGCTTCAGGCGGATTGCCCGCGGCGATTGCAGTCTGTATCCTGCAATGCCGCGCGCACATTGCGCCCAACCGAGTCTTGCCTACGGCTTGACGTCAGATTTTCCAACGCATGACGGAAAAATCCAGCGAGCGCGTTGCGCTGCCGCCGATTCCCGCGAAACGCTACTTCACCATCGGTGAGGTCAGCGAGCTTTGCGCCGTCAAGCCGCATGTGTTGCGGTACTGGGAGCAGGAGTTCACGCAACTCAAGCCCGTGAAGCGCCGCGGCAATCGCCGCTACTACCAGCATCACGAGGTATTGCTGATTCGCAGGATTCGCGAGCTGCTGTACGAGCAGGGCTTCACGATCAACGGCGCGCGCAACCGGCTCGATGAAGGGCGTCATCACGGCGGTGGTATGGTACCCGCTGCCGAGCCCGACGAAGTCCAGGTGACCACTGCGGAGGAGCCGATACTCTCCGTCGACCTGAATGCGTTGCGCAACGAACTGGTCGAAGTGCAGCACCTGCTGGCGCAATTGAAAGAGATTGCACGGCACCAATAAAATGGCTGGGAACCACTAGCCATCGCCGAATCGGCGGTGATATACTCTCTCTTCTTCGGGGCGTAGCGCAGCCTGGTAGCGTACCTGCATGGGGTGCAGGTGGTCGGAGGTTCAAATCCTCTCGCCCCGACCAGAACAGAACCCGCTTGGTGTATAGCCAAGCGGGTTTTTTATTTTCTGGGCGGGGTAGCGTGCATGCTCGGCATAGTCAGCAGTTTCCCGGCACTGCTATCTGGCAATGCATTCTGATGTGCGGGCCTGCGGCGTTGATCTGCGTGTTCCGGGCTCCACTCCATATATCGCTCCCGCTCCGCTCGCTCGATCCGGGAGTCGATGCCGGGGACGGTCCGTTCTGGCATCTACGCATCAGAACTGGATCGAGAGTCTGCCCTGCACGGCATGGGTGGTGGTGCTTCCGCCAACCCGGCCACTGTAGACCACGCCAATCGAAGCCCTGCGCGAGATCTGGAAGTCCACACCGGCTTCCACGACCAGCGAATTGCGCCCCTGAGGCACGCCTGCAACGGTGTAACGATTGCTATCTGCAAAGGCCAGGCCCGCAACGGGCACGGAAGTGCCGAACGTATGCTGCCAGCCAAGCATGCCGCGTGCGGTCATTTTGGCGCCCTGGGGCAGATCGATGGTGGTTGAGCCGCGCAGCCCCAGTGTCGTGTACGTCGAACTGATGTGGTCGCGGTCACCGGACAACGCAGCGGCGCCCCCGTTTTCCTTGAAGCTGTTCGTACGCGTCTGGACCACGGCAACGTTGACGAAAGGCTCCAGGTTCATGCGCCGCATGGCAAGCTGGTATCCCATGTCTCCGAATACCTGCAGCGTGCGTCCGTTGTAGTCGGCGTTCAGGACGTCCGTATAGCCGGGGAAGGCGGGGGAGCGATGGGTTTCGATGTTGTGCCAGGCAAATGCCGCGCCTGTGCGGATGCCCAGAGGGCCGCGTTGCATGCCGCCGTAGATGCTGGCGTGAAAGTTGTCGCTGTTGGCGTAGGAGCTTCTGGCATCCACCTTCATGCCGTTGTGCGTGTAGCCGATCAGTGCGCCTACATTCCAGATGTCGCCGATCGTCGTATCCGTACCCCCCAGGATGCCGGCAACATCCTGGCTCAAGCGAGCCGCGTTGCCACCGGCAGTCTTCCCCCATGAACCGAGAACACGGAGCCACCCGGCAGGCCTGGTGGTGCGGCGATAGCAAGTACCGTCATTGGGTGTTTCCAAAGCGGCATTGTCCTCGGCAGTATCCGATGCCGCGATGTCCTTGCCGAATCCCGGTGCGCAGAAACGTTGCCGTATGCGATCGATGGCGGTCTCGCGGATGTTGCGGCTATCCCCCAGCAATGCAGTCTTGAGCGATGCATGGATTTCGCCGGAGAGCTGATTGAACGCGAGCCTTGCATCATCATCGGTATCCAGTGCGATAACCGCGCGCTTGATGATGTTGCTGTCCGGCATGCTATCCAGAGCGCCAGCGGTGGCAATCTCGTTGCGCGTCCCGGCTGCGTCGGTGAAGTTGCGCACCCGGTTGGCTCTCAAATAGACGTTGTTCGCGTCATATTCTTCTTTCAGGACATAGAACGCACCGCCGGTGTCTCCCGTTAGCGTGTACGTGCCAGTGACGCCATTGGTGGCAGACAGCACCGTGTAATTGGAGTTCACCGAGAACTCGCCGGGGGCAATCTTGGAGACCTCCAGGACAGCGCCCGGGGCCAGCGTGGCCGTGCCGTTGACATGGATACGGTCGGACCGGGTGCTGGATGGGTCCACCTGCGCCTGAAAAGTCGAACCTCCCGCCTGTGTGTACGCGCCATTTACGGTCAGCGTACCGATCGAGTTCCCCGGAGCGATCCTGGCACCGGAGACTATGCTTGTCCGGCCGACTGTCCCGTTGCCGCGGAGTGTGGTGCCACGTTGCATCGTCACAGCGGAATTGCCCAGGAAGCCATTGACGACAAGGTCTCCGCCTTCCACCGAGGTGGGGCCGGACAGATTGCTGTTACCGGTCAGCGTAAGCACTCCGCTGCCAGATTTGGTAAACGTGCCGGTGCCGTTGATGGCGTTGGCGAGTGTGGCGTTGCTTGGCTGATCGATGACCAGGGCGGCCTTGTTCAAGATGGCGCCAGTGCCAAAGCTGGCGGCGCTGCCAACCAGCGTGCCGTCCGAAATGGTGGTGCCACCGCCATAGGTGTTGGTGCCGAGGAGCGTCATCGTACCGGCACCAGTCTTGTTGAGCTGACCCGCACCACCAATGACGCCGGAGAAAACCGTGTCGAAGCTGTTGTGTGCGGTCAGAGCAGTGGAGGCGAGGTTGCCCAGGCTGATCTTGCCGGCACCGTAGAGGTTGTTGGCGGTCTGGCTGAAGTCGTTCAGGGCGAGCGTGGCGCCGCTATTGACGGCGACCGCGCTGCTGCTGGCGAAGGCGTCAGCGATGCCAGTGGCCAGTGTGCCCGCATTGACGACAGTCAGGCCGGAATAGGTGTTTTTGGCCGACAGGGTCAGCGTACCGGCCCCATTCTTGGTCAGGTCTTTGCCGTTCCATTTGGTGGCCGAGGCGGCTTCATCGGCGAGCACGACATCGACGTTGAACTTGTCAGTGGCATTGGCCAGCGTGAAGACCCCGTTGCCCCGTGTGGTACCGGCTCGCCAGGTGAGGCCGAAGCCGACGTCGTACTCGAGATTGTCGGCGCTCTTGCGTCCACCAACGACCAGATAGTCCACCGGGCTGGCTGCGCTGCCGAGACTGACGTTGGCGAAGTCGCCGGTGATGCCACTGGTGGTGCGGAGCACAGTGAATCGGAGGTTGGTCAGCGCGCTGGCGGTATCGGGGGCGGTTTCCGCGAAGCCGCCGATATTCAGAGTGCCACCGATGGTTGCAGAGTTTGCGGCGATGGCGGGATTGTTATTCTTCCCCATGAGGACGTCGAGCGTGGCGCCCGAGGACAGCGTGAACGCATTTGCCACTTTGATCTGAGCATCGCTGCCGATGGCGACGGTGGCGCCATTGGCGGTGGCGAGGCTGTCGGCGTTGAAGACCCCGGACTGGCCGAAGCGCAGGGTACCGGCATTGACCGCGACAGCGCCCTGTGCACCGCCCCCGGTCAGGGTGGCCACGCCTGCGCCGGTCTTGGTGAGGCTGCCGGTACCGGAGAGCGTGTTGGCCAGGGTGCTGTCGCTGGCGAAGTCGAGGTGCAGGGCCGCGGCATTGGCAATCGCGCCCGTACCCATGGCGCTGCCATTGGCGGCGACCAGCGTGCCGTCCGTGATAGTGGTGCCGCCGGTGTAGGTACTGGTGCCCGAGAGCGTGAGCGTGCCGGTGCCGGTCTTGCTGAGCTGTCCCGCGCCGCCGATGACACCGGAGAAGGTGGTGTCGTTCGCGGCATGAGTGGTCAGCACCGTGGTGTTGAGCTGACCAAGGTTGATGTTGCCGGCCCCGGAGAGATTGTTGGCGGTCTGGCTGAAGTCGTTCAGGGCGAGCGTGGCGCCCGAGCACAGCGTGAACGCATTTGCCACTTTGATCTGAGCATCGCTGCCGATGGCGACGGTGGCGCCATTGGCGGTGGCGAGGCTGTCGGCGTTGAGGACCCCGGACTGGCCGAAGCGCAGGGTACCGGCATTGACCGCGACAGCGCCCTGTGCACCGCCCCCGGTCAGGGTGGCCACGCCTGCGCCGGTCTTGGTGAGGCTGCCGGTACCGGA
>JAFAJB010000151.1 GCA_019236395.1 Cupriavidus sp.
GGGCTGGTGGCGACGCCGCAAGGGACCGTTGGTGTGCAATCTGGCAATGTCCCAAAGCACTATCACACCAGCGCCGACGAGATTCAGTATGTCATTTCGGGAAAGGGCACGTTCTGGCTGGGCAATGAGCAGCGCGAGGTCGGCCCCGGGGACCTGGTCATCATTCCGAAGGGCGTCGCGCACGCGGGTTCGATCGCAACCAGCGGTGAATTCAAGTCACTGGTAATCAAGTTGCCGCCGCAGGCTGCCGGGGATACCCACTTGCTGCCCTGAGTCGGCTCAGACCCAGAGCCGATAGAGCCAGAAGGACTCGTCCTCGGCGAAGCGTTGCGCAAACTCGGTCGGAGAAAATCCGGTAATGCGCTTTGCCGTGCGGCTCAGGTGGGCCTGATCGGCAAAACCTTCATCGTGAGCAATTCCCGCCCAGTCGAACGGGTGGCCTGCGTCGAATCTGTCCCGGGCGGCGAAGAACACGCCTTCGGCTCTGACCAGTGATTGCCACTCGCGCAGTGATCGCCCGCTGAACGCCTTGATGCGCCGCTCCACCTGACGCGGGCTACTCGTTTGCAGCCATTCGCGGGCCTGCCAGGCCAGGCCATCGACCCAGCGGCGGCCGGCCTGTCGCAGCGATGACATTACAGGTTGGTGGTGCCGAACGGCCAGCCATCGCGGCGCGAGATGCTGCTCCAGCGCAGCCAGCACGGCGGTGTCGTTGTTGGTCCGGAGAAGTGCGTCGATGAGCGGCAGCCAGGGTGTCCCCAGCAGATCGCGAGCGCAGAAAAAGCGGTTGTGAATACTGGCCAGGTCCAGGGCGAACAGAGCTTTTGCCACGTCCGCGGTAAAACACACCATGCCGCCGCGCCCGGTAGTCGGCGCCCAGCTTGTGAGCGGGGCTGATTGACTGCCAGAAAGCGTGACCGCCGTCCCGAACGGGCGCCAGGTCGGGCCGTGCGGGGACTGCTCCACAAGTCCGCAATCAAAATCCTGGAACCACGATAGACATACGAGCGGCGTCGCCGACAAATGGGTCAGGCGCTGCGCGTCGCTTAGTGCGAATCCGCGTGTATCCCGGCAGACAACGGCCACGATTGCACCGTGCAGCGCAGGCGGGGCCGGATAGACGCGTGCATGGGGGCCCTGGCCATCGCGCAATGCGCGGGGTGCACGCGCTGTCGGGGCGGGGCATTGCATCGTGGTTGCTGGAGACCCGGGGGACATGAGCCGGCAGTATATGCACGGGTGACCTGGCTGTCGATGTCGTTTCGGTTCAAGACAAGCCACCCGCGAGAGGCGTGCAATGCGAGGCATGAATACCCCAACCTCATCCCATTGCCCGCTCCATGCGGAGCCGCCGTCGCCGCCGCCCCCCTCGCTCCATGCCCCAGGCATTTGGCCGCCCGGACCGCAGGCCGGTCTGACAGGCTGGCATTTGCTCAGGCAGATGTCTCGCGACCTGCTCGGCACGCTCGCCGATTGGCAACAGACATACGGCGACGTGGTGCACCTGCGCATCCGGCCAGAACATACGGTTGTCGTGACCGACCCGCACCTTGTTCGCGAACTGCTGGTAACGCATCACGACGCGCTTGTCCGCTGGGAGCGCGGTACCCGGGTGTTTGCCCAACTGCATGGGCATAGCGTGTTGACCGTCGAGGGCGATGCATGGCGGCACAAACGGCACGCATTGCAGCCGAGCTTCAATCCGAAGGCGGTAGGCGCCTTCGTGCCAGGCATCGTCAGGGCAACCGGTCTGGCGCTCGTGGATTGGCCAGCCCATGCCGCACACTGGCCGGTGGAAAGCGCGCTGACGTCGCTCACGATGGATGTGATCGTCCAGTTGATGTTCTCGGATCAGCTTGGCGAGGATGCCCGCCTTGTACAGAACGCCGTGCGCGCGGTCAGCGAGGCGGCCAACACCGACTTCTACTGGCCCGCAAGCTCGCCCGACTGGGTGCCCTGGAAGCGCGCCAGGAGAGAGGCGCTTCGGGTGCTGCGGGATTTGATCGACCGCCATCTGCAGGCCCGCCTGAGGATGCCGGACGATGCGTGGGCCAACGACCTGCTGTCCCGGCTCTTGTGCTTGCACCGGGAGAACCCGCAGACGTGGCCGTTGCAGGCGGTGCGCGACGAATGCATGACGACGTTCCTGGCCGGGCACGAGACAGCCGCAGCCACGCTGACCTGGTGGGCATGGTGCATGGCCTCGAACCCGGTGGCCCAGGCTGCTGCACGCGATGAAGTCAACTGCGTCCTGCGTGGAGGCACGCCGACGCCGGAGACTCGGCCAGCGCTGCGTTACGTGGCGCAGACGATCGAGGAAACGATGCGTCTCTATCCGGCCGCGCCGGTGCTTATCAGTCGGCGCGCATTGCGACCCATTACCCTCGGAGCGTGGCAGTTCCCCGCGCGCACGATGTTCATGTTGCCGGTGCAGTTGATGCACCTCGACCCGCGATGGTTTCCGGACCCGGCCAGCTTTCAGCCTTCCCGCTTCGCGGACGACGCCCCGCAAGCGCCGCGCGGAGCCTATATGCCGTTCGGCACCGGCCCCCGGGTTTGCCTGGGACAGCATCTGGCGATGGCCGAAATGACGGTCATCGCCGCGATGGTGTTGCAGCGCTTCAGCCTGTCGGTGCCTGATGGCATGCCAGATCCACGTCAGCTTTTGAACGTGACGCTACGGCCGGAGCAGCCGCTGCATCTGGCCGTTGCACCGGTCGCATCCGCGTCAGTCTGACTGGGCGTACGTACCGATCAGGACGAGACCAGCCCGATCCGGGCATCAACGCGTTCCACGATGGTTTTCGCCAGCGCCTTGATGCCCTCTGGCGACAGGCTTTCCGCAGTCACAACGACACGGTCCTCCCACTTATGGAAATGCTTGCCGTGCGAGCGCGCATAGGAAGGGTCGTAGTGTCGTGTGGCAAGTTCGGCGAACAGGTGTGGCAGGTCGCCGGCCTTGACCATGTCCTGCCAGGCGCCAATGGTGGTCTTGCCGTGCAATGGCTTCAGCCGCTCGAGCTGATTGGCCAGCCATTCGGGCCGATCGCCAAGGTAGGCGTAGTCGTGCAAAAGAAAATCGAGCCGGGCCGCCAGCGGGACTTGTGTCTCCAGACACTCGCTGTCACGCATGCGCGTGACCAGTGGTACCGGCAGGTTGAGTTGTCCGATGCGCGCACCTTCGCCTTCCACGTATAGCGGGCGAGAAAGATCGAGCCGCTCGATGGCGTCCGCAAGAGCGGTTTCAAATGCGGTCTGCGATGGCTGCGGGACGTTGGGCAGCGCCCCGAGCAGCGATCCCTTGTGCCGCGCCAGGCCTTCGAGGTCCAGGACCTGTTCGCCCAATGCGGCCAGTTCGTGCAGCACGCGCGTCTTGCCACTGCCCGTGGCGCCGCAGATCACGACCAGCGGCAATTGCGGGGCCCGTGTCTCGATGACTTCGATGACATGGCGCCGCCAGGACTTGTAGCCGCCGGCGAGTTGCTGGGCGTCCCAGCCCACCATGCGCATCCAGGTCGTCATCGAGCCGCTGCGCAGCCCGCCGCGCCAGCAATACACTAGTGGTCGCCAGCCCTGTGGCCGGTCGGCGAAGCTTTCGCGCAGATGACGGGCCAGATTGGCCGCCACCATCGCGCCACCCACGCGCCGGGCCTCGAACGCGCCGACCTGCTTGTACAGCGTGCCGACAATGCGCCGTTCCTCGTTGTCGAGCACGGGGCAGTTGATCGCGCCGGGAATATGGTCGATCTCGAATTCCGCAGGCGTGCGGGCGTCGATGATGGTGTCGAACGCGTGGCGGTCTTCGATGCGTACGACGGGCTTCATGGGACGATCGTCAGCCCAGGTTGGCCGCTCTCCATGCCACCCACCACGGCGGCCTCCGCAAAGCCATGCTCGCGGAAGATCTTCAGCACGCGGTCCACGGCCTGCGGCGCGCAACTGACCAGCAGCCCGCCGCTGGTTTGCGGGTCTGTAAGAAGCGGCTGGGCGATCGCAGGCAGGCCCGCTTCGAGCCGCACGTCGTTGCCGTAGCCTTCCCAGTTTCGTTTGGATGCGCCCGTGATATAGCCCTGTTCCGCCAGTGACGCGACATTCGGCAGCAGCGGGATACGCGGCCACTCCAGCACCGCGCGCAAACCGGCCCCGCGCGCCAGTTCCAGCGTGTGACCGGCAATGCCGAAGCCCGTCACGTCAGTCATCGCATGCACGTCATCGAGTTCCGCCAGGGCAATGCCGGGCGTATTCAGCCGCGTGGTCGTGTCGATCAGCCGCTCGTATCCAGAGGCGTCAAGTTTCTCCTTCTTCAATGCGGCAGACATCACGCCTACCCCGAGCGGCTTGCCGAGCACCAGCACATCGCCGGGGCGTGCGTCGCGATTGCGGCGGATCCTGGAGGGGTGCGCCAGGCCCATCACGACCAGACCGTAGATCGGTTCCACCGAGTCGATCGTGTGGCCGCCCGCGATCGGGATGCCGGCGGCCCGGCATACGGCTTGTCCCCCCTCAACCACTCGGCCGATCACATCCAGCGGCAACTGGTTGACCGGCATGGCCACCAGCGCCAGCGCCATGATCGGACGTCCGCCCATCGCATAGACATCGCTGATGGCGTTGGTGGCGGCAATGCGGCCAAAGTCGAAAGGATCGTCGACGATCGGCATGAAGAAGTCGGTGGTCGCGATAAGCGCCTGATCTTCATTGAGCTGATAGACGGCTGCGTCGTCGGAGGTTTCGATTCCCACCAGCAGTTCTTTGGGCACGGGGAGCGCGGCGCTGGTGCGAAGGATTTCGGAGAGAACGCCGGGGGCAATCTTGCAGCCGCAGCCGCCACCGTGGGAGAAGCTGGTGAGACGCAGCGGAGGCGTGGCCTCCGCTTGAGAACGTTCGGTGCTCATAGGAGTGTTGTTGCAGATCGACCAGAGATTCGTCCGCGGCCAGCGAGCATGATGCTCTACCGGGGCCGGGTTCCTGTTCCTTGAAAGGAAACAGCGCTTCCTTGCACGGACGTGGTGCGTCAGGATACCTGAGGAATGGCGATCCGGCCCGTTTTGGGCCCGTCCCGGGCGTGAAGGCGGTTGCTTGCCCTGCGGCCGGCTTGGGCGCGGCGCAGGGCTTTTTCGTTCGGCGCTTCGGCTGAAAGCTACTGCGCTGCCGCGCCGTTGCTCAAGGCAGGCGATTCGGGCGGCGTTGCACCGGTGCCCGGGCCAGCCCCGTTGCTCGAGTCAGTGGACTTGTCCTGCTGCGAAGCCTGCCGGCCGCCGTGCCTGCCGCCTCCGCGCTGGCCAAAGCCACCCCCGCCGCCACCGCCACGGGCCTTCGCGGTCTGCTTCAGCTCCTGGTTGATGGTGTCGATCGTGCGTGGCGCCGGCGTCATGTGCGCAAAATTGTTCTGGATGTTGCGCATCGCAGCATCGGTATCGTCGCTACCCGTGGGCGCCTGCTGGCCGAAGGCGGCCACCGGCAACGCCAGCGCGGTGGCGATTGCCAGCAGCGCGGCGATGCGTGGCGGCTGGCAGTCCAGGGAACGGTGAAAAAGATGGGAAGGGGCGGTAAGTCTCATGTTGCGTGTCTCGTCTCCGGTTACTGATTGTGGGCGTATTCCCCCACGCGAGCACGCATCCTGATAGGTCCTTCCCGTTTCGGCGTGTTGCCAGTGTTTCGGCAGATTACAGCGGCGATCCCGGCTTCACAGCATCCCGAACATGTGCTGCATCACCAGACTGCTGAGTGCCACGCTGACCCACACGACCAGGCCAAGCACCAGCGGCCGTGCGCCAGCGCGCTTGAGCCTGTCGAAGTCCGTGCTCAGGCCGACGCCGGCGAGCGCGCCGATGACCAGGAACGGGGCCAGTAGCTGGATCACATGCGTCACACCGGCCGGCAGGAATTCATTGATCGCCGATGCCAGCACGAAGAAGACGATGAACCAGGGGATCACGCGGCGCATCGAACCGCCCGGTTGGTTGCGCTGGCAGATCAGGGCGATGACCAGCGTAACCGGCACGATCATCATGGCGCGCGTCAGCTTGACGATGGTCGCGTATTCGCCGGCCGCCGAGCTCCAGGCGTAACCGGCGGCCACCACCGAGGAGGTGTCGTTGATTGCCGTACCGGCCCACATGCCGAATCCGGCATCGGACATGCCAAGCATCTTGCCGAGGATCGGGAAAATGACGACAGCCACCACGTTGAACATGAAGATCGTGGACAGCGCATAGGTCATGTCATGGTCATCCGGCTGCAGAACAGGCGTGATGGCCGCGATGGCGGAGCCGCCGCAAATGGCGGTGCCGGCACCGATCAGGATCTTGAGCTTTTCAGGGATGCGCAGCAGGCGGCCGGCGATGATGGCCACGGTGAAGGCAACGGCAAGCGTGACCAGCGATACCGGCAGCGACGTCAGCCCGGTATGCACGACATCCTGCAGCGGCAGGCTGAAGCCAAGGCCGATGATCGAATACTGGAGAAGCTGTTTCGAGGCGAACTGGATGCCGGGCTTGCAGGAATCGCTCGGCTTGAGGAATGCCCGGCACAACAGGCCCAGCAACATGCCGAAGACGGCACCACCCAGCAGCGGGACCGCGTGGCCGAGCAGCGTGGCGGGCACCGTGATCGCGATGACGAGGAGCAACCCAGGAAGCAGGGACCTGGCGGAGAGCAGTTTGGTCGACATGCAACAAACACCTTAGATGAATTTTGCATAACGATATTTCCTGAGCGCATATAGGCGCCAACGCTATTTTTGGGTTGGATCTATCGAAAACATCGATAAGGGCGGCGGCCTGGCGCCTGCCTGGCGCCTCCTTGGCATCCAGCGCAAACGAAAACCGCCGCAGATGCGGCGGTTTGTGCGGGCGAAGAGTGATCGACAGGCTACGTCTTTGCGGCCCCGGTGCAGATTTTGTGCAGTTTTCGCAACCCGACGTAGAGCCCATGCCGTTCCTCCGGCGTCAGCATCCGGATCACGGATGCCTGTCCGCGACGTGCCAGTGGAATCACCTGCGCATGCAATGCCGTCCCCTCTGGCGAAATCCTGCATGTCAGCCGCTTGCGCGGCGTGCCGCCTTCCGATTCCAGCGTCACCAGTCCCCGATCCTCGAGCAGCCGCAGCGTGC
>JAFAJB010000199.1 GCA_019236395.1 Cupriavidus sp.
GTCATGCCATGGTTCGACGTTCCTGGCCGGCGTACCAGCGATGTCACCGTCGTGTGCGGCCACTGGTCGACACTTGGCTTGGTCATGCGCCCCAATCTGATGGCGCTCGATACCGGCTGTGTCTGGGGAGGCAAACTGACGGCGGCAAGACTGGCGCCCGACCCACAAGAGCGGACGATCATCCAAGTCGATTGCTCGCAGTATTGTGATCCGCTTGCCTGACGTTGAGAGCCCCGCGCCCGCGGGGACGACAGGCTAATCAGGATGTGGCGGACACGGCCGTCGCCGGCAGCGCCGGCTGATGCCAACGGTCTGCCGTGGCGGTTGCTGCCTCGGGCTTTCCCTCCACCAACTGCACCACCACCTCCCGCGCCGCCTCCGCCAGTTCCCGGCGCCCAGCTGCCCCGGCCCGCAACTGCGGCCCGATCACCAGCCGCGCCTTGATCGGCGGCGACTTGAGGATCGCGTTCAGGCACTGCACCAGCGAGATGTCGTCGATGTAGGCCGGCGCCTGCGACGGCTTGCCCGTCGCGGCATCCAGGTATGCCAGGGCCACCGGCTGCACGGGCAGGTGGCCCGCCACCGGCGCCTGCATCAGGTTGGCGTGGAACGGCAGCACCTTGCTGCCATCGGTGGTCGTACCCTCGGGAAACACGCACACCAGGTCGCCCTGCTGCATCACCTCGGTAATGTGATGCAGCACGCGGTGCGCATCGCGCTTGCGGCCGCGTTCGATAAAGATCGTGCCGGTCTTGTCGCATAACCAGCCGACCACGGGCCAGCTTCGAATCTCCGACTTGGCCACGAAACGCACCGGTTGCCAGCAATGGATGACGTAGATGTCGAGCCATGAGATATGGTTCGACACCAGCATTCCGCCCTGCGGGGCGGCCCGGCCCGGCGCCAGGCCCTGAACTTCCACTTCGATGCCGCAGATGGCCAGCAGTTTGCGAGACCACTCGCGGATCAGGCGCTCGCGCACGTGAGCACTCGCCCACGGAAAGACAGCGGCGCAGACCAGTATCCCACGCAGAAAATGAAATACCAGCCGCGCCTTGCGTAACCAGATCATCGTGAGGTCCCGGGTTTCATGAAGGTGAGATTGCCGGAGCGATCAGCGCTGTTCGTAGACGACCTGACCGCAGACCAGCGTCGTACGCACGCGCCCTTCCATCTCGTAACCGAGCCACGGCGAATTCTTGCCCTGACTCTTCAGCGCGCTGCGCTCCACCTTCCAGACCCTCTTCGGATCGAAAATGCACACATCGGCCACGCTGCCGGCCGTCAACGATCCTGCGTTCAAGCCGATCACCCGCGCGGGTTCGCTGGTGATGCGAGCCAGCGCCTTTGCTAAAGGCACCTTGTGCTCGCTGGCCCAGCGGAGCGTCAGCGGCAGCAGCAGTTCCAGGCCCGTGGCGCCCGGAGACGCTTCAGCGAACGGCAGCAGCTTCTCGTCATCGTCCACCGGGGTGTGATCCGAGCACAGTGCATCGATGGTGCCGTCTGCCAGTGCGGCGACGATCGCATCGCGGTCGCGGGCGCTGCGCAGCGGCGGCGTGAAGCGCATCTGGCTGTTGAAGAAGCCGATGTCCATGTCGGTGAGCGACACATGGTGGATGTTCACGTCGCAGGTCACCGGCAGGCCTTCCTTGCGCGCCTGACGCACCAGCTCCAGGCCGGCGGCGGAGGACAGGCGGCACAGGTGAACACGCGCACCTGTGGAACGCATCAGCTCGAAGATCGTATGCAGGCGCACGGTCTCGGCGATCACGGACACGCCGGACAGGCCCAGGCGCGATGCCACCGGGCCGCTCGCGGCCACGCCGCCACCCAGGAACGGGTCCTCGGGGCGCAGCCAGAGCGTGAAGCCGAAAGTTTGCGCGTACTGCATCGCGCGTTGCAGCACCTTGGTATCCAGGATCGGTGCCTCGGCCTGACTGAAGCCGACGCAGCCGGCCTCCGTGAGCTGGCCCATCTCGGTCAGCGCCTCGCCCTTCAGGCCCACGGTCAGTGCGCCCAGCGGATACACGTGCGTCTGGTTCAGCTTGTGGGCGCGGAACTTGAGCATTTCCACCAGGCCGGGTTCGTCCAGCACCGGGTCGGTATCGGGCGGGCAGACCAGGCTGGTCACGCCGCCGGCCGTCGCGGCGGCCACCTCGGATTCGAGCGTGGCCTTGTATTCGTAGCCCGGTTCGCGCAGGCGGGCGGAAAGGTCGACCAGGCCCGGGCACACGATCATGCCGCGAGCGTCGATGGTCTTGTTGGCATTGAAATCGGCGGGCGCCTGGCCCACGCCGACGACTTTGCCGGCGGCAATGTACAGGTCCTGTTCGGCGTCGACGTTTGCGGCCGGATCGATCAGGCGGCCACCCTGGATATGGATCTTCATGTTCTGTCGCTGTGTGCTGTTCGTGGTATCCGGGGTCCGGCTCAATCGTTGTTACCGGCAACAATGCCCATCACGGCCATGCGCACGGCAATACCGAACGTGACCTGGTTCAGGATCACCGACTGCGGGCCATCGGCCACGGCGGAGTCGATCTCCACGCCACGGTTCATCGGGCCCGGGTGCATCACGATGGCATCGGGCTTGGCCAGCGCCAGGCGCTCCGGCGTCAGGCCGTAGGCCTTGAAGTATTCCTGCGCCGACGGCAGCAGCGCACCGCTCATCCGCTCGTTCTGCAGGCGCAGCATGATCACCACGTCCACACCCTTCAAGCCCTCTTCCATGTTGTGGAAGACGCGCACGCCCATCTGCTCCAAACCCGTAGGCAACAGCGTGCGCGGGCCGATCGCGCGCACTTCGGGCACGCCCAGCGTGGTCAGCGCATGAATGTCCGAGCGGGCCACGCGCGAGTGCAGGATGTCGCCGACGATCGCCACCGTCAGGTTCGTGAAATCCTTCTTGAAATGCCGGATCGTGTACATGTCCAGCAGGCCCTGGGTCGGGTGCGCATGGCGCCCGTCGCCAGCGTTGATCACGTGCACGTGCGGAGCCACGTGTTCGGCGATCAGGTACGGCGCGCCGGAACTGGCGTGGCGCACCACGAACATGTCGGCCGACATCGCCGACAGGTTGTTGATCGTGTCGAGCAGCGATTCACCCTTGCTGGTGGACGACGCATTGATGTTCAGGTTCAGCACGTCTGCCGAAAGCCGCTTGGCGGCGATCTCGAACGTGGTGCGCGTGCGCGTGGAGTTCTCGAAGAACAGGTTGAACACGCTCTTGCCGCGCAACAGTGGCACCTTCTTGACCTCGCGGTCGGAGTCAGAGAGCGAGACGAACTGGCTGGCGGTATCGAGGATGTGCGTGATCATGTCACGCGACAGCCCCTCGATCGACAGCAGGTGTTTCAGCTCGCCGTTCTTGGTGAGCTGCGGGTTGCGGAACGTCTTGGTCATGGCAGGTCGGGCGCGGGTTCTATCTGGGTGTTGCTCGGGCGGTGCGTATCAGGTGCGGGCTTCGGTAGTGAAGGCAAAGCGCGTGGCTGCGCCCTCACCCTGGCGCGACAGCACCAGGGTCTTGTCTTGCGGCAGATTCACGGTGACCGCGGCAAATTCGGCGGCGATCGGCAGCTCGCGGCCGCCGCGATCGGCCAGCACAGCCAGCGCCACGCGGGCCGGGCGGCCGTAGTCGAACAACTCGTTGACGGCGGCGCGGATCGTGCGCCCCGTGGCCAGCACATCGTCGATCAGCAGGATGTTGCGGTCCTGCACCTCGAACGGCAGCGTGGTGGACTGCGCCTGGCTGTGCAGGCCCTTCTTGGCGTAGTCGTCGCGGTGGAAGGCTACGTTGATCACGCCGTGTCCGCCCAGCTTCAGGTCGGCCGCCAGGCGCTCGGCAATCCAGGCGCCGCCGGAATGGATGCCGGCAACGGACCAGCGCGAACGTTCGCTGGCGGGCATCAGGGCCTGGGCCTGGTCGCGCAGCGCGTGATACAGCGCCTCTGCGTCGGGAGTGGAGGTCTGGGTCATAGCGGAAGTTCGTCGAAGTACTGTTGCAGGATGATCCGGGCAGCCTCGGCATCGAGCGCGCCGCGCTTGGCACCGGCCATGGAGGCCTCGCGCGAGGAGTAACGCTCGTCCACCCATTCCACGGGCAGGTTGAAACGTCCGTTCAACTGGTTGCCGAAGCGTCGCGCAAGCCGCATCGAGGCCTGTTCTTCGTCATCGGGGCCAGCATCGGGATTGACCGGCATGCCAACCACGAGCTGCACGGGCGACCACTCGTGGATCAGCGCGCCAACGGCCTCGAAGCGGGCCTCAACCGTGACATTGGGAAGAATGGTGAGGGCGCTGGCTTGCCGGGTGATGAAATTCCCGAGCGCCACGCCAATTTTTTTCTCGCCATAGTCGAAGGCGAGCACCGTGCCGTCGCGGGGCGTCTCGCGCCCCGGCTGATCAGGCATGCCCCGCGTCGCCCGATAGCATCGAAATATCGATGCCGAGCAGGCGAATGGCCGCTGCAAAGCGCTCCTCGGGTGGCACGCTGAAAATGATTTCGGGGTCGGCCTGGACGGTCAACCAGCCGTTGCGGCTCAACTCTTCCTCGAGCTGACCGGCACCCCAGCCCGCGTAGCCGAGCGTGAGCAGGAAGCGATGCGGGCCGCTGCCGTTGGCCACGGCCTCGAGCACGTCCTTGGAGGTTGTCATTTCCAGCCCGCCGGGCACTGCCAGCGACGACACATAGATGCCGACCGGGTCATGCAGCACAAAGCCGCGCTCGGTCTGCACCGGGCCGCCAAAGTAGACTGGCTGGTGGGCAACAGGCTGGATTTCGAGCTTGAGATCGATCTTGTCGAAGAGCGTGGCCATGTCGATGTCGATCGGCCGGTTGATTACCAGGCCAAGTGCACCGCGCTCGTTATGCTCGCAGAGGTAGACAACGGAACCCGAAAAAGTCGGATCGGCCATGCCGGGCATGGCAATCAGGAACTGATTGGTGAGATTGATTGGAGCTTCGGGCGTCGCCATGGCTTGCATTCTACCAAATCACCGCCTCGACTTCCCGTAAAACTTCTGTGTCCGACGGCATGCGGCAGCGCAGCATCGCACGCTGCCCGGAACCCTCAACCCTTCAGCGCAATCAGGTCTTCCGGCGTCAGCCAGCGCCACTCCCCCGGCCCCAGCGCAGGGTCCAGCGTCAGGCCACCGATCGCGCTGCGGTGCAACGCAGTCACGTGATTCCCGACCGCGGCCACCATGCGTTTGACCTGGTGATACTTGCCCTGCAGCAGGGTCAGGCGCAGGCTGCGTTCGCCGGTGGCTTCGCAGGCATCGGCGGCAATCGGCGCCGGCTCGTCATCGAGCTGGACCCCCATACACAGCGCCTCCACCTGCTCCGGCGTGACCGGATCGAACGTGGTCACTTCGTACACTTTCGGCACCTGCTTCTTCGGCGAGGTCTGGGCGTGGATGAACTGGCCATCGTCGGTGAGCAGCAACAGGCCGGTGGTGTCGTGATCGAGCCGCCCCACGGCCTGCACCTCGCGCTGGCGCAACGGCACCGGCAGCAGGTTATAGATGCTCGGATGGTGACGCGGGCGCTGCGAGCATTCATAGCCGGTGGGCTTGTTCAGCATCAGGTAGGCCTTGGTGCAGGCCAGCCACTCTTCGCCGTCGACGGTCAGGTGCAGGCCATCCACCTCGAAGCGCGCGCCCGGGTCCTCGCAGAGTTCACCATTGACCTCGACCAACCCGGCCGCCACCAGATCGCCACAGTAGCGGCGCGTGCCAAAGCCTTGGGATTGAAGGATGCGATCGAGAGTTGTAGCCATGGAGATGTCTTTCTGCTGCGTGTGAATCCGTGGGAACTGTGGGAACAGTGCGAATACTGGTAGCTATGTTAGGTTACGGCGATGCCTGGATCACCTTTTCCTGTATTGAAAACAGCCGCCGCCACCACGCGCCTGCCCTACCGGATCGGCCGGCATTTCGCGCGTGGCCTGGTCTGGTTCCGGCGCGATCTGCGCACCGATGACCACGCGGCGCTGCATTATGCCCTCAAGCACTGCCGGCAGGTATGGTGTGTGTTCGCGTTCGACCGGGAAATTCTCGACCCCTTGCTTGCGCGCGGACTCCGGGCGGATCGGCGAGTCGAATTCATCCTGCGCTCGCTGGAGCCGCTGCGGCGGGCGCTGGGCCATGCGGGAGGCGGGCTGATCGTGATCAACGGCACCGCGCGCGACGTCCTGCCCAGGCTGGCGGCGGAGCTCGAAGCCGAAGCCGTTTTCACGAACCACGACTATGAGCCCTCGGCCAACCGCCGCGACGCAGCCGTGCGCCAGGCACTGGCCGCCGACGCCCGGGTGCTGTTTACGTTCAAGGATCAAGTCATCTTCGAGGGTGACGAAATCCTGACTGGCCAGAACCGGCCGTTCAGTATCTTCACGCCTTACAAGAACGCATGGCTGCGCACGGTACAGCCATTCGACCTGCGGCCATACCCGATCGACAAGTACCTTGGCGCACTGGCGCCGATACCCGACCGATACCAGAAACCTCTGCCGACGTTGCCCGATCTCGGCTTCACGACCAGCAACCTGCCCGACATTGCGATGCCCACGGGCAGCGACGGCGCGCTGGCCCTGTTCGATGATTTCATGCAGCGCATCGGCGACTACGCCCACCGCCGCGACATCCCGGCATTGCGCGGCCCGAGCTACCTGTCCGTGCACCTCCGCTTCGGCACGATCTCGATCCGCACGCTGGCCCGGGCGGCACATGGCGCGATGCTGCGCGGCGGGGCCGATAGCGAAGGCGCGGCCGTGTGGCTATCCGAGCTGATCTGGCGCGACTTCTACTTCATGATCCTGCACCATCATCCGCGCGTGGCCGACGGCAAGTCGTTTCATCCCGAGTACGATGCGCTGCGCTGGATCTCCCCGGTTACTGGCGACAGATACTTCCAGGCCTGGTGCAACGCGCAGACCGGCTATCCGCTGGTCGATGCGGCAATGCTCCAGATCCGCCAGAGTGGCTACATGCACAACCGCCTGCGCATGGTGACGGCGAGCTTCCTTGTGAAGGATCTGGGCGTGGACTGGCGGCGCGGGGAGCAATATTTCGCCGACCAGCTCAACGATTTCGACTTCGCCGCCAATAACGGCGGCTGGCAATGGGCCGCGTCGACAGGCTGCGATGCGCAGCCCTACTTCCGTATCTTCAACCCGGTCACGCAGTCCGAGAAGTTCGATCCGCAGGGACGGTTCATCCACAAGTACCTGCCAGTACTGGCCGCGCTACCAGACAAATACATCCACGCGCCCTGGACCGCGCCCGAGGGCGTGCTGGCTGAGGCGGGGGTGAGGCTTGGGGAGAACTACCCGCGCCCGATCGTGCAGCATGACGTGGCGCGGAAGGAGACGTTGGAAAGATATGCTGTGGTGAAAAGATCGAAGGCAAACCCCGTCGAAAAATGACTGGCGATCTCCCTCCCTTATGGGAGCGGGCAGACCGCCATTGGCTGCTTGAAGCCTCACGCCGCCAGCATCGCACCCTCTCGGTAATGCCGTTGCGCATCCTCGGGCCGGTCGGTCTCTTCAAACAGCCGTGCCAGCGCCAGATGCGCGCGAATGCAGATCCGGCGCTGGCTGTCGCGGTCCGCGTATTTCAGCGTTCGTTCGAAGTTCGACTGCGCCTTGCCCCATAGCTGTTCGCCCAGGCACAGCACGCCGAGCGCGTAGTACAGGTCGGCAT
>JAFAJB010000046.1 GCA_019236395.1 Cupriavidus sp.
GCCCGGCTGGAACGTGGTGGTCGACAACAAACCCGGCGCGGGCGGCAACATCGGCTCGGACATCGTGGCGAAGTCGGCGCCGGACGGCTATACGCTGCTGATGGGCACGGTGGGCACGCATGGCATCAACCAGTCGCTGTACGGCAAGCTTCCCTACGACCCGATCAAGGATTTCGCGCCGATCACCGAGGTGGCTTCGGTCCCCAACGTACTGGAGGTGAATCCGGCCTTCGCCCAGCAGAACAAGATCAACACCGTCAACGATCTGATTGCCTACGCGCGGGCCAATCCGGGCAAGCTCAACATGGCGTCGAGCGGGAACGGCACGTCGATTCATCTGGCCGGGGAACTGTTCAAGACGCAAACCGGGACCTACATGGTCCACTTCCCGTACCGAGGCAGCGGCCCGGCGCTGACCGACATGACGGGCGGCACGATGCAGGTGATGTTCGACAACCTGCCCTCTTCGATGGCACTGATCAAGGCTGGCAAGCTCAAGGCGCTGGCAGTGACAAGCGCCAAACCGTCACCAGCGCTGCCTGGCGTGCCGACGGTGGCGGCCGCTGCGAACCTGCCTAACTACGAGGCAAGTTCGTGGTTCGGTCTGCTGGCGCCGGCCGGCACGCCGCCGGAGATCATCCATCGTATCCAGCAGGAGGTGGCCAAGAGCCTGAATTCACCAGCGGTACGCGAGCGGCTGATGGCCCAGGGCGCCGATCCGGTCGGCAACACGCCCGAACAGTTCGCCGCGTTCATCCGGGCCGAGCACACCAAGTGGGCCAAGGTGGTCAAGGACTCCGGGGCAAAGGTGGATTGAAGATGGGCTAAAGGTGGACTGAGCGGCAGCCAGCCGTGGCCGGACAGCGCATATACTTGAGGTATCAAGTTTTTGGCTGTCCAAACCACGATGCCCAATCTTTCCACCGCCAGCAGCACGGCCGACGCGGCGCCGGTTGACCTGGAGACCAGCGCTGGCGAATCGGATCACGAGGCGCTGCGGCTCTGGCTGCGCCTGCTGACCTGCACCAACCTGATCGAAGGCGATATCCGCTCGCGCCTGCGACAGGATTTCGCGGTCACGCTGCCGCGCTTCGACCTGATGTCGCAACTCGACCGTCATCCCGAAGGCCTCAAGATGGGAGAGCTGTCGCGGCGCATGATGGTGACGGGCGGCAACGTGACCGGGATCACGGACCAGCTGCAGCAGGAAGGCCTGGTCACGCGCGAGGCACTGCCCACGGACCGTCGCGCCTATCTGATCCGTCTGACGCCGGCCGGCCGCGAGGCCTTCTCGCACATGGCGCGCGCGCACGAGGCATGGATCGAACAATTGTTCTCGGGACTGGTCGAATCCGATCGCCGTGCGCTGTTCCGTCTGCTCGGCCGCCTCAAGACCAGCCTGACCACGCCATGACCCGTTACCCGATTCGCCTGATACCGCAGTTGGTCGCCGTGTGCGCCGCATGCGCCGTGGCGGCATGCAGTTCCGCGCCTGCCGGTCCGCAGATCACCCCCGTCAATGCCACGATCAAACTGGGCCGTGTCACCGAGAAGACATTCCTCACGCGGATCGACGTTGCGAACAATACGAGCAATGCGAACTACGGCGGCTATGGCGTGGGCGTAGGCGCCGCAGGTGCGAGCGGCGGCGGAGGTGGCGGTGTGGGAGTGGGATTCTCGGTAGACCTGACGCGCCTGCTGAATCGGCAGCCGGCGCAGCCGCCGCAACAGATGGATCTCTACCAGTACAAGGTGCAGGCCATGGATGGGACGATCGCCCAGGTCAACGCGCCGGCCGCGCCGGGACTGGAGCCCGGCACGTGCGTGCGGCTGATCTATCAGGACGGATCACCGCAGCCACGGATGGCGCCATCGAACGAGTGTTGAAGTCAGGTGAAGCGCTGCTGGTTGCCTCCCCTCTCCCACTTGTGGGAGAGCGGAGAACACCATCGCTGATCTTGATGCCTTAGGCCGCCTTGCGGCTATCCCGCAGTTCGCGGCGCAGGATCTTGCCGACGTTGGTCTTCGGCAGTTCGGTGCGGAATTCCACGTACTTCGGACGCTTGTAGCCGGTCAGGCGATCCTTGCAAAAGGCGATCACGTCGGCCTCGGACAGTGCCGGGTCTTTCTTGACCACGAACAGCTTCACCACTTCGCCCGAGTGCTGGTCCGGCACGCCGACGGCCGCAACCTCCAGCACGCCCGGGCATTCGGCAACCACGCCTTCCACTTCGTTCGGGTACACGTTGAAGCCCGACACCAGGATCATGTCCTTCTTGCGATCGACGATCTTCGTGTAGCCGCGCTCGTCCATCACACCGATATCGCCGGTCTTGAAGAAGCCGTCCGGGGTCATGACCTTGGCGGTCTCGTCCGGGCGGTTCCAGTAGCCGGCCATCACCTGCGGGCCACGCAGGCAGATTTCGCCGGGCTGGCCGAGCGGCAGTTCGTTGCCATCGTCGTCGCGGATCGACACTTCGGTCGACGGCAGCGGCATGCCGATCGTGCCCGAGAATGCATTGGTATCGGTCGGATTGCAGGTGGCCGACGGCGAAGTCTCTGACAGGCCATAGCCTTCGATGATCGGGCAGCCCGTTTTCGCCAGCCAGTTCTTTGCGACAGCTTCCTGCACGGCCATGCCGCCGCCGTTAGCCACGCGCAGGCCAGAGAAATCGATCTTGCCGAAGTCCGGGTGATTCAGCAGTGCGTTATAGAGCGTGTTCACGGCCGGGAACATGTGGAACTTGTACTTCTGCAGTTCCTTGATAAAGCCCGGGATGTCACGCGGATTCGGGATCAGGATGCTCAGGCCGCCGCTGCGCATGCCCAGCAGGCAGCAGACCGTCAGCGCGAAGATGTGGTACAGCGGCAGCGCGGTGATCGTGATCACCTGGTCGATATGCGCGCCCTTGTTCAGGGCCGGCTGCATCCACGCTTCGGACTGCAGCACATTCGCTACCACGTTACGGTGCAGCAGCGTCGCGCCCTTCGACACGCCCGTGGTACCACCCGTGTACTGCAGGAACGCCACGTCGTCCGGGCCGGTGCTGACCGGCTTCAGCGTCATCTTGCGGCCTTCGGCCAGCACGTCGTTGAAGCGCACGCAGTGAGGCAGTTCCCAGGCCGGTACCATCTTCTTGACGTTGCGGACCACGAAATTGACGATGGCGCCCTTCAGCGTGCCCAGCAGATCGCCCATGCTGGCCACCACGACATGCTTGACCGGCGTGGCCGGCAGCACGGCCTGCAACGTGGAAGCGAAATTCTCGAGGATGACGATGGCTTCAGCGCCGCTGTCCTTGAGCTGGTGTTCGAGTTCGCGCGGGGTATAGAGCGGATTGACGTTGACCACCACGTAGCCGGCGCGCAGCACCGCGGCCAGCACCACCGGGTACTGCAGTACGTTCGGCATCATGATCGCCACGCGCGCGCCGGGGCGCAGGCCTCGCGACTGCAGCCAGGCGGCAAAGGCGCCAGAAAGCTGGTCCAGCTCGCCATAGGTCATGGCGCGATCCATGCAGATGAACGCACGGCGGTCGGCGTAGGTACGGAACGATTCCTCGAGCAACTGGGCCAACGAACGGAACTGGCTGGCGTCGATTTCTGCTGGTACGCCCGCCGGATAATGTTTCAGCCACAGCTTTTCCATACCGTCTCCTGAATTTCTGAATGGT
>JAFAJB010000051.1 GCA_019236395.1 Cupriavidus sp.
GGCATCGGTCGCGGTATCAGCCTGCATCATTGTTTCCTTAAAGCGAGGTCCATGCTGCCGAAGTGCGCCAGCGATTGCAGCGCGCCTCGGGCAGCGTCGAGCGTTTCAAACCGCTCGAGGAATTTCGTTGGCACGTGGTTGACGACCTCGGCATCCGGGCCGCCCATCTCGTCGATCACGCGCACCTTCAGCGCCCGTTGGGCATCGGACAGTTCCGCTATCACGAACGTGGCCGTGCAGCGCCCGTAGAACAGGTACTCCCACGTTTCCACGGGGTCGACGCCGGGCACGGCTTCGGTGCGGAACTGTCCGCGCTTGCTGGTCAGGATCACGTACATGGCAAGGTTCATGGGGTCAGGGTCAGCAGGCGGCCAGCTCTTCCTGTTCGAGTTCGATGTCATGCGTAAGCCAGATCTGGCACGCGAGCCGGAAGCCCTGGTCCAGCCGTTCACCTAGCTGCTTCTTCTCCTTCCAGTTCGGTGGCGGAAGGTGTTCGGCGCCGGCCAGCACGCGGCACGCGCATTTCGAGCATTTGCCCATGCCGCATTCGTAGCGAAGGTTCGGATACGGAAACTGCTTGATGCCCGCGCGGACCACGAGGTTGGTCTCGGGCTTGACCTCGTCCACGAAGACCTGGCCATTCTTGTGAAAGACAACTTTCGGCATAGCTCTGCTTTCTTCAGCAATCAGTAAGGATGTCCGCCGCGCGCTCGGTCTCAGTGCCAGAGCAGCATCGCGCAGATGGTGGAAACGGTCAGGCCGGCCAATACGGGCAGCAGCAGCGCGCGCACGGCATCGAGCACCGGCACGCGCGCAAACCCGGCCACGGCGATCAGGGACGACCATGCGATCAGCGTGCCGCCACCTGTCCAGACCGCACCCATCTGGCCGACCGCCGCCAGCGTGGCGGAATCGAATCCGACCACCGGCCCGAGCGCGCCAGCCAGCGTGCCGGTCAGCGGCAGGCCCGCGAAGCCTGAGCCGTCGATCCCGGTGATCATGCCGACCAGCAACACGCCAAACGCCACCAGCACGTGGTTGTCCGGGATCATGTGCTGGTAGGCCTGGATCAGCTCGAACAGCAGGCTCGGCGCGCGGCCCGCGTCAACGCCAAGGATCTGCGCGGCGGTCTCACCCGCGCCGACGAAGAAGAAGCCCGCGATCGGCAGCACCGAGCCCATCGCCTTGAACGCGAACACGAAACCGTCGGTGATGTGCTCCGGGCAGATATCGAGCATCTTGCGCGGGCCTTCGGCGGCCAGCGTCGCCAGCATCATCAACACGGCGGCCACGCCACCCACCAGCGCGGCAGCAGCGCCGCCCTTGAGGTCCGCCATGCCCGAGCCGACCTTCGGCAGCACCATCAGCGTCACCACGCAGGCGAAGGCCAGCGGCGTCAGCACGGCGAAGAACTTCGACCACTTCACGCGACGCCGGGCCACCATGGCCAGGCTGCGCTCGATATTGGCATCGGTGTCCAGCGGTTCTTCATGCGACGTGCCGCGTGCGATTTCGGCCTTGTCGAACGTGCCGGTGGCTTCCACGGCCGGATCGATGCCCGAGGCACGCGCCTGCCAGCGGTCCAGCAGCGCGCCGTTGGCGGGTACGATATGGCGGCGCATCGACAGGTAGGCCAGCGACAGCGCAATCGCGCCCGTGATGATCGACAGGATCAGTGCACGATCCGCCACCACGGCCGCGCTGACCGCCGCACCGGCGGCCTTGGCGCTGATGCCCGGCGCCACGCCGATCACGTAGTCCGATGACAACGCCATGCCCTGCCCGGCAATCGCAATGGCCATTGCGCCGGCCAGCGGCGGCAGCCCCGCGGCGATCGCGGCGGGCAGCAGGATGGCGGACACCAGCGGCACGGCCGGCGTCGGCCAGAAGAACAGCGAGATTACATAGGTGATGCCCGCCAGGATGAAGTAGGCGCTATGCCCGTTCTTCATCACCACGCGGAACGGCTCGACCATGCGGATATCGGATCGCAATGTCTTCAGCGCGTTGAGCAGCGCCGTCATGAAGGCGATCACGAGGAAGATGTTGAACAGCTCCTTGGCCGCGACCAGGCTTGCGGAAAAGATCCCACCCAGCGCCGAGATCGGACTGCCGGTAATGGCCAGGATCACGAGGAACGTGCCGACGATCGACGGCACAACGACGTTGGCCCTCAGGATCATGGTCAACACAATCACTGCCACGCCTAGCAGATACACCCAATGTGCCAGGCCGATCTCTACGGTTTGATGCATGAGGCTCCCCGGTTATGGAGGCCCTTGTGGGGGCGGAAATGAATTTTTATGGATACTGCTGTGTTGTATACTATATTCCAGCAAATCTCGGAACAAGCGAAACTTGCCGGCCTTAGGGAAATCACCCACAACGGTGCGCTTTCCCGCTCCAGTGCACGGATTTCGCCCATTCCGCACCAGTTGGGGGTGTGCAGAATCTTTGACGAAGCACTAGCATTTTTTGAATCGTTGTGTAGACTGTATACCGAAATCACAAACCAAACGCCCCCTCATGCTTCACATCACTGACGCAATGATCGATCGCCACGTCTCGGCCGCCGACGCGCAGGCCGCGATGCTGGACGCCTTCCGCAGCTTTGGGCGCGGGCAGGCCGCCATGCAGGAACGCATTCGCACCGAAGCCGGTGGTGTGAAGCTTTCGACACTGGGGGCAGTCATTCCCGATCAGCAGGTGGCCGGCGCCAAGGTCTACACAACCATCGCCGGTCAGTTCTCGTTTGTCATCCTGCTGTTTTCGACGGTTGACGGACGCCCGCTGGCTTCGTTCGACGCCGGCGCCATCACGCGGCTGCGCACCGCCGCTTGCACGGTGTTGGCTGCCCGGCGGCTGGCGCGCCCCGATGCGGAAACCCTGGCGCTGTTTGGCGCGGGCACGCAGGGGGTGCAGCATGCGTTGCAGTTGTCGGCGGCACTGCCGCTGCGGCGCATTCTGATCTGCGATCCGTACGCCGATGCCGCGGCGGCCGAGCGCCTGTCGGCACAATGCGGGATTCCGGTGGCATTCGCGCAAGCCGAGGAAGCAGCCGCTGCGGCCGACATCATCGTCACCGCGTCGCGTTCGACTACGCCGCTGTTCCCCGGCGCCATCGTCAAGCCGGGCACTTTCATCGCCGCCATCGGATCGAGCCTGCCGCATACGCGTGAGCTGGACGACGTGGCGTTGTCTCGCGCGGCAGCCGTGGTCGTCGAATGGCGTCCGCAGTCGCTGCGTGAAGCCGGCGACCTGGTACTGGCCGACAAGGCCGCGCTGCCCGACGAAAAAATCGTGGAACTGGCCGATGTACTGCTCGACACCCGCGCCGTACGCAAGCATGCCGACGACATCTTGATCTACAAGTCGGTCGGCGTGGGACTCGAGGACGTGGCTCTGGCCGGTATTGCCTATCAGCGCGTGACGGCCGCCCAGGCTGCCGTCGCCTGAAACCCACCCGATAAACCTGCCGCCGTACGCGGCATTTTTCTCGCCTGAACTTAGTTGTAGAAAGTATACAAACCAAAAACGCCGCGATCCCGCTCAGCGAGCCGTGGTGATTCAACCAACCGACCTCGTCAAAACTGTCGAAACAGGAGCCCCCAAATGGCCGAACTGATGAACCGTGAAGAATTCCGCACCGCACTCGAGAACGCGATCAAGGGCAAGAGTGCCAACCTCGCCCCGTTCAGCAAGGCCTGGGCCAGCGGCGAACTGAGCCGTGACCACCTGGCGCGCTGGGCAGAGAACCACTATCACTATGTCGGCCCGTTTGCGGACTATCTCGGCTACATCTACGCCCGCACGCCGGACCACATGACCGAGGCCAAGGACTTCCTGCTGGCCAACATGTACGAGGAAGAAATCGGCGGCGACCGCCATACCGACCTGCTGATCCGTTTTGCCGAAGCGTGCGGCACCACGCGCGAGCGTGTGGTGAACCCCGACAACATGTCGCCCACCACGCGCGGCCTGCAGAGCTGGTGCTATGCCGTGGCGATGCGTGAAGACCCGGTGGTGGCCGTGGCCGGCCTGGTGGTGGGCCTGGAATCGCAGGTGCCGTCGATCTATCGCAAGCAAACCCCGACGCTGCGCGAGAAGTACGGCTTCACCGACGAGGAAGTCGAGTTCTTCGATCTCCATATCGTCTCCGACGAGATCCACGGCGAGCGTGGCTACCAGATCGTGCTCGAGCACGCCAACACGCCCGAGCTGCAGCAGCGCTGCCTGAGGATCTGCGAGATCGGCGCGCAGATGCGTCTGCTGTACACGACCGCGCTCTATTACGACTACGTCGACGCCAAGCCGCAAGCCGCGGCCTGAGTCACACGAGTTGTGCACCCGGACGCGCCCCAGGCGCGCGTCCGGTGTTTCGATCCCAGTTCAAGGCCCCGCAAGATGACCGAGACGTACCGCAACTACATCGACGGCGAATGGTGCGACAGCGCCAGCGGCCGCACCGTCGACAACGTCAACCCGGCCGATACGCGCGACATCGTCAGCCGCCACGCCGCTTCCGATGCGCGTGACGCCGCCGCCGCCGTGGCCGCCGCCGCCGCCGCATTCGATGGCTGGAAAAAAACCCCAATCGGTAAGCGTGCAAAGATCCTCAACGATGCCGCCGCGCATCTGGAAGCCAACGCCGATGCCATCGCCGCCGAACTGACGCGCGAGGAAGGCAAGGCCCTGAGCCTGGCACGCGACGAGATCCTGCGCTCGGCGCAGACACTGCGCTTCTATGCCGTGGAAGGCCAGACCTTCAGCGGCGAAAGCTACCCGAATGACGATCCCGACATGCTCGTCTACAGCCTGCGTGAGCCGCTGGGCGTGGTGACGGTGATCTCGCCGTGGAACTTCCCCGTGTCGATCCCGGCGCGCAAGATCGCGCCGGCGCTGATCACCGGCAACACGGTGGTGTTCAAGCCGTCGTCGGACGCGCCGCTATCGGGCTATCGTCTGGCCGAAGCCTTCGTCCGTGCCGGCATCCCCAAGGGTGTGCTGAACTTCCTGACCGGCAGCGCTGCCGAGGTGGGACCAACGATCTGCGAATCCCGCCCCGTTCGCGCGGTGTCGTTCACAGGATCGACATCGGCCGGCGAGCAGATCCACAAGTCCGTGCCGATGACCACGCGCACGCAGATGGAGCTTGGCGGAAAGAACCCGCTGATCGTCATGGAAGATGCCGATCTCGATCGCGCCGTCGACCTGGCCATCAAGGGCGGGTTGTCGCTGTCGGGCCAGGCGTGCACAGGCACAAGCCGCATCCTGGTCATGCGCGAAGTGAAGCAGGCGTTCACCGAGAAGCTCGTGGCCAAGGTCCGCGCGCTGAAGATCGGCAGCGGCATGACGGCCGGCATGGACCTCGGCCCGCTGGCCACGCGCCGCCAACTGGAGACCGTGCTCAGCTACATCGCCATCGGCCGCCAGGAAGCCACGCTGCTGTGCGGCGGCGAACAACTCACCGACGGCGAGTTCGCGCATGGCTACTACGTGGCGCCAACGGTGTTCACCGACGTGACGCAGTCGATGCGCATCGCGCGCGAGGAAATCTTCGGGCCGGTGCTGGCGATCATCGACGTCGACAGCTACGCCGATGCAATCGCCCGCGCCAACGACACCGAGTACGGGCTGTCCGCCGCGATCGCCACGCGCAATCCGCGCTACATGCACGATTTCACGCGCGATATCGAATCGGGCACGGTCAAGATCAACCGCACCACCACGGGCAACCTGGTCAACGCGCCGTTTGGCGGCCTCAAGCGATCGAGCACCTCGACGTTCCGCGAA
>JAFAJB010000149.1 GCA_019236395.1 Cupriavidus sp.
GTCGGAACGTAGTGGCACCGATGGCGCGATGTCCTTCCGCGATCTGCTCTGGCTTCCCTGATTGAAGCGCCATGCTCATCAGCCGTTCGCCCAGCGGCGATGACACCTTGTATTGCGCACGCAGTTGATAGAACGCCCACAACCCGAGTTGCGCAGAAAAGAAGTACGAGTTCTGCTCACCCTGCTCACACAACGCAAGCGCGCGCCGGTAGGTGGCCTCGACCTCGTGGGAGGCCTGACCACGGGTGACCATGAAGGTCGGACCCAGTGTCAGCAGCAGCGCGAGCTCCTGACGGGCTCGTTCCGGTGTATCGGGCAGGCGTTTGAGCAGGTCGAGTGCCGCGCTGAGATGACGAATCGTTTCAGCCTGGGCGGAACGTTGCTGCGCCTGCTGGCCGGCAGCGTGCAGGTATTCGACAGCCTTGGGAATATTGCCGCTGAGGCTGTAGTGGTGGGCGAGTTCGCCGCAGTAGTCTTTCAGTCGGCCTGGGAACAGGCTTTCGATCGCCTGTGCGGTGCGCTCATGCAGCTCGCTGCGCCGCTCGATCAGCAGCGAACTGGCGGCGACTTCCTGCGTGAGCGCGTGCTTGAATACGTACTCGACCTCCGGGAAGGCGGGGCGCTCGTGAATGAAGTCCGCAGCCTGCAAGTCGGCAAGGAGCGGATGTAGCCTGGTTTCGTCGAGCGTGCTGACGAGCCGGACGAGACTCAGCGGAAATTCCTTGCCAATGATCGCCAGCGTTTGCAGCAGTTCCTTCTGGGCGATGGGGAGCCGGTCGATACGGGCGGCCAGCACGCCCTGGACAGTGGTTGGAATGTGCAGCAGGGCAGGAGCCTGCTCGATGTGATAGCCACCGGGGCAGCCAAGCAAGACCCCTTCCTCGACCAGGGTCTGGACCACTTCCTCCATAAAGAACGGGTTCCCTTCGGTCTTGTCGAGCACAAGGCGCTTCAGCGGCTCAAGACTTGGGTCGTCCCCGAGCAGCGCGGTGAGCAGCCCCTGCGCTTCAGCCGGGCCGAGTGGTTCCAGATGCAGTTGGGTGTAGAAAGGTCTGGCGCTCCATTCATGCGCGTACTCGGGGCGGTAGTTGACCAGCAGCACGATCCTTGCTTCGGGCACGTGATCGATGAGCA
Source organism: Cupriavidus sp. (assembly GCA_019236395.1). Lineage (GTDB taxonomy): Bacteria > Pseudomonadota > Gammaproteobacteria > Burkholderiales > Burkholderiaceae > Cupriavidus. Next base: position 1,135 of record JAFAJB010000149.1, read on the forward strand.
GATTGAGGAAGGCCTCGGTTTCGCTGTCCAGCCACTGCAGGTCTTCGAACAGAAGCATGAGGGGCTCGTTGACGCTCTCGCGCACCAGCAGGCGCGCAATGGCTTCGAAGGTTCGCTCGCGCCGGATCGCTGGATCCATGGTGGGCAACGCGGAGCCCTGATCGCTTTCTCCGAGCAGATAGAGCAGGTAGGGCAGATGCTCTTCCAGCGAGCGCTCGAGCGTGAGCAGCCTGCCTGTCACCTTCTCGCGACAGCTTCGCTCGCCGTCCTGTGCGGTGATCTGAAAGTAGTTCTTGAGGAGTTCAATCAGCGGCAGATAGGCGAATGCCTTGCCGTGCGACACCGAGAAGGTTTCCAGCACGTGGCAGCCTTGCTGCGATCGGGCCTTGAACTCGTAGAACAGACGCGACTTTCCAACGCCGGCCTCGCCGCGTACGCCGACGATCTGCCCGTGTCCGGACTTGGCCAGTTCAAGGGCATTGTGCAGTTGCTGGATTTCGTCCTGACGGCCGACAAACCGTGCCAGGCCACGGTGCGCCGCAATCTGCAGTCGAGTGCGCAACGCGCCGAGCCCCTTCACTTCGTACACGCCGAGCGGCGCTCGCACGCCTTTGACTTGCGTGGTGCCCAGCGCCTTGAACTCGAAATACCCTTCCGCAAGCTTGTGCGTGGACGTGCTGACCAGGATCGATGCCGGCGTGGCGATACCTTCCATCCGCGACGCGATGTGGATCGTATGCCCCACAGGATCGTAGTCGGTATGCAGGTTGTCCTTGCGGATCGAGCGCACCACGACCTCACCCGTGTGAATCCCGACGCGGATCTGCAGTGGTATGCCCTGTTCAAGGCGCACCCGATCGCTATGGTGCCGCATCGCCTCCTGCATGCGCAGCGCCGCGTACAAGGCGCGCAGCGCATGGTCCTCATGGGCAATTGGTGCACCGAACAATGCCAGGATGCCGTCGCCGAGGGACTTGGCCACGTAGCCTTCATAGTGGTGCACGGCTTCCATCATCAGCGTCACCACGGGATCGATCAGGCGACGTGCCTCTTCGGGATCCAGGTCCTGGATCAACGCCGTGGAGCCGGCCATATCGGCAAACAGGGCGGTGATGGTCTTGCGTTCGCCGCCGGTGCCGCCCCTGGCCTCCATGGCGGCCTGCTCGGCAAGGATACGCGCCGCCAGATGAGGCGGCGTGTAGTGGACCGGGGCCAGATCCGCGGGACTGGCGAGTGTGGTGGGCGCTTCATCGGCGTCAGTCAGCGGGGCGCCGCAAGCCCGGCAGAACTTTGCGGTGGGGCTGGCTTCTTCGCCGCAATTTGGACACCGTCGTCCAAGCCTGGCTCCGCATGTCTCGCAGAATTTGGCTCCCGCGAGGTTCTCGAAGCCGCATTCGGTGCAATGCATGGCGCCTCCCATCCGCAACACCCGCATCGGATCATTAGACGCGCGAGCGGCGCGCCTAGCAAGGCAAGGACACGCTGGCGCAGGAGAAACGTGCAGGACGGAATCCGAGGGATGACAGGGGAGCATCGCCGACACTCACCGGGCGACTGACAATGCACTCGGACGGGCCGGCCGTCAGTCCCGGCCATGTCACCTGATCTCCAGAGCCTCGACTCGTTGCATAATCCACCCCGGATTGGCGCGACCGACGCTGACAGATTGGAAATTGGAACTGCGATATGACCGTAAAGACCGACGAGCAGGTGCAAGCCGAGATTACAGCCCTGAAGGCGCTGCAGCCGCAACTCCCGCTGCGCGCCCGCCAGGCCATTGACGCCGCGCTGATGGTTCTGGAGGGGCGGCTGTCACACGACAGTGTGTATGACATGTTCGAGGAAGGCAGTGAAGAGTTCGAGGACGCGTTCGCGGCCCGCATGTGGCGCGACGGTACTTCGAATAGCGATGCCCTGTCGGTGTTGTATCGCGAACTGCTCTAGTCGCCGGGCCGCCTATCCATCGTTCAGCACCAGACCCGCATGGGCCAGCAGGCGCCGAAACACGGCAAGCCGAGCGTCGCTCGTCGTCGCCAGCCGCTCGCAAACATGAAGATGCTTCGACCTGTCGCTATGCCCGCTCAAGGCCTCCGTGCATTCCATCTCGGAGATCTCGAGATGAACACCGGAAAGTACCGCGCGACCTCGGCCCACGTTTGAGCTGACGATCGCCGGCGTCGATTCACCAAGGTCTGTGTACACCGCCAGGATCTGCGTTTCAGCTGGCGGTGCGCCGTCGAAGTCGAAGCGGCAGCCGCCGTGGTAGTGGGTATAGAGCGAGATTGGAGCATCGGTGAGGTGCTCGGTCGTCCTGAGTTCGACAGCGGCCGCCGTACGTGGCGTGCCGTCATAGAGCTTGCCCCCGGTGAGTTCCGGCAGCGAGCCAACGGCTACGGCATCGACAAATGCAAGCTCGCGTGGACCGCAGATTGCGCCTCGCGTGCCCGCATGAAACGCAATCTCGCGACATGCATAGTAGGCGCCTGCGCAGATGCCAAGGTAGGTGCCGCCTTGTTCCACGAAGTGCCGGATTCGTGCGTTCGGTTCGCCGTTCAGCAACGCACAGTACGGGAGGTCGGCGCCTCCCGGCATGACGAACAGTTTTGCTTCATCAAAGAGGCTTTCGTCGGAACGGATATCGTCGGCCATCACCGCACGGATTTCGTAAGCGCCAGCGTGTAGCTGATGCCCAATTGTCCGCATCAGGTACGCGGTCCAGTCGGAAGCGCCTTCGTCGACATAGGTGAGAATATGTGGCCGCTGCATACATGCTCCGGTTTCCGTATATCCAGACTGTATCTCGTGCCTCCGCCAATGACATCCAGTCCGGATAGCCGCCTGGAGTCCTGGAGCCCTCGGCGACGTGACAGCTAATCGTAGCTAATATGAGTCAGGTCGGAATCCGATGTGAACCAAGCTGAACGCGGACGAGAATGCCGAATGATCCGCTTTCGGCGCCATACGGTCTGGGGCATCGCAATGAAAGATGACAGATTGCTGGAGATGCGGATCCTGAAGGCCGTGGTGGAGGCGGGCGGTTTCACGGCGGCCGCGCACGCGCTGAATGTCAGCCAGCCTTTCGTCAGCCAGACCATCAACGGCCTGGAGCGCCGCCTCGGCGTGCAATTGCTGCACCGCTCCACGCGCACGCAACGCCTGACCGCCGAAGGTGAACGCTACCTTGCCTCCTGCAACGAGCTGCTCGATGCCGTCGAGCAGGCCGAAGCGCGGATCCGCTCGAGCGAGCCCACGGGCGACTTGCGGGTCAGCGTCCCCCAGGCGTTCGGGATCGACCAGATTGTCCCGGCATTGCCGGGGTTCCTTGCGGCCTATCCGAAGCTGACGGTCCGCTTCTCGTTGTCCGATTCGCAGGTCAATCTCATCGAGGACAATTTCGATGTGGCAGTGCGCATGGGCCAGTTGCAGGACTCATCGCTGCGCAGCCGCAAGCTGTGCGACCTGCAGCGCGTCGTCGTGGCAGCCCCGGCCTATATCGCGCGGCATGGCCAGCCGGTGACGCCGCAGGGGCTGGCCCGCCATCATTGCCTGGTCTGGGATGCCCCGCGCGACCACCTGAACCGCTGGCCTTTCATGATCAACGGCAAGCTGGAGAAGGTGCTGGTACAGGGCAGCTTCCGAAGTACCGATGGCACCACCCTGTTCGCGCTGTGCGTGGCCGGCATCGGCATCATGCGGTGCGCCGAACACCTGGCGCTGCCGGCCATCCGCGCCGGCAAGCTGGTGGCGTTGCTGTCCGACTACCAGGCGCGGGATGAAAGCGCCATCTACGCCGTCTACCTGCCCGAACGCCAGCTCGTGCCGCGCCTCCGCGCTTTCGTCGACTATTTCGCCGGCGTATTCGCGGAACCGCCCTGGCAGGAACCCGTGCGTTGATGCGCACTTATATGCCGGCGTAATTAATCTTATTGCCGCGCCCGTCTGGATCGGTCACTCGCACGCGATGTAACTTCGCGTCACTGACCGATTTTGATGTCCCAGACAGGAGCTAAGCATGAGCACCCCCGCACAACAAGCCGAACTGCGCCGCACGGTTTCCCATCCGTCCAACAATTCGATCTACCGGCCGAAGCAGGCCGGCCTGAAGTTTCCCAATCTGCCGGAATTCGCGACGTTTGCCGAGGAGCGCCAGTATCGCAAGGAACGGCTGGTGGCGGCTTGCCGTGCATTCGCACTGCACCACCTCGACTATGGCTTCGCCGGCCACCTGACCGTGCGCGATCCGGAGTTCCCGGAGCTGTACTGGACGAACCCGATGGCCGTGCATTTCTCGCAGGTCAAGCTCTCCAACCTGATCCTGGCCGACCATACCGGCCGCGTCGTGGAAGGCTCCTATGCGTTGAACCGCGCCGGGTTCGTGCTGCATGGCGCCGTGCACGAGGCCAATCCCGACATCGTCGCGATGTGCCACGCGCACACCGTCTACGGCACCGCGTTTGCCGCGCTCGGCCGCCCGCTCGACCCGATCACGCAGGATGCGGCGGCATTCTTCGAGGACCACGTCGTCATCAAGGACGAGGCCGGCGCGGTGGCCGTCGAGGAGAAGGCCGGCATGTCCGTCTGCGACTACTTCAAAGGCGTGAAGGCGGCCATCCACCAGAACCACGGCCTGCTGACCGTGAGTCGCCACAGCATCGAAGCTGCCGCCTTCTGGTTCATCGCACTCGAACGCTGCTGCCAGCAGCAGTTGCTGGTCGAAGCCACCGGCGTCAAGCCGGCGATGGTCCCGGAGCAAAGCTCGCGCTACAGCCGCGAGCATGTCGGCAGCGAGTACATCGGCTGGCTCCATTTCCAGCCGATCTATGAACAGCTGGTGCAGACCAGCCCCGACATGTTCGACTGACACGCCAATGTGACTTTGCGACATTGAGACATTGCGACAAGCGGGCCGCCCCCAATCCCAGGCCCGCCACGACGATAACCGGAGACAAATGATGTTGAAGAGCGCGCATGGCGATGCCCTCCTGCATGCCAACGTGGAGGAAGCCACCTACGCCCGCGTGACATGGCGGCTGATTCCTTTCCTTTTCCTCTGCTATGTGTTCGCCTACCTGGACCGCGTCAACGTGGGCTTCGCGAAGCTGCAGATGCTGTCGGACCTGAAGTTCAGCGAGACGATCTACGGTCTCGGGGCCGGCATCTTCTTCATCGGATACTTCCTGATGGAGGTGCCCAGCAACCTGATGCTGCACCGCTTCGGCGCACGCAAGTGGATCGCCCGGATCATGATCAGCTGGGGCGTCATTTCCGCCACCATGATCTTCGTGAAGTCGCCGACTGCCTTCTATATCCTGCGCTTCCTGCTGGGCGTGGCCGAAGCGGGCTTTTTCCCCGGCATCATCCTTTACCTGACCTACTGGTACCCCGCGTCGCGGCGTTCCAAGATCACGGCGCTGTTCATGACCGGCATCCCGATCGCCGGGGTGGTGGGCGGGCCACTGTCCGGCTGGATCCTCAACCGCTTCCATGACGTCAATGGCATGCCCGGCTGGCAGTGGCTGTTCCTGCTGGAAGCCATCCCGTCAGTGGTGGCCGGCATCGTGACCTTCTTCTATCTCGACGACAGGATTCGTGACGCGAAGTGGCTCAACGATGACGAGAAGGACCTGCTTGAGCGCGAGATGGGACGCGAATCGGACAAGATAGAGGTGCGCCATGCGAGCGGCGCGTTCCGGAATGCGCGGGTCTGGGTGCTGTGCGCCTGCTACTTCGGCATCATCATGGGTCTCTACGGCATCAGCTTCTGGCTGCCGACACTGATCAAGGCTTCCGGCGTCACCGACACATTCGATGTGGGCCTGCTCACCATGGTGCCGTACGGGGCCGCCGCCATCGCGATGGTGTTGATCGGCCGCAGTTCAGACCGCACCAAGGAACGCCGCTGGCACGTCGCGCTCCCGGCCATCGTCGGTGCGCTCGGCCTTGTGGCCAGTACGCTGGTCTCGCAGCAACCTGCCATGGCGGTCCTGGCGCTCACGTTCGCCACGGTCGGCATCCTGGGCGCGCTGTGCCAGTTCTGGTCGATTCCGCCAGCCTTCCTCGGTGGCGCGGCGGCTGCGGCCGGTATCGCGCTGATCAACTCGGTGGGCAACCTGGCGGGCTTCGTGAGCCCCTACCTTGTGGGCTGGATCAAGGACATGACGAAGAGTACCGATATCGGGTTGTACTGCGTCGCCCTGTCGTTGATCGTGGCCGCGGCGATCGTGCTGACGGTACCGAAGAAGGTGGTGAATCATTGAGCCGGCTGCGGCCGATCCCGCCGTGAATCAGCGCACCACGCGATAGCTCGACTGGACCAGGCCGGACGGAAAGTGCCGGCTCGATTCGAGCGCCAGACTCACGTCGCGCGGCAGCGCGCCGAACAATGGCCTGCCGGCCCCGATCAACACCGGCACACTGGTGACAACCATGTCGGCAATCAATCCGTCGCGCAGAAATGACTGGACCAACTGGCCGCCGTCGACATAGACACGACGCACGCCTTCGGCCGCCAGTTGCGCCATCGCGTCCGTGGGCGTGCGATCCGAGAAACGCACCTTCCCCTGCAATTGCTCGGGCACCGGCTTGCCGGCCAATTGCCGGGACAGCACCAGCACGGGTCTGTCGTAAGCCCATTCGCCCATCGTGAGGACTTTTTCATAGCAGCCCCGACCCATGACGATCGCGTCCTTGTCGGCGATGAAGTCCGAGTAGCCATGGTCTTCCGCCGGGTCATCCCGCTCCAAAAGCCAGCCGATGTCACCATCGCGCCGGGCGATAAAACCATCAAGGCTGGTGGCAATAAAGACGTGTCCTGTGATCATCATTCATCCATTGTTTTTGTCGGGGTCGGCCTGGTCCTGCGTGGCGCTCGACCACGAAGGCGCCAACTTTCATCACGACGCAAGCTCGATCACGCATGCCCATCAAGCACGAACACGCGCACGAACACTTACTGCGGCCTGAAGAAATAGGCGAGGGTACGCTCGTCAGTTCGTGGCACGTAGACGATGCCCTTCTGCGTGGCCCAGGTAGTCACCTGCAGGTGGATCGGGATGATACCGCCATCGTTGACGGCAATCTCGGTCGCCTGCTGCAGTAGCCTGGAGCGCTCGCTGTCATCCACGGTTGCCAGCGCCTTCTCCAGCACGACATCCATTTTCGGATTGCAGTACTCGCCCCAGTTGTACGTGCCGAAGCCCTTCTTGTTGGCTTCGCAGGCCAGCAACGTGCGCAGAGACGAACTGACTTCCCCGGTCTGCGCGCCCCAGCCGGAGAGCCCGAAGGACCATTCGTGCTTGATGCCCTTGGCTGAATAGGTGGCCATCGGCATGGCCACGACCTTGGTGACGAGGCCGATTCGCGTGAGGTTCTGCGCGATGGTCTCGGCAATCTTCTCGTCGTTGATATAGCGGTTGTTTGGCGTATGGAGCGTCAAACCGAAGCCGTTGGGGTATCCGGCATCGGCCAGCAGTTTCCTGGCTCCCTCCGGGTCATACTTGACCGTCTTCAGGTTCGGGTCATAGCCGAACAGCGTGGACGGCACCAGGTTGTTGGTAGGCTCCGACAGGCCTTCCATCAGGTGGTCCTTTATGCCCTGCCGGTTGATGGCCATGCTGATGGCAAGACGCACCCGCGCATCCTTCAGCGGGTTCTTGTCCATCGGCTGGCCTTCCCGCGTCGTCACATAGGGCGACTTGTCACGTTTTGCATCGAAGAACAGATAGATCACGCGGTGCGAGATCTTGGAGAAGAACGAAAGCTTGGGATCGCTGCGAACCTTGGGCAGGTCGGGCGGGGGCACGTTCTCGATGGCCTGCACGTCGCCCGAGAGCAGCGCGGCCAGTCGCGTGGCCGGATTCGGGATGAAGCGCAGCGTGACTTTCTCCCACGCCGGCTTGGGCCCCCAGTAGTCGTTGTTGCGCACCATCTCTACCCGGTCGTCACGTGCATAACTGACGAACTTGAACG
>JAFAJB010000164.1 GCA_019236395.1 Cupriavidus sp.
GCTGGAACGTGTGGTGATGCTTTGCGACGAGGATTCGCTCGACGCCGCCACGCTGGCGCCGCTGCTCGGCGTGGGACGCGTTCCTTGCGTTCGCCAGCCCGTGGAGCCGGTGGTGACGCCGGAGACGCCAGCGCCGGTTGCGGCAAGTATCGAAGAGGCGCCGGCCGCGCGGGAGTTATCTGCGCAGTCCTATGCTGACGCGATGGCGCAGTTTGAAGCCGCTTTCCTGAGCCAGGCGCTCGAGGCATGCGGCGGCCGCGTCGCGGAAGCCGCGGCGCGTGTCGGCATCAGCCGGGCGGCTTTCTACAAGAAGCTCGCCGCCGGGAAGGCCCGGCAGTAGTTTTATGCATCTTGGCGTCACGGCGGCGTGCTAACGTCGCACGAAAGCAAGTTCAATTCGAGTGACAGGGAGTCTTCATGCAATCGGGCATCGTCGAGGCGGGCTATGGGTCGGATCCGGTCGGTCTGGTCAGCGGTTTCCTGTTCGAGCCGGGGCAGCCAGTGCGCGAGATCGACTCGAACCAGGCGCTGGCATGTTTGCGCGAGCAGGCGTCCAACTCCCCAATTTCGGTGCATCGCGACCAGCCGTTTCTCTGGCTGCATTTCAACCTGTCGCATAGCGCGTGCGAGCGCTGGATGAGGGGGCAGCTCGGGCTGCCCGACGATTTCTTCGAGGCACTACGGCAGGGCTCGCATTCGACTCGCATCGAGCGTCAGGACGATGCGCTGCTGGCCGTGGTCAACGATGTGATCTACAACTTCGGCGTGGCGTCGACCGACATCTCGACACTCTGGGCCCATGCCGATCACCGGCTGCTGACAACCGCACGCGCGCGGCCGCTGCGCTCGGTGGACCGGCTGCGCGCCGCGGTGCGCAGGGGCGAGGCGTTCCGCTCGCCGCTTGACCTGATGGTGCACCTGTTGCGCGATCAGGCCGATGTGCTCGTGCAGATCGTGCGCGAGACCGGCGTCAATGTCGATCAGATCGAAGACCAGCTGCTGTCGCAACGCCTGCACACGAATCGGTCGGACTTGGGCGCGATGCGCCGCGGTCTGGTGCGGTTGCAGCGGTTGCTGGCGCCCGAACCGGGCGCGCTGTTCCGGCTGCTGAACCGTCCGCCTGCCTGGTTGCAGGAGGGCGACCTGCGCGAGTTGCGCGAATCGACCGAAGAGTTTTCACTGGTGCTGAACGATCTTGCCGCGCTGGTCGAACGGATCAAGCTGCTGCAGGAAGAGATCGCCGCCAAGCTCAACGAGCAGACCAACCGCACGCTGTTCACGCTGACGCTGGTCACCGTGCTGGCGTTGCCGATCAACATCGTGGCCGGCTTCTTCGGCATGAACGTCGGCGGCATCCCGCTGGCGGGCCATCCACACGGTTTCTGGGTGCTGGTGGTGCTGGTGGCCACCTTCACGGTGCTGGCCGGTCGCTGGGCATTCCGCAAGCAGGCAGGGTAGTTGCCAGGCGCTTCACTGAAGTGCCACACTGAAAAGATACGATTCCCGGCTGCACCGTACGTCCGAGTGGCGTACGTGATGGAGGATAGCCATGAACGACAAAGACGAGGCGCTGATCCGGCGCATTCACCGCGAAGTGGCGGATTACTACGACGAGGAACTCGAACTCGAGCTTGAGGATCGCGATCCCGAGCTCGTTCAGCGCGTTCTTGCCGGCGAGATCGGCGGCCCGGGGGACAACCTCAACGGCGACGACATCGAGCGCGCCGAACGCCATCGCTACTTCGGCGAACTGTTCCGTCTGCAGGGCGAACTCGTCAAGCTGCAGAGCTGGGTGGTGGAAACCGGCCACAAGGTCGTCATCCTTTTCGAAGGGCGCGATGCGGCAGGCAAGGGTGGTGTGATCAAGCGCATCACGCAGCGGCTGAATCCACGTGTTTGCCGCGTGGCCGCGCTGCCGGCGCCGAATGATCGCGAGCGCACGCAGTGGTATTTCCAGCGTTACGTTTCACACCTGCCGGCGGCTGGTGAAATGGTGCTGTTCGACCGTAGCTGGTACAACCGGGCAGGTGTCGAGCACGTAATGGGTTTCTGCACCGACGAGCAGTACGAGGAGTTCTTCCGCTCGGTGCCCGAGTTCGAACGCATGCTGGTGCGCTCGGGCATCCAGGTCATCAAGTACTGGTTCTCGATCACCGACGAAGAGCAGCACATGCGCTTCCTGAGCCGCATCCACGACCCGCTCAAGCAGTGGAAGTTGAGCCCGATGGACCTGGAGTCGCGCCGTCGCTGGGAGGAATACACGCGCGCCAAGGAAATCATGCTGGAGCGCACCCATATCCCCGAGGCACCATGGTGGGTCGTGCAGGCCGTCGACAAGAAGCGGGCGCGGCTGAACTGCATCCATCACCTGTTGCAGCAGATGCCGTACATCGAACCGCCACAGCCCGCCATCGTGCTGCCCGAGCGGGAGCGCCATGCCGACTACGTGCGGCAGCCCGTGTCGTCGAGCATGATCGTGCCGGAAATCTACTGACGGCTGGCCAGCCTGTCGTACGGTCAGAGTAAATGTGACCGCTACAGCGGTACCCCCGGAAACGCTTCCTCGAACGTTTGCACCACCCCCGTCATTGCACCGTCATAGCCGGGCAGCGCATTGACGCGTTCCTGGAAGCTGCCACTTTTCATCGCGTTCACCGCACCCATTAGCGCCGGGCTCTGCAGGGTCCTTTTTTCGATCGCGAAGAAGTAGCGTTCCTTGAGCACCGGCACGAACTCCAGGCCGAAGCGGCGCGCGGCCGTCTCCACGCCGAAGCCCACGTCGGCCATGCCGCTGCCGATATAGGCGGCCACCGCCGCATGGGTGAATTCCCCGTTGTTGAAGCCTTCGATCCGGCTGCTGTCGATGCCGCGCCGCGCGAGCATCAGGTCCAGCAACAATCGCGTGCCAGAACCCACCTGGCGATTGACGAAGCGCACGTCTGGTCGCACAAGGTCTTCCAGCGTCCGCACGTCGAGCGGATTTCCTGGCCGCACAAACAGACCCTGCGCGCGCGTGGCCAGATGGATCAGGCAATGGGTCTGCGGGTGCAGCCAGCGCGTGAAGCGCCGCAGCGTTTCTTCCTCGAATTCGCCAATCGGCACGTGGAAACCGGCAATGTCGCACGCGCCCTCGGCCAGCGCGGCGGCGGCCTCGACGCTGCCGCAGTACTTCAGGTCATGCCGTACCTTCTGTTCATCGAGAAAGTCCCGCAGCGCGGCCACGGCAAAGCCATGGCTGGCATGGATGCGTACGGCCGGATCGGATTCGGCCATCAGCTTCTTGATTTCCATCTCCAGCTCCGACGCCAGACTGTCCAGCGTCGGCGACAGCCGCGCGGCGATGCGCTTGCTGGCCCACACGAGCTGCTGTGCCAGCGGCGTCAGCGTCGATCCCCGCCCACGCGTCTTGGCGATCAGCGCGCCGCCGAACAGGGTCTCGGCATCACGCAGGATTCCCCACGCGTAGCGATACGACAACGCCACTGCCTCGGCCGACTGCGCGATATTGCCCGTGGCCTCGATATGGCCCAGCAGCGCCACCAACCGCGACACATCGAGCGCTGGCGCAGGTGCCGCGGCCGTGTCGTCGCGGATCTGGAGGTGAGGGTGGATCGAGATGCGGAGCATATGCGGAAAATAGCATATTGAACGGAGCAAATCACGGTCCTATAGTCGCACAAAGCGGCAAGAAAGCCTGCTGCGGTGCCCCGAAATATGTAAAAAAAAGCCGATATCGGTGGGGCCCTGAAAAAAGGTACGGAGACACTCATGCCAGATGCCATCCCCACCGGCGGCGAAGCCGCGGACGTCGTTGCCCGTATCGTTGCGGCACGCCGCGACATGCCCGGCGCACTGTTGCCGATCCTGCACGACATCCAGGACAGCCAGGGCTTCATTCCGGCCGATGCGGTGCCGGTCATTGCCCGTGCGCTGAACCTTTCGCGCGCCGAGGTGCACGGCGTGATCACGTTCTATCACCACTTCCGCGAACAGCCGGCTGGCCGGCACGTCGTGCAGATCTGCCGCGCGGAGGCGTGCCAGTCGGTGGGCGCCGAAGCGCTCGCAGTACATGCCCGCAAGACCCTTGGGTGCGATTTCCACGAGACCACCGCCGATGGCCAGTTCACGCTGGAGCCGGTCTACTGCCTTGGCCAGTGCGCCTGCGGCCCCGCGATGACGATCGGCGACCGCCTGCACGCGCGCGTCGACGCGCAGCGCTTTGACAAGCTGATCGATGCAGTCAGTGAGCGCGAGGAGGCCCAGGCATGAGCACGACGATCTTCGTACCGCGCGATTCCACGGCACTGGCGCTCGGCGCCGACGACGTTGCGCAGGCCATCGCTCGCGAAGCGGCGCGGCGCGGCGCCGATGTACGCATCGTGCGCAATGGCTCGCGAGGCCTGTTCTGGCTCGAGCCGCTGGTCGAGGTGCAGACCGATGCGGGCCGCGTGGCTTATGGTCCGGTGACGGAAAACGACATCGCCGCGCTGTTCGATGCGGATTTCCTCCAGGGCGGCGAGCATGCGCTGGCCCATGGCATCACCGACGAGATCCCGTTCCTGAAGAAGCAGGAGCGGCTGACGTTTGCACGGGTTGGCATCACCGATCCGTTGTCGCTCGACGACTATGTCGCGCATGAAGGCTTCGCCGGGCTCACACGCGCGCTGTCGATGCCGCCAGCGCAGATCGTGCAGGAAGTCATCGATTCGGGCTTGCGCGGCCGTGGCGGCGCGGCGTTCCCGACCGGCATCAAATGGAAGACCGTGCTCGGGGCGCAGTCCGACATCAAGTACATCGTCTGCAACGCCGACGAAGGCGACTCGGGCACGTTCTCGGACCGCATGGTCATGGAGGATGACCCGTTCATGCTGATCGAAGGCATGACGATCGCGGGCCTGGCGGTAGGCGCCGGGCAAGGCTACATCTACACGCGTTCCGAG
>JAFAJB010000204.1 GCA_019236395.1 Cupriavidus sp.
CCAGCCGCCGTCCGTGTTCTGCTTGCCACGCAGCCATTGCAGCGCGCGACGCACCATCGGCAGCTTCCGGTCGACGCCGGCCAGGCCCAGGCCCGCCAGCACGCTCCACGTGCCATAGACGTAGTTGGTGCCCCAGCGCCCCCACCAGCTGCCGTCACGCTGCTGTGTGGCGTGCAGATAATCGATGCAGCGATCACGCACGGTGGCATCCTGTGGGCGGCCGGTGACGCCGAGTGCCAGCAGCACGCGGCCGGAGACATCCTCGGTGGGTGGATCGAGCAGCGCACCATGGTCCGCAAACGGGATCGCGTTCAGGAAGTCGCGGTCGCAATTGGCGTCGAATGCGCCGAAGCCGCCATTGCGCGATTGCAGGCCGATGATCCAGTCCAGGCAACGCTCGACAGCCATCTCATAGCGCGCCGACTGGCCGGTGCGCTTGCCTCGCGCATGGAGCATCGCCAGCACGACCGCCGAGTCGTCGATATCGGGGTAGTACGGGTTGGCGTACTGGAACGCCCAGCCGCCCGGTGGCGTATGCGGTGCCGCGTTCTGTTCCCAATCGCCTCGCAGATCCAGGACCTGACGATCGGCCAGCCAGTCATAGGCACGGGCGACCGCGGCGGCAGATCGTTCGTCGGCCGGCGCCTGCTCCAGCGCCATGACGCTCCAGGCCGTATCCCACACCGGAGACAGGCAAGGCTGGCAATATGACGATCCGTCATCGCGGTGCACCACCAGCTTTTTCAGCGCGGCCACGCAGTCGCGGCGCAGCGGATGGTCCTCGGGATACCCGAGCAGCACCATCATCTCGTAGCTGTAGACCATCGGCGGGAAGATGCCGCCGAAGCCGTCCTCGCCGTTCATGCGTGCTTCGGACCACTCCACCGCGCGCCGGATGGCACGGCGCCGCAGGAAGCCCGGAATCAACGGCTCCAGGTGGCGAACCACGCGGTCCATCGCCAGGAATGCACGCTGCAGGCCAGCCTTGTGCGGAAAGTACTCCCGCTCCAGTTCGGGCGGCGTGACAAACAGTTCCTGTACCCCGATGCCGAGCGGGTTCTTCGCCATGGCACGCATCGAGCAAAGCACCAGCAGCGGCACCATCGTGGTACGCGCCCAGTAGGCGATCTTGTCCATGTGGATCGGCGCCCAGCGCGGGAACAGTACGAACTCCACCGGCATGAACGGCGTGGCGCGCCAGGGCACTTCGCCAAAGGTGGCCAGCAGGATGCGCGTGAACACGTTCGACTTCGCGGCGCCGCCGCGCGACAGGATCGCCTCGCGCGCCTTGACCATGTGCGGTTCATCCGGCGAATCGCCCGCGGCCTTCAACGCGAAGTACGCCTTGACGCTGCAGGAGATATCGAGGTCGCCGCCGTAGTAAAGGTCCCACGCGCCATGACGATCGAGCCGCTGCACCGCGCGCAGGTACTTTGCCATGCGGGCCTGCAGCGCGGTGTCGATCTCATCGACGAAGTGCATCATCAGGATGTACTCGGCCGTGATGGTGGCGTCGCATTCGAGCTCGAAACACCAGTGGCCGTCGGGGTGCTGGTGGTCCAGCAGGGCGTCTCTTGCGCGGACGATCGCGGCATCGATGTCCGATACCGGTAAGACTTGCTTGGTCATGCTTGTTCTGGGCGACGATGTGTCATTTGCTCGAGCCGGTGTACCAGTTCCACCCGCTGTGCCGGGTCGATCGCGCGATGGCCCAGCAGGTCGGCCAGCCAGAGCCCGTCGGCCGCAAGGCGGCACAGCAGCAGGCCGGTGGCGTCTTCGCAGTGCGCCAGATCCTGGTTCAGCGATCCGGACTCCCATTCCTGGTAAGGCGTGCGGAACTCGGGCCGCGCCATGACGAGCATCATCGCGGCCTTCCACAGTTCGCGTTCGCCGGCCTCGGCAAAACCGTCGGCGGAGGCGCGCAGGTAGGCGCGGGTGTTGCGGCCGTGGGGATCGGCGTCGGTTTCGGCCAGCGTGGCGACCTGGCCCTTGAAATGCTGGAGCACCTGGGCCGACAAGGCTTCCAGCAGCTCCTGCTTGCTTGAGAAGTGATGCTGCAGGCCTCCCTTGGAAACACCGGCACGCGCGGCGACCGAGTTCAGCGTGACAGCCCCGATTCCCTCTTCAACAAGCAGGTCGATGGTGGCAGACAGCAGGCGGTCGCGGATCAGGTGCGGCTGTTTGGGGCGGCGGTGGGCTTCACTCATGGCCCGGGAAGATACCATCCGGACGGATTGTTTTCAATCAACACCGTAGGCAGAAAGATCCACTTTTCGGCTGATGTGCCGATAGCGGCCGAGTTGCGACGTCGATCTGCGCGAAGGGATCGGCCCCGGCCCGAGGATACGGGCGCCTGGCCCGGTTAGTTCACGCCGAGGCCAGGCGGAGTGCAGTTGACGCGCCTATCGCTGGAGTGCCAGCGTCTGATGGCCGGCGGCTGCCGGCTGATGGGCGCGCAGGGCGCTGGCGGTCGAAGCGGACGCGGCGGCTGTCCTTGCGGACAGCCGGAACACGGACACCGCCCCCAGCAGGCCGCGGCTTTGCTCGTCTAGCGACGATGCGGCCGCGGCCGCTTCCTCCACGAGCGCGGCGTTCTGCTGGGTGACCTCGTCAATCTGGCTCACGGCGGCGTTGACCTGTTCGATGCCGCTGGTTTGTTCGATCGATGCTGCCGAGATGTCGGAAATGATGTGCGATACCTGGCGGATCGCCCGCACGATCTCGTCCATGGTCTGCCCGGCGTCGCCGACCAGTATGGAACCGGCATTGACCTTGCTGACGGAGCCTTCGATCAGCCCCTTGATTTCCTTGGCGGCGGCGGCGCTGCGTTGTGCGAGAGAGCGGACTTCTCCGGCCACGACTGCGAACCCGCGCCCTTGTTCACCGGCGCGTGCGGCTTCCACGGCGGCATTCAGCGCGAGGATGTTGGTCTGGAACGCGATACCCTCGATCACGCCGATGATGTCGACAATACGGTGCGAACTACTGGAGATGTCGCTCATCGTCGTGATGACATCGCCAACAGCCTTGCCGCCGCGCTCGGCCAGCGTCGTGGCGCCTTGCGCCAGATGGTTGGCCTGGCCGGCATTGTCGGCATTCTGCTTGACGGTGACAGCCAGTTCCTCGATGCTCGCCGCGGTTTCCTCCAGCGCGGACGCCTGTTCCTCGGTGCGCTGCGACAGATCGGCGTTGCCCTGCGCAATCTCGCCGGATGCCGCCGCCACCGCCTCGCTCGAGGTCTTGATCTGGTGGACGATTTCCGCCAGCGTCTGGCGCATCTGATTCAACGCATACAGCAGGCTCGACGAATCGCCGGGTTTCAGGTCCACCTCCATGGCGAGATTCCCGGCAGCGACTTCGCCGGCCACCTGCGCGGCATAGGCCGGTTCGCCGCCCAATTGGCGCACCAGGCCGCGCGCCACGGCAAAGGCCATGAGTACACCCACCGCCATCATCGCGGAAATGCTTGCGATCACCATCGTGCGTGCGGACGCATATACCGCGTCGGCGCGCTTGCCGCTTTCCTCGGACCCATCGACGTTGAGTTTCACGGCCTGCTCGAGGCGCGCATCCAGTTCGCGGCGCAGGTGGGACGAGTTGCCACGGATCAGCGCCGTGGCTGAGTGGTTGTCCCCACTGCGGGAAAGCGCCACCACCTTGTCGTGGATGGCCAGGTATTGCTCCATGAGCTTCGCGATGTCGGCGTGGAGCAGCCTTTCGGAGTCGCTGGAAAGCAGCCGCACGTACGATTCTTCGGCCTTGCGGAACGCGGCAAGCTGAGCGCTCATCAAGTCCTCATACTTCTTGAACTCGGCGTCGGACGTCGAGAGCAGGTGCTGAAGTTCGGAGGTGCGGTACGCATTGAGATGGCTCTTCATCTCGAGGGAGCTGCGCACGGACGGCAACCAGTTGTCCTTGATCTCGTCGGTGGCGTCGCCTACGCGGGTCAATTCGTAGGTCGAAAACCCGCCCATTGCGCAGGCCATTGCAAGCACGACCGCGAATGCGGTCATGATTCGTCTGAAAACACTCATCCTCTGGAAATATTGCATTGTCGCTATTCCTCCGTCTTAATGTCCTGTTTTTGCAGCGTTGCAAGTCTTGATTTTGGAGTGCGGGGCTTCGCGGCCGCTTTCGATCATGCGCAATCGTGCGTGTGCCAATGCCTTGAAGCCCGCCCCAGGATTAACGGTAGATTTACTGGCAACTGAACGGAAATGCGGGGTGAAATGGACATTTGTCGTCGGCACGGGCGTGGCGATTAATAAGCTGGATTATCGTTGATGAGTCAATGCCGATAATTCGGGGTGTTGTGAAACATTAATGTCACAACTCACTCGCCGAAAAACGTCCCGGCGCGTCAATCTCCGCTGTGGAGACCGGCCGACAACGCTTGTTGTCTACATTTGTCTACATCGATGTGACGGCCTTCAACGTTTGCGGACACGGCCGTTAGAGGGGTGCCCCGACAATCCCTTCATGCAACATGCTCAGCAAACTCTCCATCAGGTTCAGGCTTAACGCGCGCTGGCAGTCCTTGCCGCGTTGCTGGCTCTCATCGGCGTCATCGGCGTGTACGGCATGCGTGCGTCGATTGCCGATATCAACGAGATCCATACCAATCAGCTCGCTTCCACGGCATTTGTGGGGGCGTCGCAGTTGAACGCGGCCGTGGTGCGCACCACGCTGGACCGTGCCGTATTCCACCCCGATGCCGCGGATGTTCCGGCGACCATCGGCAAGGCCGCCGCGTATCGGGAAAAATCGGAGCGCGCCTGGCAGTCCTACCAGGCACTGCCAAAGTCCAGCGAGGAAAAGGAACTCTCCGAGAAGGTCGATCGCCTGCGGGGCCGATTCTTCAAGGAAGGGGTCGAGCCCCTGGTTGCCGCGCTGCAAGCGGGAGACACTTCCGCGGTCGATCAGCAGGTGATGACCCGAATTCCGCCGCTGTTCGTCGAACTCTCGGCGGCCGTCAACGCATTGGAGCGTAACCAGAGCGAACAGGCGCAGGCGATGTACGAGAACGCGAATGCCCGTTCCCAGCGGTTTCTCTGGATGGTCATCGGCGCGATCTGTGCGGGCGTGTTCGCCGCAATGGTCTGCGCGGTCGGTCTGCAGCGCGCCATCTCGAAGCCGCTGGTGCGTATGCTCGGCAGCTTTGAAAGGATTTCTCGCGGCGATCTGACCGAGCGTATCCATGTGACGAGCCAGGACGAGATGGGCGCCTTGACCAACGGCCTGCGGGGCATGCATGGCGGATTGATCGAGGCGATCCAGACAATGCGCAGCGGCAGCGATGCCATCGCCAGCGCCACCCAGCAGATTGCCGCAGGCAACCTGGACCTGTCGCAGCGCACCGAGCAGCAGGCCAGCGCACTCGAAGAAACCGCGGCAAGCATGGAGCAACTCACGGCGATCGTCCGGCAGAACGCCGAGAACGCCCATCAGGCCAATGAACTGGCCACGGTGGCATCGGCAACGGCTTCCCGTGGCGGCGAAGACATGCAGCGCGTGGTGGCCACCATGAGCGATATCCATCAGGCGTCGCGCAAGATCGGCGAAATCACGTCGGTCATCGAGGGCATCGCGTTTCAAACCAATATCCTCGCGCTCAATGCCGCCGTGGAGGCCGCGCGTGCCGGGGAGCAGGGCCGCGGTTTTGCCGTGGTGGCGGGCGAGGTGCGGGAACTGGCCCAGCGCTCGGCTTCGGCCGCCAAGGAGATCGTGCAACTGATCAGCAACACGGTGAGCCGCGTGGAGACAGGTACGGAGCAGGTTGGCCGCGCGGGCGAGACGATGGAGGCTCTCGTCAAGGCAGTCGGCCGCGTCACGTCGATCATGGGAGATATCAGCACCGCGTCGAAGGAACAGAGCGTCGGCATCGATCAGGTCGGCAAGGCCGTGACGCAGATGGACCAGATGACGCAGCAGAATGCGGCGCTCGTGGAAGAGGCCGCGGCTGCGGCACAGGCGCTGGAAGAGCAGGCTGGATTGCTGCGGGCGTCGGTGGCGTCTTTCAGGCTGCCCGCGTAAGGCACAGGGCGGGGACATCGGTCCCCTGCCTGTTTGTCGCCGCGAAGGCGGTTGGCTATCTTGAAAGAGCGGCAAATGCCCAGGCCGCGCTGGAGCCATTGCCATCGCCATGCTCAAACTGTTTCTGGCGGGGGATGTCATGACCGGTCGAGGTATCGACCAGATCCTCCCGCATCCGGGCGATCCGACCCTTCACGAACGTTACGTGCGCGATGCGAGGGACTATGTCACGCTGGCGCAGCGCAGGTCCGGGCAGATTGCTCGCCCGGTGGCGCCCGGCTACATATGGGGCGACGCGTTGAAAGTGCTGGCCACCGAGCAGCCGGCCCTCAGGATCATCAACCTGGAAACTGCGGTCACCACCTCCGATGCAGCGTGGCCGGACAAGGGCGTGCACTATCGCATGCATCCGGACAACATCGCCTGCCTGTCGGCCGCCGGGATCGATTGCGCCGTGCTTGCCAACAATCATGTGCTCGACTGGGGCATGCCGGGGCTGACAGAGACCCTCGCGGTGCTGCGCAATGCGGGAATCGCGTCGGCGGGGGCCGGGGCTGATGGCAATGCCGCGGCCGAGCCCGCGTGGCTTGGCACATCGGGCGGGGTGGTGCTGGTTTTCGGCTATGCCATGGAGAATGCCGGCACGCCCGCTCAGTGGGCGGCCGGTCGCGGGCGCCCGGGGATCAACTGGCTGCCCGATTACTCCAGCGCAAGTGTTGAGCGCATTGCCGCCCAGGTCCGTGCCTGCCGCACAAGGCTGGGGCCGCACGTCGGCGCCGTCCATGCGGTCGTCGTCTCGATCCATTGGGGCGGCAACTGGGGATATGAGCTGGAGCCCGGGCAACGGGAATTCGCACACCGGTTGATTGACGAGGCCGGCGTCGACATCGTCCATGGCCATTCCTCCCACCATGTGATGGGCATCGAATGCTACGCGGGAAAGCTGGTGCTGTATGGCTGCGGCGACCTGATCAACGACTACGAGGGCATTGGTGGCCACGACGCGTTCGCGCCGGACCTGGGGCTGCTTTATTTCCCGACGATCGAGCCGGGGACCGGCAAGCTGCAGGACCTGATGCTGTGGCCGGTGCGCCGCAGGGCTCTGCGCCTGTGCGCTGGATCAGATGATGATGTGGCATGCCTGCACTCGGCTTTGAATCGCGAGGGCCGACCACTGGGGACACGTGTGGACTACCTGGCCGCTGGCTGGTTGCGCGTGCGGTGGACGTAGGCGCTGGGGCGTGCAGGCGCGGCTTGTCTGGCCTGGCTGCTGTCAGACATGATCGGCTTCCGAGGCTCCAGGGGAATAGCTCGAGAACAGGTGGCAAACGGCCTGCGCGTCCTTGCACTGCCGTAGCGATTCCCA
>JAFAJB010000086.1 GCA_019236395.1 Cupriavidus sp.
GCGGACGCTTTCAACAGGAAGGAACGACGTTCCATGGACATCTCCTCTTTATAGATATGTATGTATGCAGAACTGTCCCGATCCGGATGTTTTGTCGGCAAGACAGGTCGGACGATTATAGCGGTGGCGTTTTGAGCACGGAGCCCCGCCAGGATGGGGGTTTTCGCTAGGAATTCGCACTTCTGCAACGGATTGCGCGCATGCTCGGCAACGGTGCCGGAAACCCTTTCGCAATGTGAGAAGTCACACGCTTGCGCGGATTTTGTAACCCGCCTTGATGTCCAAAAGTTCACCTGATAAAACCAGAGCCCTTGCTCCGGAGTTCGTTCCAAGCCGGTTTCGCTGTTTCCATGTTGCGTTCTGTCCTGCCTCCTCGCCGTCTCCCTGCCCATCGTCACTTCACGTTTGCTGTACTGGCTGCGTGGGGCATGAGCGCCTGCGCGCAGACGGGAACACAGGCGGGCAATACGGTGGCGACGCCACCGGTCATCGCGGAAAGCACGACGCCTCCGGTTGTGTCGGCCATCGCGTCGCTGGAACCGGCCGCCGCCGTACCTGATACTGCGCCTGCGGCATCCGCAGATCCGCTTGGCGATCTGATCCAGTCGTCGTCGACGGCGGACACGGGAGCCGCTGCCACTGAGTCCGAGTTCATGGGCCCGCCCGACTCCCTGGCACCGCCGCCACCCCCGCCGCCTCCGCCGCTTGTGCTGTTCCCGCACCGGCTTGGCGAGTTTCCGGCCCAGGCCGAGCCGCCAAAGGACAGCAGCGCCGAGGATGCCGCCTCGGCCGAAGCCCTGTCCGAGGCCCCGTCCGACGCGCCGCCCGTCCTGCGCTCGCAATTGCCGGCCGACGATCCAGCCGGCGAGTCGGTCTGGCGGCTTGGCTACAGCGGCCGCGCCGCCGCGGAAGACCGGTCCGGATCCCAGCGTGCCTGCGTTGGCGGCGGTACGCCGTCCGCCGGTTTCGGCCGTGGCCTGGCTTGTACCAGTTCCGGTGAGGTCAAGATCCGCGAGTCGCTGGTCGACATGGGCGGAGGCACGCAGGTACAACTGATTGCACAAGCCAAAGGCACCAACGCCACGTCTTACAACGGCAATGCCGCGGCGGTGGATCCCTATGCGCTGGTGCCGAACTTCTACACGTCCGTCAGCGGGCTCTCGGGTGTGTCCGTGCTGGAGGACGCCAGCGTCTGGGCCGGCCGGCGCGACAGCAACCCGTTCCTGATGTCGTCGGGCCTGCTGCCGCCGAACTCTCCGTCGATGCGATTCGGCGTGGATAACGCCAAACTCGGTGATTTCGGACTGAGTTATCAATACACCGCGCGTAACGAACTAAATGGCGCCAAGCTGCCCAGCTACCAGACGGTGCGTACCGCGCCGATCGGCACCAATGACAAGGGGTCGGTGCAACTAGGCTTCACACGCGTGGAGCCAATGCAGGAAATCGAGGACTCGGGCAGCGCGTGGTGGGCATCGGCCATGCATGAGCAGAAGGGCGTGCTCTATGGCACCAACCGGCTCGGCCTGCAATATGGCCAGGGATCGCGTACAGCCATGACCGGCTACACGGGCATGGGCAACTCGCTGTCGCGGGTACGCGTGGCGGATTCGGTGGAGTGGAAGAGCCGTTCCGGCCTGGCAGGCTCGGTCGAATCGAGCCTGCAACTCGATCGTTCGAATGTTGGCACGCTGCAGTGGGCCGCCACGCGCATCCGGCCTGCCTACGTGGCCAATGACCAGTTCCGCCTGACGTTCGAAGTGGCGCACGACCAGATTTCGTCCGGGTTTGGCGTCGGCGGGCAGCGTACCGCGTTCACCGTGGCGCCGACGCTTACGCTGGGCAAGTCCGCCGGCAACGCCAATCTGCGCGCCTTCTACACGTACAGCCGTGCCAACGATGTGGATGGCATCACGTTTGCGGCGCCAGCCGATGCCTGGGCGTCCCAGGCGACCGGTTCGATCTTCGGCGTTCAGCTCAATCGGCGCTGGTAGGTTCCGTGGTGCCTTGCCAGCCTTGGGCTCGCGGGTTTGACTGCGCGGGAGCCGGGGCAGGGCATAGCCACTGGAACAGCAATGTGGCATTCATGGCACCACCAATCTGCGCCAGAATGAACATCGGAACATCCATTGGACGAATACCAGTAAAGGTATCGGTCAACGCGCAGGCGACCGTCAGTGCGGGATTCGCAAACGACGTGGAAGAGGTGAACCAGTACCCGGCCGTGATATAGCCGGCGACCACGAACGGCACGAGCCCCGGCCGCGTGCGGCTGGTGGCAAGACCCAGGCCGATCAGCCCGAACGTTGCGAGGAACTCGCTCCACCACATCGGCGGGCCGGTGCGTGCCTGCATGGAAAGCGCCAGCAGCGGCATGCCGAACATCGCATGCGCGGCCATCACGCCGGCCAGCGCGCCACACAATTGCACAAGCACGTAGCCGAATGCATCACGCGGTGACAGATTGCCCTGAACCAGGTTCGACAGGCTGACCACTGGATTGAAATGGCCGCCGGAGACCGGGCCCAGCGACACCAGCAATGCCACCAGCCCCGCGCCCGTCGCCAACGCATTGCAAAGCAGGGCGAGCGCGGTGTCGCCGGCAGCGAGCCGTTCGGCACGAATGCCTGACCCCACCACGATCGCAATCAGCAACGCCGTACCCAGTCCTTCGGCAACGAGCCGGCGCGCGGTCGTCGGGGTACGCATTGTGTCTGGGGTGGCGGTCATCGGGCTGACAGGAGGGTGAGGAAGCGACCGCGCAGTGTTCCGCGCCGTGGCAAACCCCGTCAATGCCGCATGGAGATGTTGTGAACGAACTGCCGGTATCGAATGGCGACCGGACCTCTATCGATACAAGTGATTATCACAAGGAGTATCGACGGGACTATATCCAACCCGTCGATGCAATGCCATTACTGGAGGTTGTTGCGCATCACCAGTAGCCACGGCATATGCGAGTTCGTGAACCCGTCGAGCTGGCCAGCATCGTTCATGTCGATCACATCCATCGATACCGACTGCTGGACATTGCCGCCGATCGCCTTGACCACGCGCGCTGCGGGATCCACCTCGACCACGATGTCGCAGTGCATGGGCGTAGTACCGAAGCCGATCTCCGCCGGGCTGGTGATGTACTTGTCCCGCCCGCGGCCGGCGCAAATCACATCGCCCGGTCGCGGCACAGCCGGCGTCGGCTCGATATGGAACGCCGGGCGCGGCAGGATGCCATCGCGCGCATCGACCACATACATCGAATGTGACTGGCCAGTCAGGAACTGCTCGTTGTCGAGTCCAGCCTTGCGCATGACCCATGAAATGAACACTGCCGACCAGGCCCAGGCGCCCTGGGTGATCTGCTGGCAGTCCGGCGCCTCGCCAACGATTGCCCAGTAGCGCTGCGCCATCCGGCAGCCCTGCGGCGTGGCCTCCATGCCGGTGCCGTCCGGAAAGCGGAGGCAGTCATTCTCGCGGCCGTTTTCATCGTTGTCGGTGTCGGCTGACGCCTGGCTGGACACATCGCCACCATCAGAAGCCTTGGCAGGACCCGGGATCTCCGGCGCGGGAAGGGGGCTCTGGGTGACGCAGGCGCTGTCGTCACGCCCGATATGCACCACCTGGGTGCCCCATTTGCGCCATTCCTGCATGGCGATATCGACGATGCGCTCGCGCTGCGTGGCCCCGGGCGGGGTGACGACACGCTCGTAGTCGGGCAGTGGCACGGCTTGCGGCCGGGCCGTTTGGGGTGGGGTAGTGGTGCAGCCACAGAGCACGGCCAGGGCGATTGCCCCGGTGAGCATTTTCGCCAGCGCCTGTGGAGAAGATTGTGGAGCCTTGTGTGGAAAGCGCTGTGAATAACGCTGTGGAAATCTGCGCGACGGCAAGCGGTACAGCATGTCAGGTCCACGAATCGCGACATCCCGCGATGCCTTGATTAAACACGCATGGATGCCATTTTTCAGGGAATTCCGGCGGTCAGCGAAGTGACGCCACCGACTGTGTAATTCTACCCGCGCGGTCGCGGGAAATTCTTTGTGGATAACGTCCCCGCCTGGCGCGCACCTGCGCCGATTCTGGCGTCTGGCGGCGGCACGGCGGGGTCATACGATGGGCACTAAAGGCGCCCGTCGACATTACTGGTTGACGGCGTCCTTGAACTTCTGGCCAGCCTTGAACTTCACGGTCTTCGCAGCTTCCACCTTGATCTCTTCGCCGGTACGCGGGTTACGCGCCATGCGCTCGCCACGCTCGCCCTTGCTGAAGGTACCGAAGCCGATCAGGCTCAGGGTCTCGCCCTTGGCCACGGCATCCATGATGGCGCCCAGGGTCACGTTCAGGGCCTGTTCAGCCTTGGCCTTCGTCAGACCGTCCACGCCTGCTGCGATCGCGTCGATCAGTTCAGTTTTCGTCATGCTTCACTCCGTCTCGAGTTGAAAAAACACTGACGTCCCGACCGGGGACTCCACCCTGGAAGCCGCTCCGGCGAAGACGCCGCGGGCCACATCATACCGTGTCGGGCAAAGGGCACCGGGAACAGATTGTTACCGCGACCGTCTGCAAGGCCGCTTCGGCAGGAGGGGGGCAGGGCGAATAGCGCGTCCTGGAAGCCCGTATACGGCGCTCGGAGGGGGCAGGGCGTGCCGGGCAGGTCCGGGAGCGTATACGGGCCTCCTGGAGGCTCCTGAGGCGTTTACGTGGCTTAGCCGCGGTATACGCCGCTTCACGGGCTGCTCATTTTTTG
>JAFAJB010000212.1 GCA_019236395.1 Cupriavidus sp.
CGTGCGCGGCACGCCGGTTCTGGCGACGGTTCAGGATGCCGCCGGCAGGTCAGTGCCCTTGGGGACCGGCATCTTCGACGCCAGCGGAAAGTCACTGGGCGACGTTGGGCAAGGTGGCATGACGTTCCTGCGTGGCTTGGAAGGAAGCGGCGTCCTGGTGGCCAAGTGGGGCGAAACGCCCGACGAGCGCTGTGAGATGCCCTATTCAATACCGTCAGCGATCCCCGGCGCCACTGATGCCACCGCATTGGTGCGCGTGACGCTGCGCTGCGCGGCGCCGAAGCAGCAATAGCAAGTGCGACAGGAGTACTCGGTATGAAAATGAACATGAACTTGCTGGCATGCCGTGGTATAGCCATGCCAATCCGATGGTTGATGGCATCTGGCGCCCTGCTGGGCGCCCTCCCGGCATTCGCGGTGGATCCGACTGTCTCCTTGAATTTCACTGGCACCTACCTGACGACAAGCTGCAGCGTTTCGGGTGGAACGCTGCAGACGGTGACGCTACCCAGGATTTCGACCACCGCACTGGGCAGCGTGGGTCAAACGGCCGGCTCCACGCCGTTTGGCATCTCCGTGGAGTGCTACGGGGAGCCGCGCCAACTGCGCGTCTACTTCACCAGCACGATGATGCGCGACGGCAGGCTGGATACGGAAGCGGGGGCCGGCATGGCGGAGAACGTGCAGATTCAGTTGCTGACGCCAGCAGGAACGCCCATCTCAGTGGGTGACAGGACCTCGATGCCGCTCGTTCCCGTCGCCGCGGGTGTACCCATAGTCGTTCCGTTCGTGGCGCAGTACTACGCGACTGGCGCAACGTCGGCCGGTAACGTCAGAACGCAGGTGCTCTACGTTCTCGAAATGCCATGAGCCACGGAAAGATGCAAAGGTAATTGATCATTCTTGTACGTCGATCTTCGACGGCGGCACAAACGAGACATCAATATAACGGCATGCACTCTTCATAGAGCGGTGCGCAATTTGGTACCGGTCCTATATCTGAAAATTCCGAAGTTGCCTACGATCACTCCGAATCGAATTGCGCCGGCATTCAGTGTTAGCCGAGCTGCAGTTCTCAACCAGTCAGGCGATTTTCCGGAGTTCGAATGTCCACATCCAAGAGTGCACAGAAGTTCATCGCAAGAAACCGGGCCCCTCGCGTCCAGATTGAATATGACGTCGAGATCTACGGTTCGGAGAAAAAGGTTGAATTACCGTTTGTGATGGGCGTTCTTGCCGATCTTTCCGGCAGGCAGCGCGAACCGCTGCCTCCCATGGCGGACAGGGAATTCCTCGGTATCGACGTCGACAACTTTGACGAGCGTATGAAGGCGATGAAGCCGCGCGTGGCGTTCTCCGTGCCAAATACGTTGTCGAATGACGGGCAGATGATGGTCGATATGACTTTCGAGAGCATGGACGACTTCTCGCCGGCGGCGATTGCCAGGAATGTTGATGTGCTTGCGCGGCTGTTGGATGCGCGTACCCAGCTCGCGAATCTGCAGACCTATATGGACGGCAAGTCCGGTGCCGAGAACCTGGTGAGTCAGGTTCTGAAGGACCCGGCGTTGCTGAATGCCCTGGCCAGGGCACCGAAGCCGGGACCGAAGCCCGAGTCGGACCTCGACGAGTCATCCCAGGCGCAGTAAGCCAGTCAGCGCAATCTCCACGAGAGTGATATGCAAGCAAGTGAAGCTCAAACCACGGCCACTACAACGCAGGCTACATTCGACGCGCAATCCGATTTCAGTGCGCTGCTCAACAGCGAGTTCAAGCCGAAGACCGACCAGGCACGCGAAGCGGTGGAGAATGCCGTTAAGACGTTGGCGGAACAGGCGTTGGCAAACTCGGTGACGATCTCCGATGACGCTTACAAGAACATCGAAGCCATTATCGGAGAGATCGATCGCAAGCTGTCTCAGCAAATCAACCTGATTCTGCATCATGAGGAATTTCAGAAGCTTGAGAGCGCGTGGCGCGGATTACATCATCTGGTCAATAACACGGAAACGGATGAGAAGCTGAAGATCCGCTTCATGGATGTCTCAAAGGAGGAATTGCACCGCACGATGAAGCGGTACAAGGGTGTCGCGTGGGATCAGAGCCCGCTGTTCAAGCAGATCTATGAAGAGGAGTATGGCCAGCTCGGCGGCGAGCCGTATGGATGCCTGGTGGCTGACTACTACTTCGACCACACGCCGCCAGATGTAGACCTGCTAGGCTCGCTTGGCAAGGTTGCCGCTTCCGCACATGCGCCGTTGATTACGGGTGCGGCACCGTCAGTGCTACAGATGGACTCCTGGCAGGAATTGGCCAATCCGCGTGATCTGACGAAGATCTTTACGCAAAACCTTGAGTATGCCGCGTGGAACTCGCTACGGAATTTGGATGATGCTCGCTACATTGGTTTGGCGATGCCGAGATTCCTGTCGCGCTTGCCGTACGGCGTCAGGGTCAATCCTGTCGATGAGTTCAACTTTGAAGAAGAGACTGATGGCGCGGATCATGCCAAGTATGCATGGGCGAACGCCGCCTATGCGATGGCGGTGAACGTCAACCGTTCCTTTCGGAACTATGGCTGGTGCACCTTGATCCGGGGCGTGGAGAGCGGCGGAGTGGTCGAGAACCTCCCGTGCCACACCTTCCCGACTGACGATGGCGGTGTGGACATCAAGTGTCCGACAGAGATCGCAATCTCGGATCGCCGCGAGGCCGAACTGGCCAAGAACGGTTTCATTCCTCTTATTCATCGGAAGAACACCGATTACGCAGCGTTCATCGGCGCGCAATCGCTACAGAAACCCGCGGAGTACCACGACCCCGACGCCACGGCCAACGCCAGCCTGTCCGCCCGGTTGCCATATCTGTTTGCCTGCTCCCGTTTCGCGCATTACATGAAGTGCATCGTGCGGGACAAGATCGGCTCGTTCAAGGAGCGCGGGGAAATGGAGCAGTGGCTCAACGAGTGGATCATGAACTACGTTGATGCCGATCCGATGAATTCGTCGCAGGAGACCAAGGCGCGCCGTCCGCTCGCCGCGGCGGAGGTGGTCGTGGAAGACGTCGAGGGGAATCCCGGCTATTACCAGGCCAAGTTTTTCCTGCGCCCGCACTTCCAGCTGGAAGGTCTGACAGTCTCGCTGCGCCTGGTGGCCAAGCTGCCACTGGTGAAGGTGGCAGCCTGATTCTCCGATGTACCTGATCCCGATGTGAACGCCGGGGCAGCCTTGGCGCTCCCATCGGGTGGACATGTCGTTCCCTTAATCCCTTAATCAAGGAATCTCAATATGGCACAGGATATCTTTCTCAAGATCAATGGCATCGATGGCGAATCGGAAGACGCTTCTCATAAGGCCGAAATCGAGGTTCTGAGCTGGTCGTGGAATGTTGCACAGCAGTCGAACATGCACGCGGGCTCGGGCGGTGGCGCAGGCAAGGCAACTGTCGACGATCTGCAGTTTGAGCACTATATCGACCGGGCCAGTCCCAATCTGATCCAGTATTGCCTGTTGGGCAAGCATATCGACGAGGCTCGCCTCGTTGTCCGCAAGGCGGGTGGCAGCCCGCTCGAGTACATCAAGTTCACGATGAATGACGTGCTGGTGACCCAGGTCAGTCCCTCGGGTGTGAGCGCTGACGAGGCTCGCCCACGGGAGATGGTGCGCCTGTCTTTCTCTCGTCTGAAGCAGGAATATGTTGTACAGAATGCTCAAGGCGGCAGCGGTGGCGTGATTACCGCAACGTTTGACGTCAAGAAGAACGTAGCCTGATTCGTATGAAACCCTGGTGGCAACAACGGTACGTGACTTCCATGTGTCGGAATCCACCATTACAGCGGATGGCATGGAGACACGCCATCCGCTGGCTGGCCATCGCGTCGTCCTGTTGGTTCCTCGCTGCTTGCGGCAGCACCTCGGTACAGAAGGATCAAGCCAAACTGCGGATCCGCATCGAAACAAGCGACAACGCGAATGGCGATGAGCAAGGGCGGGCGATGCCGATCATGGTGCGTGTCTATGAACTCAAGTCCGCTGCGGCATTTGATCGGGCGGATTTCTTCACGCTACAGAACAGCGACAAGAAAGCGCTGGGCGACGACATCCTGGCAGTGGACGAATTTGTCATGAGACCCGGTGGCGAGAAACTGGTGCGTCGCAAGTCGAATGCCGATACGACGGCTATTGGCGTCCTGGCCGGCTTCCGTGAACTAGGCAGGTCCGTGTGGCGTGCGACATGGAAGTTTCCTGAAGCTCCAGATACCGCCTGGTATCGCGCTTTGGCTTCGGACAGGAACGTAAATCTGAACATCCGGGTCGGCAGAGAGGAAGTTTCGATTACCGAGGTAAATGGGCGGCAATGAGTAACCACAACAAGGTTGTCTGGAGCGAGGGGCTTTTCTTACGCCCGCAGCTTTTTCAGCAGCAGGAACGCTATCTGGAATACATCGCGCAGCGTTACATTTCGGCGGTGAACCCGTTCTTCTGGGGCTTTGCGCAGTATGAGATCGATCAGAGTTCCTTGTCGTTCGGCAAGCTTGCGTTGAAGAGTGCATCGGGTGTTCTCCCTGATGGAACACCATTCGATGTGCCGACGGAGGTACCACCCCCGCCGCCGCTGACCATCGGGGCGGAACACGTGGATCACGCGATTTATCTTGCGTTGCCATTGCGATTGCCCAATACCGAGGAGACGGCATTCGCCGAACATACGGGATCATTGGCGCGCTACCTGGCCTTCGATCACGAACTACGTGATGCGAATGCGATA
>JAFAJB010000067.1 GCA_019236395.1 Cupriavidus sp.
GGTCAGGGGGTGGCCGCTCAGGTAGCGTTCGAGCAGTTCCTCGCTGGCTTCGGCGGCGGCCTCCACCATCTTGTCGTGCCACTCCCTCGCGACGGCGACCAGATCGGGCGGAATATCGGTGTATTCGAAGTGCACCCCCTGGCTGGCATCGTCCCAGACGATCGCGCGCATCTTGACCAGGTCGACCACGCCCTTGAAGTTGTCCTCGGCGCCCACCGGAATCTGAATCGGCACGGCATTGCCCTTGAGCCGGTCCTCGATCTGGGCGCGCACGCGGAGGAAGTCCGCGCCCACGCGGTCCATCTTGTTGACGAACGCGATGCGTGGCACGTTGTACTTGTTGGCCTGGCGCCAGACGGTTTCCGATTGCGGCTGCACGCCGCCGACGGCGTCATAGACCATGCAGGCGCCGTCCAGCACGCGCATCGAGCGCTCCACCTCGATGGTGAAGTCGACGTGGCCCGGCGTGTCGATGATGTTGATGCGGTGTTCCGGATAGTTGTTGGTCATACCTTTCCAGAACGCCGTAGTGGCGGCGGACGTGATGGTGATGCCGCGTTCCTGCTCCTGCTCCATCCAGTCCATGGTGGCGGCACCGTCGTGCACCTCGCCCAGCTTGTGGTTCACGCCGGTGTAGAACAGGATACGCTCCGTCGTCGTCGTCTTGCCAGCGTCGATATGCGCACTGATGCCGATATTGCGGTAGCGTTCGATGGGAGTCTTGCGGGGCACGGTGTTTCTCCTGGTTAGGGCACCACGGGAAACTAGCGTAGCACTTTCGCGCCGATTCCGTATGTCCCTGCGTCACGCAAGGGCAAGCGGCCCGTGCCTGGTATCAGGGCCAGCTTTCGCGCGCATAGACGCCCGCTGCGGCGCGCACCACGGCTGCGTGTTCCAGGGCGCCCGTATCCGTATAGAACGGCGGATCGGCCAACGGCAGCCCGTTCTCGCGTGCGGCGTCGACCAGTATCTGCAAATACTCGGTCATGTGGGATGCCGTGAAGTCATTGGTGTCGTGGAACGCCACCACTACCGGCACCACGCCGTCCACCGGTTCGAGCCGGTGCGTGGCCATGGCGCGGCCTACCCGTTCGAGTTCGCTGACCATGTGCGAACGCCGGCGCAGGCTGATATGCCAGCCATAGATCTTGCCGTCGCGTGCGCTCGCATCGGCCATCAGCATGCCCAGGCCGAGCTGTCGATAGACGGCCTCCGTGGTGTCGTTATGGGCCCAGTCGGGGGGGCGTACGACCAGCGCTACATGCCCGCATTGCGCGACGATGTCGGCTTCGCCGGAGCGCAGCGAATCGGCCAGCTTCTCGGGCGTCAACCGGGTGTGCGGGACATGACCCTCCGGCAAGCCGCTGTGCACGGCCAGCAGGTGGCCCGCTGCACAGGTGTCGCGCATCTGCGCCTGGCCGGCGGGGCCGCCGCCACGGCGTGGATGCGCGGTCAGGACGAAGAAAATCGCCTTGATGCCCGGCGCAACCGGATTGTCGGCGAGTTGGCGCAGGATGACCGGGGTGCTGCCATCAGGGCCGCTGTCGGGCCCGTCATCGAAGGTCAGCAGGAAGCGAATCGGAGACCGTTCCTGTGCGGCATCCGGGGCCTTTTCCAGCGATACGGGCCTGGCGCCGGCAAAGGGTTCGCCGATGTCCGCCACGGTGACGGGCTCCTCGGCCAAGGCGGGCAGGGCCAGGAGCGCGGTGACGGCGGCAATCGTCAGGCGGCGCAGCAGGGAGGAGGGAGACGCGACGGGCAAACGCATGCAGAAACTGGGGGCGGCTTCGGGACGCGCGTCACCCGTTTGGGTCAACCAGAGGTCCGCGCGAGGGAGCACCTTACCACCCCAGCACAGCGCGGCCACAAGCGCAGTTGTAAGTAACTGTGTGATGTGACGTGTACTTATCGGAAGCCGGCGAAAAACTTCACGGCGCCAGGTAATTCCACGCGGCCACGATACCGACGACCGTCACGGCGAGTCCGGCGAGCGCCACCAGCTCCATATCGACAAAGCTCTCGGCGCCGCGCCATGGCCCAGGATGGCGGCCGAGCGTGACGGCCTTGATGAAGACCCAGCCGATCGCATAGAACAGGCCGTAGAAGACGAGTTCCATAAAGAACGAGCAGATGGCGCTCACCAGCAGATCCATACCCGACCCTCCCGTCTGTTCATGCGTGTTGTTGGTCTTCGCCCAGCGCTGAATTCTGTCCGCATCCGGGACAGGCCGGAAGTTGGACTCTAGAATGATGAGGCTGTCATCCTCGTCCGACGCCTCATGACAAGAAGGTGGTCATCATGCTTCGCCCCCTCTCCACTGGTCTGCTGTCCGCCTTCTTATGCTGCGTGCCGATGTCCGCGCAAGCCGCCGATCCTGGTGTCGAGTTCTCCACGGGCAAGCCCGGCGGCGCGCTGCCGGCTGGCTGGCAGAACAAGCCGGTTGTGCCGGGCAAGAAGATGACCAGCTACGCGCTGGTGGCCGACCAAGGTATCACGGTGCTTCAGGCCGATGCCAGTGGCGCCGCGTCGGGGCTGGTGCACGAAGGCGACTTCGATCTGGGCAAGACGCCGATTGTCACGTGGCGCTGGAAAGTGGCCGCGCCGATCCCGAATGCCGATAACCATGTGGCCGACCGTGAGGATGCGCCGGCACGGCTGGTGTTCTTCTTTGCAGGCCAGGTCGATAGTCTGTCGATCGGCGAGCGGGCCGAGATGCTTGCCGCCAATGCGGTGGGCGAGAAGCTGCCGTATGCCACGCTGATGTATATCTGGACCAACAGTGCCCCGCCGGGCACCGTCATCGAGAATCCCCATACCAGCCGGGTACAGATGATCGTGGTGGGCAACGATGTCGGCAAATGGGAGAACCTGCGCCGCAACGTGGTTGCCGATTTCGAGAAGGTCTTCCACGAAAGGCCCGGCAAAATGACCGGCTACGGCGTGCTGACCGATACCGACAACACGGGCGGCACGGCGCGGGCCTGGTATGGCGACATCCGGTTCTCACCGGGGAAGTAGGGACTCCTACTGGCCAGGCGCGGTCGAGCGTGCAATGGCATCCCGAATCGCCGCGCTCACGGTCTGCGTGAGCCCGTTGGCATCGTCCATTCCCGCCGCCTCGCGCACGCTGATCACACGGGCAGGATCGTAGTGTCGTCCGCTCCTGATGGCCGCCTCGAAGGCATTGGCCCGCGCATTGATCTCGACGGGGTCAGCATCTACCAGCAGGATCGCATGGGCCAGCACCAGGTGCCGCTGCCCGTCAGGCGTCTGCACCGCGTTTGGCGCGCGGCGCCAGTACTGCGCGGTGCCTGCGATCTTGCGCGCGTGATCGGCGGGGCCCCAGGCGAGGTTGTAGCGGCCGTCGCAGAACGAGCCTTCCACGGCCTGCCAGTGTGTTTCCACGCCGACCTGGCGCAGACCTGTGGCAATTACCTCGCACAGATGCAGGTAGACCGGCTCCATCCACGTGGCAACGCCCTTGGGCACGGCATAGGCCAGGCTGACGTTGAGAATGCCCGGGCCCTGCGGCACCAGGCCGCCGCCGGACATGCGCAGCCAGACCGGGCAGCCCTTCGCCGCAAACGCGGCGCGTGCGGCCTCGATGCCAGGCTGGCGCAGGTAGCTGCGCGGAATCACCAGCGACAGCGGCGCCTCCCATAGCTGCGCCACCGGGCCGGCATGGGTGGCGTGGTCGAGCAGGGCCAGCTCGACCTGCAGTGGATCGGCTTCGGCCGGATCGGAATCGACAAACGTAAATGTCATGGCTCCTCGGCATCGGGACACGCGCGGCGCATAACGCATTCTCCACGCAGACCGCGCGCCGCGCCAGCGTCGCGGGCAGGCTAAGGTTTTCTCCACGAATTGCCGATATTTTTGATATTTCGGGTAAATCAACTCACTGCTGCACCATGAACCGTCTTACTCTCAACGCCAAACTCTGGGCGGCGCTCGCCGTGATGTGGTTGCTTTTGCTTGCGCTTGGCACGTGGAATGCGTTCCACGCCAGATCCGTGATGATGGCCGAGCGTCGCGACGCCCTGCAGTCGCTGGTGACTACCGGTGAAGGCATCGTCAAGATGTACGCCGACCGCGCCGCCCGAGGCACGATGTCGAAGGAAGATGCCCAGGCCGGGGCCAAGGACGCGCTGCGCGCGATGCGTTTCGGCCAGAACGGCTACCTGTTCATCTTCGATTCCAAGCCGCAGGTGGTGCTGAACCCGGGGGTGCCGAAGACCGAAGGCAACATGGTCGGGGACCTCAAGGACCCCGATGGCGTCCATATCTATCCCGCGATCATCGAAGGCGCGCGCCGAACCACCGGCCAGGACCCCGGCTTCTCCAGCTACCGCGGCCGCCTGCCCGGCACGGAGACAGCGAAACCCAAGCTGACCTATGCGCGCTACGTGGCGGACTGGGACTGGTATGTCGCCACGGGCGTATTCCTGATCGACATCGAGGACGCCTTCCGCGTCAACCTGATCAATGCGTTCGTCAGCACCTTGCTGATCGGCGCGCTGATTGCGGCGGTGATGGGGATGATCATGCGTACCGTAAAGCGCAGCCTCGGTGGCGAGCCCGCCTACGCGGTGGAAGCGGTGACGCGCATCGCCGGCGGCGACCTCACGGAGCCGCTGCAGGTACGTGGCAATGACGATCGCAGCGTGCTGGCGGCGATGCAGCGGATGCAGCAGCGGCTGGCAGGGACGCTTGGCGATATCCGTGGCGCTGCGGGGGCGATTGCCAGCGCCACGAGCCAGATCTCGGCAGGCAACAACGACCTGTCGCAGCGTACCGAGCAACAGGCCGCCGCGCTCGAGCAGACTGCGTCGAGCATGGAAGAACTGACCAGCATCGTGCGCCAGAATGCCGACAATGCGCGGCAGGCCAGTGCACTGGCGGTCAACGCGTCCGAAATCGCCAACCGCGGCGGCCAGGTGGTTGGCGAAGTGGTGACGACGATGGGCGAGATCAACCATGCCTCGCGCCAGATCGTCGACATCATCGGCGTGATCGAAGGCATCGCGTTCCAGACCAACATCCTGGCGCTGAACGCCGCGGTGGAAGCCGCCCGGGCCGGCGAACAGGGCCGCGGCTTCGCCGTGGTGGCCGGAGAGGTGCGCAGCCTGGCCCAGCGCAGTGCGAACGCGGCCAAGGAAATCAAGACGCTGATCGACAACTCGGTGGCGCAGGTCGACAACGGCTCGACGCTCGTGGCCCGTGCCGGCGAAACCATGCAGGAGGTGGTCAGTGCAGTCCGGCGCGTGACGGACATCATGGGCGAGATCAGTGCCGCATCGGCCGAGCAGAGCACCGGCATCGAGCAGGTGGGACAGGCCGTGACCCAGATGGACTCGGTGACGCAGCAGAACGCGGCGCTCGTGGAAGAAGCCGCCGCCGCCGCGCAATCACTGGCCGAGCAGGCGCAGTCGATGATGCGGGCAGTCTCGGCATTCAGGCTGACAACGGCCTGAGCCTGGAAGCGATCGAAGAAAAAGCCGCGGCGAGTCCGCGGCTTTTTCTTTGGTTCATCACCTCCACCCGGGAAGGCGGTGGCCGGCGGCGAGCGCGCCGGAAACTCAAGACCATCGTTGGCAAGGACGCCGGATCGGATACCAATCAGTGCGCACGAACGCGCTCGAAGTGTCGGTTTCATGCACTACCGAACCCGGCGCCAGGTGTGATGTGCGCGCAATTCCACTCTGCAGATCAGTATCTTCCCGCAGTTGATCTTAAGAAATGCAACTGGCGACCGTATCTCGATATGATCCAACGCCGTTGAGAACATACGCAGGCATCCATCACCATATTGACGAATGGACAAGAGCAGGGCGGAATCGCTTCAGGTGACATTTGAGACCGAACTGACGGGCAGCCGGGGGCGTCACGAGGTACAAGCCGCAAGTCTGGGCAGACTGTGTGAATGGCAATACGACAATCGCGACGCCGTGTTCCGGTTTGATCCGCATGCAGCCGGCACCTTTGGTTTGGACGCGAGTCTGCAGCCCATTGCCCTTCAAACGGTTGCGCAACTGGTGCCCGCGAGCGAGCGCGACGTATTTGTCAGCGCATTCCAACGCTGGCAGCCGGGCCAGCCCGCGATTCGCCTGGTTCACCGATTGTGGAACGCGCACGAGTCCCGCTGGATGGCGCTGCAGACCATCGGTTATCCGTCCGCAGGCGGCGCGCTGACAGGTTTCTCCCAGGACATCTCGGGATTGGACGAAAGCGAGGACATCCTCCGCCGCTACCGTAACCTTCTGTTCACCTCCGGCGTCTTCGGCAAGATCTGCTATTGGACGCTCGACTATGCCGAGGGTGCCTATCAGGTTAGCGACGATCTGGTTGACCAGATCGGGTTCCCGCCAGGTACCACGCGCATCCCCGAAGCGGAGTTCAGTTCCCGCATCCATCCAGAGGACATCGCGCGCACCATCGCCATGCGGCGCGCGGCGACGCAGGACGACATTCCCGCCGTTCTGGAATATCGCTTGTGGAAAGCTACCGAGCAACGCTGGATTCACGTGCGCTCCCCACTGTTTCTTGTGCGGGACGCGCGGGGCAAGCCCGTGGCAATTTATGGTTTCACGCAGGATGTGACCGAGCAGAAGGAGGCAGAGGCCAGGCTGCAGCGCGAAAGGCAACGCATCGAGTCGGCCCAGATCCTTGGGCGTATGGGAACCTGGACGCTGGATCTCACGACTCGCGTCTTCCGAAGCAATGCCCACGCCCTGGAGATGAGTGGCATTCCGGCCGACGGTGAACTCGAGGTGGACATCGAGGAAATGCTGAGCCAGGCCCACCCTGACGACCGCGACGGATTGGTCCAGGTTCTTGATCGGGCATACCAGACGCTCGACCCGCTGGAGTGTGAGTTCCGGCGCTGGCATCCGACCGATCGGCGCTGGGTGCATCGCAAGCTCGTGGCCCAGGTGGCCAACGATGCAGACGGCATACCCTACGAGCTGCAAGGGTTTACACAAGACATCACCAAGCAGAAGGAGACCGAGGAGAGCTTGCGTGTCTCGGCTTCGGTCTTTGAGCACAGCCGCAGCCTGATCCTCATCACGGATGTCGACCAGCGCATCATTCAGGTCAACCCGGCATTCTGCGAGTTGAGCGGTTATGCGGAACACGAGGTCGTCGGCCAGACACCAGACCAGCTCAAGCGCCTGAAGCTGTCCGAAGGCATGTGGCACAGCATCCTTCAAAAGCTGACGCGCGAACGACATTTTTCAGGGGAATTTCGCGCCGAAGACAAGGAGGGACATGACCTCCTCATCGCGATCACCATCTCTGCCGTTCGCGATGGACGCGGCGAGATCGAGCACTTCATCTATGTCGGGGAAGACATAACCCAGCAAAAGGCGGCGGAAGCGCAAATCAACCACCTTGCCTACTATGACGCACTGACCAGGCTCCCAAACCGCGCGTTGCTCCGTGAGCGCGCGGATGCGGCATTGGAAGAGGCGCGACAGCGCCACGGCGAAACAGCACTCATCTTCCTTGACCTCGACCACTTCAAGAACGTAAACGATTCGCTTGGGCATTCCGCAGGCGATCAATTGCTGACGGAGATCGCGCGACGGCTACAGGCCAGCGTACGTTCGACCGATACGGTCGGGCGGCTCGGCGGCGACGAGTTCATGATCATCATGCCGCGCGCCGGTCTCGAGCCCGCCCGTCGCGTTGCCGAGCAGTTGATCGACACGCTCTCGCAGCCCATCGTGGTCGAAGGCATCAGCCTGACCACCACGTCGAGTATCGGCATCGCCATTTACCCACTGCATGGCGAAAACTACGCCGACCTGATGCGGGCCGCCGATGCCGCGATGTATAAGGCCAAGGAAGAGGGGCGAGGCACGATTGCCGAGTTCGCGCCGTCGATCAATGAGAAGGCGCTCAAGCACCTTGTGCTGACGAACGAACTGCGCCAGGCCGTACATGAGCGTCAACTGCAGCTCTATTACCAACCGCAGGTGTCATTGAAGGATGGCCGATTGATCGGAGCCGAGGCCCTGCTGCGCTGGCCGCATCCGACGCGCGGTTTGATCCCGCCGGCGGAGTTCATCCCGACCGCGGAAGAGTCGGGAATTATCGAGCCGCTTGGCGCATGGGTGATCGGCGAGGCCTGCCGCCAGGCCGCGGCGTGGTCGAAACAGGGCTTGCCGGCGCTTGGCATATCGATCAACTGTTCCGCCCGTCAGTTCCTGGCGCCACTGGCCCTGCTCGATACCGTGCGTCGGGCGCTGGCTGAAACGGGCCTGCCGGCCGAGAGGCTCGAACTTGAGATCACCGAGTCGATGATCGTTCAGGACGTGAACAGGATGCAGTGGGTCCTCGAACAGTTCCGCGACCTTGGGGTCCGCATCGCCATCGACGACTTCGGCACTGGCTATTCCAGCCTTTCTTACCTCAAGCGACTGCCGCTCGACAAGCTCAAGATTGACCGGTCCTTCGTGCGTGACATCGAAACCGACCCCGACGACCTCACCATTGCCGCCACTGTCGCCACACTGGGCCGATCGCTTGGCCTGAGGGTGGTCGCCGAAGGGGTGGAGACCCGCGAGCAGCTCCTGATCCTCAAAGCCATGCGCTGCGATGAAGGCCAGGGGTACTTTTGGGCCAGGCCAATGCCAGTCGACGAGTTCGTCACATGGGCGCACACCCATTACGCCGATACCAAAGCCGTGACCTGACCACGACTGGGAGCGAGACGGAACACGCAACACAGGCTGTTGGCCTCCGGGATGCAATCGAGGCGTGAGCCGTCGTCCTGGCGCGCCCGAGTCAGGCCAGTTGCGTCGACGCTGGTTGCAGTGCGCGCATGGCATCGGCGGCAATCTCGAACGATCGCAACCTGGCGCCGTGATCGTAGATCTGGCCCGTCAGCATCAGCTCGTCCGGACGCAGGTCGTCGACAAAGCGCTGGATGCCATCGCGTACTGTGCCAGGATCGCCCACCACCGAGCAGGCCAGCGAGCGGCGGATATGCTCCGCTTCGCTCGCGTCCCACAGGCGGTCGATATCGTCGACCGGCGGCTTGAGTTGCCCGGGCGTGCCGCGCACCAGTGCCAGGAATTGCTGCTGCAGCGAGCTGAACAGCTTGCGCGCCTCGGCCTCGGTCTCCCCGGCAAACACATTGAGCCCGAGCATGACATGCGGACGATCAAGCTGCTCCGACGGCCGGAACGTGCGGCGATACAGGTCAACGGCCTGCCGCATGAATCCCGGTGCGAAGTGCGATGCGAAGGCAAACGGCAAGCCCATCGACGCGGCAAGCTGCGCGCTGAACAGGCTGGACCCGAGCAGCCACAGCGGTACCTTGAGGCCGGCGCCTGGCACTGCACGCACGCGCTGGCCAGGGCGTACTTCCTCGAAATAAGCCTGCAGTTCTTCCACATCCTGCGGGAACGAGTCGGCGGTGTCGTGGCTCAGGTGACGGCGCAGTGCGCGAGCGGTGGCCTGGTCGGTGCCCGGAGCGCGGCCCAGGCCCAGATCAATGCGGCCCGGGAAGAGCGATGCCAGCGTGCCGAACTGTTCAGCCACCACCAGCGGCGAGTGGTTGGGCAACATGACGCCGCCGGAGCCGACCCGGATGGTCGACGTGCCATTGGCCACGTAGCCGATCAGCACGGCCGTGGCAGCGCTGGCGATGCCCGGCATGTTGTGGTGCTCAGCCAGCCAGAAGCGGCGATAGCCAAGACGTTCCGCGTGTTGCGCCAGGTCCAGCGTGCGGCGCATCGCCTGGGCAGCGTCGCTGCCTTCCGCGATGGGCGACAGGTCTAGCAGGGAATAGGGGATCATTGCGTCGTACGCACGGCACGCGCCGCGCGAGATTTCGATACAGGGACGGGCTATGGTAGTCACA
The DNA here is from genome assembly GCA_019236395.1 of Cupriavidus sp. Classification (GTDB taxonomy): domain Bacteria; phylum Pseudomonadota; class Gammaproteobacteria; order Burkholderiales; family Burkholderiaceae; genus Cupriavidus. The sequence continues at coordinate 9,873 of JAFAJB010000067.1, forward strand.
CCGGCCCGATCGTGCTGACGGCCGCCAAGTAGCCATGACGGCCGTGGGGGCACCGTACGCGCCTGTCCGAACAGGCTACTCGAACAACCTATCCGAACAACCTATCCGAACAACCTATCCGAACAGCCGCGCCGCGACAGCGCTGCCAGCGATGCGGCGGCCGATGGCCACGCCGAGCGCGCGGTAGCTTTCCCACTGTGCTTCATCGAAGAACTGATCGGCGGTGCCTTCCTGCGGGAAGCTCGGGTGCAGCGCTCCGTACTGGCGCACATCGGCAGGGGCGGATGCCGTCAGGCGCGGCTTGACCACGACGATGCGCGTGACAGGCGCGCCGTCTGGGGCACCGGCCTGGCCAGCGGCATGGACGTTGAGCAGGATGGCGACCTTGTCCCGTGCATCGGCTGGCGCATCCGCGGCGAAGTCGTCGGGGGTGCCGAAGACCGTCCCGAGGACCGGGTCGCTCGCCGCAGCGTGGTCTACGACGATTTCCAGCCCGAAGTCGATGCGCGCGAGCCGGATCAGATTGGCAAGATCACCGAAGCGATAGTCTCCATCGCAGCCGCAGTCGCATAGGACAATCAGCCCGACCCGGCGTTCCGGCCGCAGCAGTTCGTAGACAGCGGTGTTCTCGAAATGCCCGCCGTCGGAAAGATATTGCCAGCGGCGGCGCGTGCCATGGAAGCGCGCGGCAAGCTCGCAGCCAAGGTAGTACTGCGTGCGGAACAGCCCAGTGATCATGCCCAGTGCCGGGTGCAGGCGTCGCTCGAGGTCGGGGCGCTGCGGGCCCGCACCGGTTGCACACGACCCGCCTTCGGCCATGGTCGAAGGCCACCAGATGCCGAGTCTCAGATTGGCCAGCCCGAGCAGCAGCGATGTACCCAGCGTGGTTGCGCGCCCCAATCCCGTGGAAATCGCCGCGCCCGAGATGGCGATCCAGTCGCCGACCGTACGTGCCTGCGCCATTTCGACAGATCGTGTGGCCATGCCGGCCGGTTGCTGGGACTTCGGGCAGCAACGTTGCCCGTCGACCGTGAAGCGCGCGTACGCATCGGCCGGAAGCTGTTGGGCACTGCCCGGCTGCGCGAGCGCGGGGCCGGGGCCGATGCAGAGCGGCTTGCCTTTCCGGTCGCGCTGCACGAGCTGCTCGGCGGGGTCCACGGTCTGGTTCAGCGTGACGTTGATCAGGTGCAGTGGCGCGAGCATGCGCGGATCGTAGTAATCGTTGAGGCTGATGGCGTCGTCCGGTGCGGGCTCGGCCACGCTGAAGCGCTGGCGTGCCGCGCGATCGATCGCGGGCGTGCTGAACCGGTTGCCGTTCGATGCGCCAAGGTAGGCCCGCGTCAACCGGGCCGCATAGAACGATTGCAGCGTCGAGAGATTCAGAAAGCCCGCGAATCGTCCGACCACGATCGCCATGCCCAGCGCCAGTAGCGTCAGCGTGAACAGTGCGGCCGTGGTCCATGCCTTGCCGAAGACGTGCCAGTCGAGCGGTTCGCCGCCGTCCCAGCGCACCCAGAGCACGATCCATGACCAGAGCACGAAGACGAGCAGTGCAACCAGTGCGGCGACCATGCCCGCCAGCAGCGACATCGGCAGCCGGGACGCCATCGAGCGCCAGAACGAATCCGTCGCGCCCTTCTTTCCGTCGTCGAACAGCGTGGCGCCGTAGCGCACCAGCCAGATCAGTCCGCCCAGCGCGCCAGCAGGGCCGATCGCGGCCCACGGATGCGTGGCCATGAAGCTGTAGAGATAGCAGGTGCGCGCCACGGTGTCGGCCAGGCCCAGGGCAGCCAGCGCCGCCGTCAGTCCCAGCGCACCGCGCAGTGCCCGCGTGGCACGCACGCGGAACACCGTGACGGTGCGCGGCATCGGCACCAGCATGACCATGCATGCCGCCACGCCAAGCCACGCCAGTATGCCGATCACAAAACAGGCGTAGGCGATCCGCATGTTCGGTTCGATTGCCTGGAACCACAGCGACGCGGCCAGGAACAGTGCGCCAATCAGGATCGCGAGCAACACTGCCCCGTTCAGCGCACGCACCGGCTGCTGCGGATCGTCGGATGTTGGATAGACGAGCCAGAACGCGATGCCGGGCGGCAGGACGAACAGCAACGCCGAGGCTACCGGCAGCCAGAGGTAGGCGCTCCACCAGATTGCCAGCGTGTCTTCGTTGAAGGCCTGGCGCGCGTCATGCAGCAGGTCCATCTCGCTGCGCCCCAGCCCCAGCCATGTGCCGGTGGCCATGTGCAGGCCAAGCGCCAGTATGGCCAGAATCACCAGCAATGCGCTGCCAATCACGTACTGCATCGCCATCCAGTTGCGAACGATCACGGCGGCGGCGTAGAGGTTGTCTCCCGCGCCGGTCGGGGTCAGGTAGCGGCCGTTCTCGCGCAGCCAGGCCACGGATGCCCGGCCCGGCGCGTCGCCATAGGACTCCCCGGTGCGGATGCGGCCAGGCGGTTCGTACTGCAGCGTGCGGTAGGCATCCTGCGCGGCCTGTAGCGGGCTGGTGCCACGGCGCAGGCGTCCCGGAACGAAGAGGCTGGCGAAGAACGATCCGATATACCCGCCGCCGCTGACCGTGGACAGGTAATCGAACTGGGCCAGCAAGGATTGGGTACCCGCAACGTCGGGTGGGGCGCCGTCGGCGTCGGCGGCGAGGTTCGTGGCGGGGTTCGGCACTGGCGCTTCTGCCAGCGCCTGCATTACGCCCAGGCAGAACGTCGCGCTGCGGATGCCGCCGCCAGAAAGCGCCAGCGCCCGGTTGCGTCCGCGATTGCCCGGTGCTTCAGGAATATCGAGCGCGCGTCGGCGGTGCGCCACACGCGCGGCTTCATCCTCCCAACCATGGTCTTCGCCCGGCATGCAGCCCTCCGTTCACAAACGGTCTGGGCCAAGTATAGGAAGCGGCGGTGGAACGGAAAGAGCGGCGTTTGCTGGCCGGTGCCTGGCGTTAGCGGATGGCGGCCTGCTGCGGTGCATCGAGGGCGGCGGCCTGCAGGCCCGGCGTGTCCTGCAGGCGCTTCCATTCGTCAAAGCCGCCGGCCAGCGCCCAGGTGTTCGGATAGCCGGCCGTTCGCAGGCGCTCGGCCAGAACGGCGGCCGACATTTCGTGCGGACACGCGCAATAGACCACGATATCGGTGCTGGCGTCATGGCCCGACAAGGTGTCGAAGGGGCCTTTCAGCTCCATCACGATCGAGCCCGGAATGCGCTCGATCGGGGCCGCGCCATGGGCACGCACGTCGACCACGAGCAGCGGCCGGCTACCCGTGGAGCGGCGCTGTTCGAGTTCCATGACCGTCATGCGCGGAATCCGGCCGGATCGGCGCAGCATGCGCCAGCGCATCCAGAAACGCCAGGCGATGAACAGCGCAAAGGCACCGAGGACCACCATGAGGGCGATACGGCCAAACGCGCTGAACAGCGCCAGGAAGGTATCGACGAAATCGCTGAAGACCATGCCGGCCACCAACGCCGCTCCGGCCCACACCAGCGCGCCGAGCGTGTCGTAGAAGATGAAGGTCGCGAACGGCGTGGCCGTCATGCCCGCCATCGACGTCGACAACGCCCCGGCGCCCGGCAGCAGCTTGGCAAATACCAGCGAGCGTGGGCCTACACGCAGGTACAGCGACTGCGTCTGGCGGATGCAGGTGTCCGGCGAGATCGACACGCGACAGATCGTGCGCAGCATCGGCTGACCCAGACGCTTGCCGGCGAAGTACCAGGCGGTGTCCGCGATCAGGCAGGCGGAAATCACGGCGAACAGCACTGCGCCGATCGACGGGCCATTCGGCTGCATCGACAGCGCGCCGGCCACGAACAGCATCGGATACGCCGGCACTGGCAGCCCGGCCTGTTCGGCCAGTACATTGAGGAACACGAGGATGAGCCCGTGACCATCGAGCAAGCTCTGCAGATCACCCACGACAAAGTCTCCCGCCTGAATTAGTGGTATTTCCGGCGGCGAACATCCTGGGGGCGCTGCCGGAACAGATTCACAGTGTGCCAGCGGTGTCAGGGGCTTGCACGCGTGGCGGATGCACAGCTTCTTCAAATTCCTTGAATGTGCCTTGTGCCAGACGTGAATCGCCGCGCAGCTTCTGCAGTTGGTCGTTGAACTCGGCGACGATGGCGACATAACGCGGCAGCAGCGCGTTCACGACAGCGGCCTTGCCGTGTCCGGCAGCGGATTCGATCGACTTGCCGGCAGCCACCAGCGTCGGGCATCTGGCCAGCGCCGCGCTGCCCTTCAGGCGATGGACGCTGCGGTGCACGCCGGGCCAGTCGCGGCGGTCGACAGCGTGGCGCAGTTCGACAAGATCGGTGGTGTTGGCATCCAGCAGCCGCGTCAGCAACATGTGGTACACGGCGAGGTCGTCCCGCGCGGCGTTCGCCAGCGCGGGACCGAACGCCCGGCATTCCTCGGCGGTGAGCACGGACGGCGTACCGGAGGGCGTCATGAAATCAGGCGGCAGCGACGGGCAAAGTCGATCAGCTCGACCAGCGAGTCCGCATCGAGCTTCTTCATGATGCGGGTCTTGTAACTGCTGACGGTCTTGTTACTGATGAACAGCGTCTTGCCAATGGCCTTGTTGCTCATGCCCCGGGTCAGCATCCTGAGGATCTCCACCTCCCTGTCGGTCAGGCGGCGCAACCCTTCGTTATCGCCGACCATGCGATGCTCCCGAGGGCTGTCGCGATGGTTGCTGCTTGGGAACACTGTATAGCCGCCGAGCACGCTTTCCACACAGCGGACGATGGCGTCCATGCTTTGGGTTTTGCTGACAAAGCCTTGCGCGCCGGCCTGGAAGGCGCGGGCCGCGAACGGCACGGGGTTCTGGGCGGACAGCACCAGGATCCGTATCGACGGATGAAGGCCGCGCATGCGCGGCATGGCATCCAGCCCGCTAACACGGGGAATGTCCAGGTCGAGCACAACCAGATCCGGTTTCTGTTGCCGAACGGCGTCAAGCGCATCTTGTCCGTTGTCGGCCTCCAGCAGACCCGTCACCCCAAGCAATTGCGAGAGTTGCGCGCGCAGCGCCAGTCGTAGCGCGGGGTGGTCGTCGACGATCAGAATTTTTGTCATGCCATGCTGCCTCGGGGTAGCCCGGTGCCGCCATGTGGCACAGGCTCTACATGACGAGGCAGTATAGGGAGACTGCGTCACGCCGGTAATGCGACGCTTCCGCAATTGCTGTAGGAAATTTCCTCAGATGACGCCACGCTTGAGGCAAATCGACGCTGCCTGGGGATCTTGCTGCGCACGGCGCAGAAAAAAATCGCGGCCCTCCGCATGCACGGGGGCCGCCAATCGGGAATGCGAGGAGGTCAGATTCCTCAATAGGGAATAACGGCGTTTGTCCGCCGGGTTGATCCCCACCAACGTGGGGCCTGCGTCACATCGCGCAAGGTCAGGCGATCAGGCGATCAGGCTGCGTGGACGGCGCCGTACCGGCGCGTGCTCGCTGCACACCGGCTTCCATCTCTTCATGTGCGGCATCCAGCCAGGCCATCCGGTGACGGACGGGATCGTTCGGCGACAGATCTCCCGCTGCAATCTCGCGCAGGAAATACCGCACCATGCTGCCAGCGCGTGCCGGCACGGGCATCATGCCCAGCAACTGCCGCTGGTTAAGCAGCCCTGCCCCGGCCGCGTGGCGGAGCCCGGCCCACGCGGTGCGGCCCAGGCCAATGTACAGCGCGTCAGCGCGACACTGTGCGAGCCGATCGAGAAACTCGCGCTCGAAGACGTTGCGCAGCATTGGCACGTCAATCAGTTCATCCAGCGGGCCATCGAAAGCCAGTCCACGGCGTGTCGTGGCATAAGGCAGCAGCGCAAGTGGCTGGATCGAATCGAACCCATCGTTCCACAGAGCAGCGGCGTGCGGCTGTCCGATCAGTTCCGGTACCCGGAAATGATCGAGCATGCGTATCAGGTTCGGGCGCACCATCCTGCCACCCAGTTCCACGCGGCGCTTGTTCTCCCGCTGGATCGTGCGGCCCGGTGAGTGGGCGCGCAGCAGTTCTTCGGTAACCGCTGCAGCGAGCTGTACGTGCGTGTGGCCAGGGGTGGTGCTGACGAGCACGAGCCGGGCGTTCCTGTTCCAGTGCTCGAACGGCACATAGGTCATGTTGTAGGTGCCATTCTGATCGACCGCAACAGGCCTCTCTGCAACCCCTCGCGCGCCATTACGACGGATGCGCGCGCAATACTCTTCGATGTAATTCGCCAAGATGTCCCCGCTCCTGATGCGATCCCTGCTCCATACCGCCAATGTTCTTTTTTGGCTTCATGGTAAGCCGATGCCTCAGGCTGACAAAGCAGTGGGGTGGCGTTTGCGACCTATTCCAACACTGGCTGCGTGGGGCAGCGAACAAAGCCCGGGCGCTTGCCCAACAAAGGTGCGAGATCGATGGATTCCCCACCGTTTATCTCGCCCGGACAACGTAGCGCGACTTGTGGGACAGGTTGATGACGGTGGAAGAGAACTGCGGGGCGAAGGCAGAAAAGCCGGACACGAGTGTGTCCGGGAATCCATTTGCTAACTTTGGTTGTGTCTCACTAGGGCATCAGAGCGGGACGCAGTCAGTCCGCGAGCGTAGTGTCAATCGAGATCGCGGCTGAAAGTGATTTGTGAACCGGGCACTTGTTGGCGACGCGTAGCAGGTCTTCCCGGACGTTCGGCGGCAGGTTGCCACGGAGTTCGATGTGACGTATCAGCTTGTAGGTGCCAGGGGCTTCGTCATGAGAAACCGTGACGCGCACTTCCTGAAGCTCGTAGCCTTTTCGGCGCGCGTAGACCTGCAGGGTGAGGGTTGTACAGGCCGCAAGGGCGGAATCGAGCAGTTCGTGGGGATTGGGAATGGCAGGATTGCCTGCTGGTGCATCGAGGTCAGCCTGCCAATGGGCCGTGCCACTGCGCAAGTCACATGCGCTTGAGCCGGAGTTCGCCAGCCACGTCGCTTCAATAGTCATGAGTGCTCATCCTTTGAATGAAGGGCAGCGATCGCCCGGTGTGCTGATTCTATACATGGGGCATCGGTGATGAATAAGGGTATAAAGGGGCACATTCCGGGTTTCTTAAAACTTTTATGACAAAGTGCTTGCCAACCCTCGCTGGCTCCCGTAGTATTCGCCCCCTCGCAACACGAAACGCACTGCAAACGCAGTCGCGACAAGGGTTGCGGGGCGACAGTGGTGAGTGGTGCGAAGG
>JAFAJB010000219.1 GCA_019236395.1 Cupriavidus sp.
GTCCACCATCACCGTGTCGCGGGTGGGGTCCACGCGCGTGGTGATGGCCCAGATCACTTCCTTCCAGTCGCGTACGTCGATGTCGTCGTCCACCACGACGATGAACTTCGTGTACATGAACTGGCGCAGGAAGCTCCAGACGCCGAACATCACGCGCTTGGAGTGGCCGGCGTACTGCTTCTTCATGCGGACCAGCGCCATGCGGTAGCTGCAGCCTTCGGGCGGCAGATAGAAGTCGGTGATCTCGGGAAACTGCTTCTGCAGCAGCGGCACGAAGACTTCATTCAGCGCCACGCCGAGCACGGCCGGCTCGTCGGGCGGCTTGCCCGTGTACGTCGAGTGATAGATCGGGTCACGCCGCATGGTGATCCGGTCGATCGTGAAAACCGGGAACCAGTCCTGCTCGTTGTAATAGCCGGTGTGATCGCCGTATGGGCCTTCCAGCGCGTGCTGGTAGCCGGATGGGTGGTTCGGGTCGGGCTGAATATGGCCTTCGAGGATGATTTCGGCCGAAGCAGGTACCGACAGCTCTGACAGCGTGGGCGTGACGCAGGAGGCCAGCGCGGTGCGGCTGCCGCGCAGCAGGCCGGCGAACTGGTACTCGGACAGCGTATCGGGCACCGGGGTGACCGCGCCGAGGATGGTGGCGGGATCGGCGCCCAGCGCCACGGCGATCGGGAACGGCTTGCCCGGGTTGGCCAGCGCATGCTCGCGGAAATCGAGCGCGCCGCCCCGGTGGGCCAGCCAGCGCATGATGACCTGGTTGCGGCTGATGACCTGCTGGCGATAGATGCCAAGGTTCTGGCGCTTCTTGTGCGGTCCCTTCGTGACGACCAGTCCCCACGTGATCAACGGCGCGGCATCGCCGGGCCAGCAGGTCTGGATCGGCAGGCGCGCCAGGTCGACATCGTTGCCTTCCCAGACGATCTCCTGGCACGCGGGGCTGCTCACGCGTTTGGGGGCCATGTCCCACACGGACTTGGCCAGCGTGAACAGCTTGCCGGCCTCGCGCAGGCCGCGCGGCGGCTCGGGTTCCTTGAGGGCGGAGAGCACCCGCCCGATATCGCGCAAATCCTCAAGCGTCGATGCGCCCATGCCGAGCGCGACGCGCTCTGTCGTCCCAAACAGATTTGCCAGGACTGGCACTTTATAGATGTCGCCACTGTCTTGGCGCGGCTGCTGGAACAGCACGGCCGGGCCATTCGCGCGCAGCAGGCGGTCGCAGATTTCGGTCATCTCGAGGTTGGGAGATACCGGCGTTGCCACGCGCTTCAGATTGCCGCGCTGTTCAAGCTGGCCGATGAAATCGCGCAAGTCTTTGTATTGCATAGTGAAATCGGTTCGGGATGCGGCGTCGCGACAATCCTCGGCGCTGCGTTTTCAATGTGTGTGACGATACACACGCCGCCTCAAAGGCGCAAAAAAATCGTGCCAGCGGGCGAATCCAAATTGTAAGTAAATTGCGAGGTCAACCGGTTCGGTGGCGGTACGCAATGCTAGGCCTGGCCTGTGATTCTGGGTTTGCAGGTGCTGCGGACAACGCGTAGAAGGCGCTGTTACATATATCCATAAGTAGTACTTATTCGATTCGTTATGCTTGACGGGTTATAAAAGCGTTCCTACAATCCGCCTTGCTCTGTGAGGTGTTGCGCCGCAACATGTCTTTTCACTCTCTGTCAATAGGGTGACGACAAGTTAGCTGCGAATACAACATCTCCGATGACTGCCATCAAACGGCCCTTGCGAGGCCCCTGATGCGCGGTCCCCTGGCGGGAGGCCAGGGTGTTGATGAGTATTTAGTGGCAGGGTGCGGCTCCCCAGGTTCGTACCCTGTTTCTCGTTGGGCGCATGGGGAGCGCCCGCCAACAGATGCTGGACACCCCTGCTAGGTGGCGCAGCATCCTTACTTGAGTACGTTGAGATCGGGCACGCGCAGTTGTTGGGCGCGCGCAGCGGGCAGCGGATGGAGGTAAGTATGAGCGGTTGGAAAACCCTTCATCTTCCCGGCATCGGGCGGGCATTGCAGGTCCGCTTCAGACAGCCGGTTCCCGGTGTGAGCCGTGCACTGCAAGTGCGCATGGCTCATCCGGTGGCAGGTCGCGCTTTGCTGCGCGGCAGCCGCACAACCTTGAAGTACACCCTGAACAGTCTCGGGGTGCTGTCGGTGGCCGCAGCGGTCACCCTCACCGTCAGCCAGCAATGGCGGACGTCGCTTGCCGGCGCGCTGGCAGGCAACGAAGCACCGGCCGTGCTGGTGGAGGCAGCGATGTCCGATGCCCCGGCCAGCAGCAATGTGCCGGCGATGTCGGCCGACGCGGCCGCTTCGCGCCTGATGGCCGCTGTCGGTCATGGCGCCACGGGTCTGCCCTCGGTATCGGGTGTGGACGAGTGGAGCCAGACGGCTGCGGGCAAGGTGCCGTCGGTAGCCCATCTGGCCGCCCAGATTCCGGTCCAGCGCGTGGCGCTCGACGCACGCAGCACGGCCGCGCTCGGTTCCGCGCGCGAGCAGGCTGCGGTGGCTGACTACATCGCCCGCAAGTACCGCGTGGCGACGCAGGCGACTGCCCAGCTCGTGAAGGCTGCGTACATGACTGGCCGCGAGGTTGGCATCGATCCGCTGCTGATCCTGGGCGTGATCGCCATCGAGTCGAGCTTCAATCCGTACGCGGAAAGCGGTGTCGGTGCACAGGGCCTGATGCAGGTCATGACCAAGGTCCACCAGGACAAGTACGAAGCCGTGGGCGGCGTGTCCGCTGCGCTGAATCCGTACGCCAACATCAAGATTGGCGCGCTGGTTCTGAAGGACTGCATCGCGCGCGCCGGTTCGATCGAAGGCGGCCTGAAGTACTACGTGGGCTCCACGAGCAATACCGATGGCGGCTATGGCGCCAAGGTGCTGGCCGAGCGCGCACGTCTGCGTGCACTGCTGGGCCTGCCGAACTCCGACAAGGCGTCGGCCGGCGACGCCAAGACGCAGGCCGAGCATCACCAGGGCACCGAGAAGCTCGAAGCCTCGGGCAATACGGCACAGTCGGCCTGATCGGCGGATTCGTAACGAAAAAAGCGCACCAGTCGGTGCGCTTTTTTCGTTGGTGCGACATGGGTACGACATTGGCGAAGCTGCCGGTTGGTCGACGGCCAACACCGCGAGCTACGCCCTAGAATGTGTCAACCATGTCCTCGCACATGTGTCAGCCATGTCTCCGGTCTGCACAGGCGGGAGAGGGGAGCAACCCGAGTTGCGCGAACGCCCTTACCGCAGGAAATGGTGCAGCCGCCGCATCGCCTCCTCGATGTTCGCCATCGACGTGGCATACGAAATCCGGATGTAGTCGCGCGCCGTGTGCGGGCCGAAGTCCGTGCCTGGCACCATGACCACGCCGGCATCGTGCAGGATGGCCTGCGTGAGGCGGTCGGCGTCGCCTGCAGCGGGGTGGTTCACGTGGCGGCAATCGGCGTACACGTAGAACGCGCCGTCCGGCTTGACCGGCACGCGCAGGCCCAGCGCTTCGAGCGCGGGCAGGATCGCATCGCGGCGGCGGCGGAATTCAGCCTTGCGCTCGTCGTAGATCGCCAGCGCCTCTGGCGTGAAGCAGGCCAGCGCCGCGTGCTGGGCCACGGCAGACGCGCAGATGAACAGGTTCTGCGCCACCTTCTCGAACGCGGGCACAAGCGAGTCGGGCACCACGAGCCAGCCCAGGCGCCAGCCGGTCATGTTGAAGTACTTCGAGAAGCTGTTCACCGTCACCACATTGTCGTCGAGCGACAGCGCCGAGACCGGTGGCGCGTCATACGACAGGCCCTGGTAGATCTCGTCGAGAATGGCAAAGCCCTGGCGGCGGCGGACTTCGGCCAGGATCGCCTTGAGTTCGTCGGGCAGGATCGACGTGCCAGTCGGGTTCGAAGGCGACGCCAGCAGCACGCCGCGTGTGTTCTCGCCCCAGTGCTCGGCAACCTGGGCGGCCGTGAGCTGGAAGCGCTCGTCCGGGCCACTCGGGATCATCTTCGCGTGGCCGTCGAATGCCGCTACGAAATGTCGGTTGCAGGGATAGCTCGGGTCCGGCATCAGCACCTCGGCGCCGATCTCCACAAGCACGGCACAGGCCAGCAGCAACGCACCCGAGGCCCCGGCGGTGACGATCACGCGACGCGCAGGCACGTCGATTCCATAGGCGGTCTTGTAATAGCCGGCGATGGCCTCGCGCAGCGCGTGGATACCGAGCGCGCCCGTGTACTGCGTGACACCGCGGCGCATCGCCGCCTCGGCGGCATGGATCACGGGCGCTGCTGCCGTGAAGTCGGGTTCGCCGATGCCCATATGGATGATGTGGCGTCCGGCGCGTTCGAGTTCGGCGGCCTGCTTGGCCAGTTCCATCACGTGGAAGGCGTCGATGTTG
>JAFAJB010000243.1 GCA_019236395.1 Cupriavidus sp.
ACCCGCGCTATCCCGATGCGCCGACCGTGCCCAAGACCGTGCTGATCAACCCGGTGCTTGAGCCGCTCTCGGACGATGTTGAAGATGGTTGGGAAGGGTGCCTGTCCGTGCCCGGCCTGCGCGGCGTGGTGCCACGCCATACGCGCCTGAAGTACACGGGCTTCGACATGATGGGCAACAAGATCGAGCGCGTGGCCGAAGGCTTCCACGCGCGCGTGGTACAGCACGAATGCGATCACCTGATCGGCGTGCTGTACCCGATGCGCATCAAGGACTTCACGCGCTTCGGATTCACCGAGATCCTCTTCCCGGAATTGCCCGCCAGTTACGACGACTGAGGCGAAGCGCAGGCGGCCACCACCGGTTGGCCGTGCCGGTTGTGATAGACCAGCGCGGCCGCCACCAGAACCGTCATCAGGCACAGTTCGGCCACGAGACTCGCGAGCGTGGCATCGAGGTAGATCGCCCCGTGGTGCAGCCGCTGCGCGAATACCGTTCCCAGCAGCGCCGAGCCGAGACCGAGCGAAGCCTGTTGCACGGTAGCCAGCGCGGCGCTGCCCGCGCCAGCCTGGTCCGGTGGGATGTCGGCCAGGCCGATTCGATAGAAGCATCCGACGACCAGCGCATTGCCAAAGCCGATCAGCATCGTCGGCGCCGCCAGATCGAGCATGTCGGGATGGGGCCAGACGTGCCGCAGCGTATAGCCCAGCGCGGCAATACCTGCCATCTGGATCAGGCAGCCCGCGATCAGCACGCGCGTACGCCCCCATGCGTTCACCATGCGCGGACTCGACAGCGACCCAGCAATAAACGCCAGGCCCAACGGGATAAACGTATTGCCGGCGATGGTCGGCGTCATGCCCGCGCCGCTCTGCAGTGCCAGCGCCAGCACGAACATGAACCCGCTCCAGCACGCATAGAACAGCACGGCGACGGTGAAGCCGAAACGCACGCTCGGCAGCCGTACCAGCGATGGTGGCAGCAGCGGATGCACGCCGCGGCGCTCCTGGCGCAGCTCGACCTTCCAGAGCAGCATCAGCAGGGGTGCCGCGGCGGCCAGGACGGCCAGCACTAGCCAGCTCCAGTGGAACATCGGGCCCAGCGCCAGCGGTAGCAGGATCGAGAGGATCACCACGGCCAGCAGCGCGGTGCCGGGGACGTCGATGCCTGCTGCATTCTCGCGGCGCGTTTCGGGAATCACCCGGTGCGACATCGCCAGAATGGCCGCGCACACGGGCAGGTTGATCAGGAACGCGTTGCGCCAGCCCAGGCCGCCGATATCGGCATCAACCAGGAAGCCGCCCAGCACCTGCCCGATGATGAACGCGATGCCCCCGATCGACGCAAACAGCGCCAGTGCGCGGGAATGAGCATGCCCGCGCAGGCCGACGTGGATCGTGGCCAGGATCTGGGGCACCAGCAGTGCGGCCGCGGCGCCCTGCAGCGTCCGGGCGATCAGCAGTACCGGCATCGACGCGGCCACACCGCACAGCAATGACGCAATGCCAAACAGCAGCACGCCGATGTTGAAGATGCGACGGCGGCCGAAGTTGTCGCCAAGCCGGCCGCCCATGGCCAGGCATACGGCGAATGCCACGCCATAGACGGCGACCATCAGTTCCAGCTCGGAAGGTGTTGCGCCAAGCGAGTGCTCGATAGGGTGCAGAGCGACATTGACGATCGAAAAATCGATCTGCGGCAGCAACTGGCCAGCCAGCAGGACATACAGCCCGGCACGGCCAAGGGAGGGATTGGAGGAGGGTGCTTGCATGACGATTCTTGCCTCGACAACGCTTGAGGACCGGAGTATGGTTGCTCGACCAGACTGGTACAAGAGTCCAGTTAGACTGGTATAAATAGTGTCAGCCTAGTAAAGGTGGCCAATGAGGAGTGACTCGTCATGAACGCGCGTCAGGAACCGGAATTGCTGCTGGAAGACGACGATGCCGAACTGGTACCGAGTACCGGGCGCGAGCAGGAGCTTGGCGCGTTCCTGCGTGCACGGCGCGAGAACCTGGACCCGGCGCGGCTGGGCCTGTCGCGCATTGGCCGGCGGCGCACGCCGGGGTTGCGGCGCGAGGAAGTGGCCGCGATGGCCGATATCGGCATCACGTGGTACACGAAACTGGAGCAGGGCCGCCCGATTCGCGTGTCGCCGAAGGTGCTCAACGCGGTGGCCGCGGCGTTACAGTGCACGCCATCCGAGACCGACCACCTGTTCACGCTGGCCGGCATGCAGCGGCCAGCGGCGCTGACGGGGACCTCGGTTTGCGAAACGGTTTCGGCTACGACGCAGCGGATTCTCGATCAGCTCGATCCGATCCCGGCACTGGTACAGAACGCGCGGTTCGATATCGTGGCGTACAACAACGCGTATTGCCGGCTGCTCGGTGTCGATCTGCCGAACCTGCCGGCGGAGGACCGCAACTGCATCTACCTGGCGTTGACGCACCCCGCATGGCGGGCAATCGTGGTGGACTGGCACGGCATGGTCGCCCACATGGTGGCGCTGTACCGCGCCGCGATGGCCGAGCACGTGCATGATCCCCTATGGGAAGCGCAGCTCGAGCGCTACATGGCGGCGTCGGCGCTGTTTCGTGACGTGTGGCAGCGGTATCAGGTGCGTGGTATCCAGAATCACGTCAAGCAGTTCACGCATCCCGAGACGGGCGCATTCAACCTGACGCAGACCAACTGGTGGACCGCGCCGCGCAATGGCGCGCGGCTGCTGGTCTATGTGCCGGCCGACGAAGCAGCCGAGGCGGCGCTGCGCAAGCTGCAGCCGCCCGTCGCGCAGGGTACTGCGAGGTAGGCAGCCGATGGTTTTCGCCCCTCTCCCGTTTCACGGGAGAGGGGAGTCAGGCAGCGGACGTTTAGCGGCCTCAGAACTTCTCGAACTGGCCGAGGAAGCGCCATTTGCCCGGCGGCAGGTCACCCAGCACCACGCGGCCCATGCGCACGCGCTTGAGGCCGACCACCTTCAGGCCGACCTGTTCGCACATCCGACGGATCTGGCGCTTGCGGCCTTCACGCAGCACGAAGCGCAGCTGCTCTTCGTTCTGCCAGCTCACCTTGGCGGGCTTCAGTGCAACGCCGTCGAGCGACAGGCCGTGGCGCAGGCGTTCGAGCTGGTCGTCCGGGAACACGGCGCTGATGTTGCGCTCGACCAGCCCCTCTGGCGATTCCCATTCCACGCGAACCAGGTATTCCTTCTCGATGTTCGAATCCTCACCGATCAGCGCGCGGGCGACGCGGCCATCCTGCGTCAGCACCAGCAGACCCGTGGAGTCGATATCGAGCCGGCCCGCAGGTGCCAGGTTCTTGCGTTGCCACGGCGCGAAGCGCTTGCGCGTCGGGTCCTCTTCCCACTGGTTCTCGGGCGCGAACAGGACGGCAGCGGGCTCGTAGCCGTCTTCCGCCTGGCCGGAGACATACCCGACCGGCTTGTTCAGCAGCACTGTCACCCGTTCGCCCTGTTCGGAGCGCGCGGCTTGCAGGATTTCGATTTCCGCTTCGGGACGGACGCGCGAGCCCAGCTCGGTTACAGGCTCGCCGTCGACAAGCACCCAGCCGCGCGGAATCCATTCGTCGGCTTCACGACGCGAGCACAGGCCGAGTTCGGACATGCGCTTGGACAGGCGAACGAGGCCGTCGTCGCGCTCCGGTGCCGGCTGGTGTGCTTCGGCGCGCGGGGCCGGTCGCTCGGTGTGCTCGGCGCGTTCGCCGCGGGCCGGGCGGGCACGGTCGGAGGAATCACTGAAACGGCGCGCGGGCGCGTCGCCACGGCGCGGTGCATTGTCGTCGTGGTGCTGCCGGCGCGGTGCGCGGGACTCGTCGCTGCGATGCGGGCGCTGGGTACGCTGTGTCCGTTCGTCGTCGCCGGGTCGACGCGGACGTTCGGCGCGATTGTCGTCGCCATAGCGACGCGGTTGCGCAGCGCGATTGTCATCGCCGTAGCCGCGTTCGCGCTGCGGGCGTTCGTCGTCACCGAAGCGGCGTGGACGCGCGGCACGATCTTCATCGCCAAACCGGCGCGGGCGCTCGGCGCGATTGTCGTCACCATAACGGCGCGGTTGTGCAGCGCGATTGTCATCGCCATAGCGGCGTTCGCGCTGCGGGCGTTCCTCGTCACCAAAGCGGCGCGGGCGCGCGGCACGATCTTCATCGCCATACCGGCGCGGACGTTCGGCCCGATTGTCATCGCCATAACGGCGCGGTTGTGCCGGGCGATTGTCATCGCCATAGCGGCGCTCGCGCTGCGGGCGTTCCTCGTCACCGAAGCGGCGCGGGCGTGCGGCACGATCTTCATCGCCATACCGGCGAGGGCGCTCGGCGCGATTGTCGTCGCCATAGCGGCGCGGTTGTGCCGGGCGATTTTCATCGCCATACCGGGGCGGGCGCTCGTCATCGCCGAACCGGCGCGGTGCGCGTTCCCCCTCGGCAAACCGGCGCGGGGCACGTTCGCCTTCGGCCGGGCGTGGGCGCGCCGGCCGGGCCTGCCGGTCCTGGCGCGGTGCGCCCTCGGCCGGCGCGGCACGGCGCTTGTCCTTGTCGGACGCACGTTCCTTGGCCTGCTTGATCCCCGTGACCACGTCCTGCACGCGCTTGCGGTTCAGGTCGGACACGCGTAGCGGGCGGGTCGCCTTGCGCGGCGCGTCGGATGAGGTGGTCTTGATGCCCAGCGTCTTGCGGCCGGGCTTGTTGCTATCGGTCATATCGTTTCAACTGCCCGGAGGGGCTGGCCGTCAGATGGCCAGCGCGTCGAGCAGGTCCTGTTCAAGCTGAATCTGCAATCGGTTGTCGGCGGCCAGTCGCGAACCGTCGACCAGGAACACGTCTTCCACGCGTTCACCGAGCGTATTGATGCGTGCCGAATGTACGGACACGCGATGTTTGGCCAGCACGCGCGCGATCGCGTAAAGCAGGCCGGTGCGATCGTTGGCGGACACTGACAGCAGGTAATACTGGCCGCGCTCGTCGGGGCGCAGGTCCACGCGCGGCTTGATCGGGAAGCTGCGCGACTGGCGCGACAGACGCCCTTGTGTCGGTTCGGGCAGCGGGCACTCCAGGCGCACCCGCTCCGCGAGTTCGTGTTCGACCAGGACCAGGATGTCGCGATAGTCGCCATCAAGCCCCGGGTCCGTGATCTGGAACGTGTCCAGCGCGTAGCCGTCCCGCGTGGTTTCGATCTTGGCGTCCTGAATGGAGAACGCCTTGCGTTCGAAGTAGCCGCAGATGCGCGCGAACAGATCGGGCTGGTCCTTGATGTAGACCGCCACCTGCAGCCCTTCACCGGCCGGGGACACGCGTGCCTTGACGTTCGGTTCCGGGCTGTTCACCTTGTTGAACAGGTGGCGCGTGAGCCAGGCGATGTCGCGCGCATCATGGCGCATGAAGAACGACATGTCGAGCTTGTCCCACAGCGGCTTCGCCAGTTCGGGATCGAACGCCTTGAGGCGCAGTTGAGCGATCGTGTCGTCGCGCTTCTGCGCCCACAGCGAATGGGGGTCGAGCCGCGCGCCGCCGAGCACGCGCAGCGTGATGCGGTACAGGTCCTCGAGCAGCTTGCCCTTCCATGCGTTCCAGACCTTGGGGCTGGTGCCGCGGATATCGGCCACCGTCAGCAGGTAGAGCGCGGTCAGGTAGCGCTCGTTGCCCACCACCTGGGCGAACGCCTTGACCACGTCGGGGTCCGTCAGGTCCTGCTTCTGCGCCACGTGGCTCATCGTCAGGTGGTGCTCGACCAGCCAGGCGATCAGGTCCGTGTCCTCGCGCGAAATGCCGTGCTGCTTGCAGAAGCGGCGTGCATCGACGGTACCGAGCGCGGAGTGGTCGCCGCCGCGGCCCTTGGCGATGTCATGGAACAGCGCCGCCACCCACAGTACCCATGGGCGGTCGAAACTGGCCACCAACTGGCTGCAGAACGGGAATTCGTGTGTGTGTTCGACGATCGCGAAGCGGCGCATATTGCGCACGACCATCAGGATGTGCTGGTCCACGGTGTAGACGTGGAACAGGTCGTGCTGCATCTGGCCGACGATGCGGCGGAAGTTGATCAGGTAGCGTCCCAGCACGCTGGTCTGATTCATCAGGCGCAGCGCATGGGTGATGCCCTGGGGCTCCTGCACGATCGCCAGGAACAGGCGGCGGTTCACGGGATCGTTGCGCCAACTCGCGTCCATAACGGTGCGGGCGTTATAGAGCCCGCGCAGCGTGCGCGGCGACAGGCCCTTCACGCCGGGCGTGCGCTCGTAGAGCAGGAACGTCTCCAGGATCGCGTGCGGATTGCGCTCATACAGGTCGTCGCTCGTGATCTCCAGCATGCCCTGGCGTTCTACGAAGCGCTCGTTGATCTCGCGCGTGACCTTCGACTCGCTCGGGAACAGCATCGCCTCGATGTTCAGCAGCAGCACGCTGTTGAGCTGCGTGACGGCCTTCGCAGCCCAGTAGTAGCGGCGCATGAGCTGTTCGCTGGCGCGCTTGTGCGTGGTCTGGCGATAGCCGAAGGCCTCGGCCAGCGCAGTCTGCATGTCGAACACCAGCACGTCCTGGCGCCGGCCGGCCAGCAGGTGCAGGCGCGCGCGGATCGTACGCAGCAGGCGCTCGTTGCGTGTGAGCTCCTGTGCTTCACGCTCGGTAAGCAGGCCGCGCTCGAACAGTTGTTTCCAGCTGTCGCCGAGGCCCGCGGCGCGTGTCATCCACAGGATCACCTGCAGGTCGCGCAGGCCGCCCGGGCTTTCCTTGCAGTTCGGTTCCAGCGCGTAAGGCGTGTCCTGGTACTTGGCATGCCGCTGGCGCATTTCCAGCAGCTTGGCCTGGAAGAAATCGGCCGCGTCCATGTCGGCCTGGTAGCGTGTCTGCAGCGACGTGAACAGCGTCTTGTTGCCGATCAGCAGGCGTGCTTCCAGCAGCGAGGTGCGGATCGTGATGTCCGCGGCCGATTCGCGGATGCAGTCGTCCACGGTGCGGACCGAGGAGCCGATCTCCAGGCCAAGGTCCCAGCACAGCCCGATGAAGCGCTCGAGCTTGGTGGCCGTCTCCGCGTCCGGCTCGGCGGGCAGGAGCAGCAGCACATCGACGTCGGAGTAGGGGAACAGCTCGCCACGGCCGTAGCCGCCCACAGCCACCAGGGCGGCGTCGCCGGGCAGCTCCAGGCCAGTCCAGGCTTCGACCAATGCATGGTCGACAGCGCGGCGCAGTTTCGTGACAAGCGGATTGACCTGGTTGTTCAGGTTGAACTCGGCGAACAGCGTCTGCTTGTCGGCCTTGAGCCTGTCTCGAATGCGCTGGCAGAGCAGCAGTTCCGGCGTGGTGTCCATGGGCTGGTCGATGGGAGTCGCGGGCACGGCTGGAAGTAGAAAGGGCGCCGTGCTCGGCGCCCTGGCGGTCTCTCGCGGCGTCAGGCCGCGATGGTCTCCGTGATGAACGCCGGCGGCAATGGCGAGCCTTCCGACAGCGTCAGCACTTCAAAGCCTGTTTCGGTCACCAGCACAGTATGCTCCCATTGGGCCGACAGGCTGCGGTCGCGGGTCTTGACCGTCCAGTGGTCGGGCATCGTGCGGATGTCGCGCTTGCCTGCGTTGATCATCGGCTCGACCGTGAAGATCATGCCGGCCTTGATTTCCATGCCGGTATTGGGGCGGCCGTAGTGCAGCACCTGCGGGTCCGAGTGGAAGACCTGGCCGATGCCATGGCCGCAGTACTCGCGCACGACGGTGTAGCCTGCACCTTCGGCGTGCGTCTGGATGGCGTGGCCGATGTCGCCGAGCCGGGCGCCGTTGCGCACCTGCTGGATGCCCTTCCACATGCACTCGTAGGTGACCTGCGCCAGGCGCTTGGCCAGGATCGACGCTTCGCCGACGATGAACATGCGGCTCGTGTCACCGTAATAGCCTTCCTTGGTGATCACGGTGATGTCGAGGTTCACCACGTCGCCGCTCTTCAGCACGCGGTCACCCGGGATGCCATGGCAGATCACGTCGTTGACCGACGTGCAGATGGCGCCGGGGAACGGCGGGTAGCCCGGAGGGGCGTAGTTCAGGGGCGCCGGCACGGTGCCTTGCACGTCGCGCATGTAGGCGTGGCACAGCTTGTCGATCTCGCCAGTGGTGACGCCGGCTTTTACATGCGGGGTGATGTAGTCGAGGACTTCGGAGGCAAGGCGGCAAGCCACGCGCATTTGGGCGATGTCTTCGGCGGTGTTGATATGAATGCTCATGCTGCGTTGCCTGGAAAGTGATGGCGGGGCGACTTGCCACGCCGGAAACGATTCGCAAAACGGGATTATCGCACCTTCGTGACGGGAAAGCAGGGGAAATACGGGGGATTCTCCGATTGACGGCGGCGATGCTTGTCGCTCGCGGATGCGCTTGCAGGGGCTTGAGTCATTGCCGGCTTTGTTGCTACAATCGTGGGCTGGCTTGCTTGTTGCCCGTTTGACGGGTCGTCATACGGGAGCAGGGGGCCGGAAATCAATTTTTGGTAAATCGCTGGTCCGCCCATCCGGGGTGTTCCTTTTCAGGAATGTCGGGGCGGACTTCAGACACAACCCTATTGGAGCACCTCTCATGTCCGTGACTATGCGCGAAATGCTGGAAGCCGGTTGCCACTTTGGCCACCAGACCCGCTTCTGGAACCCGAAGATGGCCCCCTTCATCTTCGGTCATCGCAACAAGATCCACATTATCAACCTCGAAAAGACCCTGCCGATGTTCCAGGACGCGCTGAAGTACGTGCGCCAACTGGCAGCGAACCGCGGCACCGTGCTTTTCGTGGGTACCAAGCGTCAATCGCGCGAAATCCTGGCTGAAGAAGCCGGCCGCGCTGGCATGCCCTACGTCGACGCCCGCTGGCTCGGCGGCATGCTGACGAACTTCAAGACCGTCAAGATCTCGATCAAGCGCCTGAAGGACATGGAAGCCGCCAAGGAAGCCGGCGCGCTGGAAACCATGAGCAAGAAGGAAGCGCTGATGTTCGAGCGCGAGATGGAAAAGCTGGAAAAGTCCATCGGCGGCATCAAGGACATGGGCGGCATTCCTGACGCCATCTTCGTGGTGGACGTCGGCTACCACAAGATCGCCGTGACGGAAGCCGCCAAGCTGGGCATCCCCGTGATCGGCGTGGTCGATACGAACCACTCGCCGGAAGGCATCGACTACGTGATCCCGGGTAACGACGACTCGAGCAAGGC
>JAFAJB010000054.1 GCA_019236395.1 Cupriavidus sp.
GTCCACATAGCCGGGCCGATTCGTCATGCGCGCCCGCACGCGCGGCAGGTGATCGGGCTGTGACTGTGGCGCGGTTGCCGCACTGGTGGGGTCCTGGCTCTCGGCCGCCACCAGCGTCACCGAACGCTCCTGCGCGGTATGCGCCACGTTCTGGCGGTCTTCCGCCGCCAGCGTCGAGCGCGTGGCCGCGTCGCGCACGGCGCCGGGCACGCTGGCATCCTGGGCCGGCGCCACATGCGGACGCGACGGCGCGATCGTGCGCAGGTACCCGGTCACCCAGGCCGTGCGGATACCCGTGGCCGCGTAGTGCTTGAGGTGCGACAGCGTGTCTTCCACCAGCACCGCACGGTGCGGGGACACGTCGATCTGCGCCAGCAGGCGCCGCAGCATGCGGCGGTCCGGCTTGGGGCGCAGGTGGCCGTGCACCCACATATCCTCGATCGCCACGACCCGCTCGAAACAGCGATCGATGCCGGCGATCGCCATCACGCTCCTCGCGTAATCGCGTGGGGCGTTGGTGACCAGGATCTTGCGCCCGGGCAGCCGGCGCAGCGCCGCCACCAGGCCACGCCGCACGCGCACCATCTCTGCCAGCTCGGGGAAATCGTGCGCGGCGCGCAGGAAATCCGCCGGATCGACCTGATGGTGCCGGATCATGCCGAGCAGCGTGGCGCCGTAGCGCTGCCAGTAGTCGACGCGCACGCGGCTGGCCGTGGCTTCGTCGCTGCCCAGCACGCGCGCCACGTACGCGGTCATCAGGCGGTTGATGGCCGGGAAGATCGCGTGCGAGGCGTCATGCAGCGTGTTGTCGAGATCGAACAGCCAGACGAGGTCGCCGGACGTGTTGCCAACCACGCCACGCGCCAGATGGCGGCGTGGACGGTGGGCGGACGAGGCGCGAGCGCCTGCTGCGCCGCGACGCAGGGTGGGCTGTCGGATAAACACGCAGACTGTGGAAATGGATGGAGAGGCGCGGGAATCCGCGCACCGCACGGATTCCCGCGTCACTCGCTCAGTGCGAGCGGATCATCGTGCCGAAAGCCTGCTCGGTCAGGATTTCCAGCAGCAGCGAGTGTTCGATGCGGCCATCGATGATGTGCACCGAATGCACCCCGCTCTTGGCGGCATCGAGCGCCGACGAGATCTTCGGCAGCATGCCGCCCGAGATCGTGCCATCGGCGAACAGTTCCTCGATCTCGCGCGCGGACAGGTCGGTCAGCAGGTTGCCCTTCTTGTCCATCACGCCCGGGATGTTCGTCATCATGACGAGCTTCTCGGCCTTGAGGATCTCGGCCATCTTGCCGGCCACCACATCGGCGTTGATGTTGTAGGCCTGGCCGTCGTCGGAGAAGCCGATCGGCGAGATCACCGGGATGAATGCGTCATCCTGCAGCGCCTTGACCACGGCCGGGTTGATCGCCTCGATATCGCCGACGTAGCCGATATCGATGAACGTGCCCGGGTTCTCGCGATCGGGCATCTGCAGGCGCTTGGCGCGGATCAGGCCGCCGTCCTTGCCGGTCAGGCCCACGGCCTGGCCGCCATACTGGTTGATCAGCATGACGATGTCCTGCTGGACTTCGCCGCCCAGCACCCATTCGACCACTTCCATGGTCTCTTCGTCGGTCACGCGCATGCCCTGGATGAAGGTGCCGACCTTGCCGACCTTCTTCAGTGCCTCGTCGATCTGCGGACCACCGCCGTGCACGACCACCGGGTTCATGCCCACGAGCTTCAGCAGGATCACGTCTCGCGCGAAGCCGTGCTTGAGCTTCTCTTCCGTCATCGCGTTGCCACCGTACTTGACCACGATGGTCTTGCCGTGGAACTTCCGGATATAAGGCAGCGCCTCGGCAAGGATTTCAGCCTTGAGGGAGGGAGCGATGGCCGCAACCGTCGTGGTGGCAGGCCCAGGATTGTCAGCGTTCATGGCTTTGGACATTCCGTGTGA
Organism: Cupriavidus sp.; assembly: GCA_019236395.1. Taxonomy (GTDB): domain Bacteria; phylum Pseudomonadota; class Gammaproteobacteria; order Burkholderiales; family Burkholderiaceae; genus Cupriavidus. The sequence continues at coordinate 1,952 of JAFAJB010000054.1, forward strand.
TGTGGAGCAGGTATCATGACTAACCGTCCGCCGGACAGGCAATGGACGGGCGAGGCCGGCGTTGCGGCAATAACCGTCTGGGAGCTAAGCCACTGCGGGGGATCCCCCCGAGTGCGTCATCCGGCCACGGCAGGCGCCGATTTTACAAGAAACCTGAGCGCGACCGCATCGCAATCCGAATGAGGGGCTGACATGACCGATCCGTCGACGATCCAGACAGGCCAACTCCGCCCGGTCGAGCATTGCAGCCGTTGCGGCGCCGCCTTTGTCTGCGGCTACGTGGCCGGGCTGCCCGAATGCTGGTGCGCCAGCCTGCCGCTGCTGCCTTCGCGCAAGATCGTCGCGGACCAGCATTGCCTGTGTCCCGCCTGCCTGAGACAGCGCCAGGACGAAGCCTCCGCATAATCCTACGACTTTCCGGCAGCATTTTTTGCTCAACGAATGCCCAAAGCGGCTGAGTTAGGTTTAACATTCGCCGCATGAATAGCCTACGCGGAATCGACCTCAATTTGCTGGTGGTGCTGGAAGCACTGCTGGCCGAACGCCATATCTCGCGCGCCGCGCTGCGCCTGCAGCTCAGCCAGCCGGCCGTGAGCCACTCGCTGGCGCGGCTGCGCCAGTTGCTCGACGATCCCCTGCTTGTCCGTGGCCAGGGCGGCCTGGTGCTGACACCGCGCGCCCATGAACTGACCGGCCCGCTGGCCGAGGCACTGGCACAGGTCCGCATCCTGCTGGGGCCGGGCGGCTTCCAGCCCGCCATTGCCCGGCGGACGTTCAAGCTGGCGATGTCGGACTACGGCGCGCTGGTGGTGCTGCCGCGCCTGCTGCGCACCGTGCGAAAGGCGGCGCCCAATATCGACCTCGTGGTCACGCAAGCCAGCCGCGAGACGATGACGGCGCAGGTGGCGGACGGCGAGATCGACCTCGCGCTGGGTGCGTTTGCCTTCGAACCCGAGGGCGTGCGCACGGCGGTGCTGTTCGACGACGATTTTGCGTGTGCGGTGGATGCGTCCACGGTGCGTGACACGGGCCGGCTGGACCACGTGGCCTACCTGGCGCGGTCGCACGTGCTGGTCACGGCGGCCACGGAGCGCGGCGAAGCGATCGACGCCGCCGTGACACGGCTGGGCGGGCGGCGCAAGATCGCCTGCGCGGTGCCGCACTGGAGTGTGGCGCCCGGACTGATCCTGGGCACCAACATGGTATTGACGACCGCACGGCGCACACTGGAAGCGCTGGCCGATGACCGGCTGGCGATCTTCGAGGCGCCGTTCACGATCCCCGGCTTCACCTACAGCATGATCTGGCCCGAGAAGGCGGAGGCCGATCCGGGCCTTACCTGGCTGCGCGAGCGGGTGCTGCAGGCGGCCGCACCGGAGGCGGACAGCCAGGAGGCGATCAGCCTGCGCGGCTGACCGCCCGGGCAGCACCGGCTGCGTAGTTCCGGTTTCAGTGCCGGTATCAGTGCCGGTTTCAGTGCTTGTGGTCGCCGTGGCTGCCGCCCTGCGCGGGCGCGGCCACGTCTCGAACCTGGGCGTTGACCTGCTGTTCGGTGATCTTGCCGTTCTGTTCGATCTTCAGCGTGATGGGCACCGTGTCGCCAGCCTTGAGCTGCTGCTTCAGGCCCATCAGCATCACATGGTAGCCACCCGGCTTCAGCTGTACGTCCTGCATCTTCGGCAGATCCAGCGAGGGAATCTGGCGCATGCGCATGACGTTGTTCTCCATCTTCATTTCATGCAGCTCGGCGGTAGCCACCGGCGACGAGACGCCGACCAGCTTCGCGTCCTGCTGGGCATGGAGCGTCATGAACGCACCCGACGCCGTCTGCGCCGGCACGGTGCCACGCACCCAGGCGTCGCTGACGTCGACCTGGGCCATGGCGTGCGCGCTGGCCAGCAGGCCGGCCACGGCGAGGGTTGCGATCGATGCGGCGCGGGCCGCGCGGAACTTGGCTTGCATAGTGAACATCTCCACGATTCAGCACGATTTGGGATATAGAGGGCGGCCATTAGATCACGCGGCAGTCCCGCGTGTCTCGGCGTCGCCATCAAAATGAAGCGTAGCGGCTCCGGCCAGGCAGCGCGACCGCGGACATGCGGCAAGGCCGCGCCACCACGCTGGAATCTGCCTCTTGCCTGCGCCCTGCCTGCCTCGCACCCGCATCTTGCCTGACTCTCGCCGCCATGCAACCGTGTAGTCTGGCAGCGCCGCCATCGCTTCAGAATGCGGCACTGTGTCGCATGCTGCAAGCGGTCATCCGCGGCATTGCTACACTCGCGCCATGCATCCCCTGATCGCCATGTCCACATTGCCCCTCGCTGCTCCAGTCGCCGGTACGGCGCCCCAGCGCCATAGTCTGGTGAGCCTGCGGCGTCTGTGCTGGCTGCGCTGGGCGCTGCTGGCCGGCCAGGCCTTGCTGCTGGTGTCTTGCGAATCGCTGGCCGGGATCATCCTGCCCTACAAGCCGCTGCTTTTCCTGTTCGCCGTGCAGATGGTGTTCAACGTGTTCACGGCGGCGCGCCTGTACTGGCACACCCGGCACAACACGATGCCGTCCGACGGCGAGTTGATGGTGCAGATGATGGTGGACCTGACCGCGCTCTCCGCCATCCTGTTCTATACGGGCGGCGCGACCAACCCGTTCGTCTCGTTCTATCTGCCCGGGCTGGCCATCGCGGCGGCCATCCTGCCGTGGCGGCTCGTGATGACGCTCGCCGCTTACGCGCTGGCCTGCTATTCGATGCTGCTGCTCGAATACATTCCGCTGGACCTGCACAACCCCGATAACGCCGTGAACTATCACCTGGCCGGGATGTGGCTCAACTTTGTTGCCAGCGCGGTCATGATCGCGTTCTTCGTGGCGCGGCTGTCCAATGTCCTGCGCCAGCGCGATGCGCAACTGAACGAGGCGCGCGAACTTCTGCTGCGCGAGGCGCGCGTTGAGGCGCTCAACGACCAGGCGGCCGCCGTGGCGCACGAGATCGGCACGCCGCTGGCCACGCTGGCCGTGATCGCCGGCGAACTACGCGCGGACTCCGAGGATGCGAGGCGCAGCATCACGCCCGTGTCCGACTACCAGCCGGACCTGCGCACGATGGAACAGCAGCTCGAACTGTGCCGATCGATCCTGGCACGACTGCGCACCGACCACGAAACACTGGCGCCGCAGCGGATCGACGCGTGGCTCGCGCCATTCGTCGAGCGCTGGCAGCTACGCCATCCGCAGGCAAGCCTGCAGGCTGCCGCCGCGCCAGAGGCTGGCGAGCAGGCCGTGGATACCGCACGCGTGAGCCAGATCCTGACGATCGTGCTCGACAACGCCGCGCGCAGCCAGCAGGCCGCCGGCCACGATCACCGCCAGGGGCCCCCGCTGCGGCTGGCCATCGCGCGCGAAGGCGATGCGCTGGTCTATCGTGTCATCGATCACGGCCACGGCATTCCGGCCGGGCTGCGCACGCGGCTCGGCGAAGCCCCGGTGGCCAGCGCCCATGGCGGTCAGGGCATCGGCCTGTATCTGGCGCAAAGCGCGGCACGCCAGCTTGGCGGCCGGATTGCATGGCATGACAATCCCGAGGGCGGCACCGTGGTCGAGTTGCGCCTGCCCCTTGCGGCCGCGTCCGAACCAACCGTCGCCACACAAACCGACTTCCAACCGTGATGACCGACGTCACTGCACCCAACGACGCTACTCCGTTCCTTGTCATCGATGACGACGAGGTTTTCTCCGGCACCCTGGCCCGCGCGCTGACGCGCCGCGGCTACGCGGTGCAGGTTGCGCACAACGGCGCCGAAGCGCTGGCCCTGGCCGCCAGGACCCCGTTCGCGTATGTCACGCTCGATCTGCATCTGGGGCCGCCGCCGGAATCCGGCGGCACCGCACCCGCCGAATCGGGATTGCACCTGGTGGCGCCACTGCGCGCGGCCTTGCATGACGCACGCATCCTGGTGCTGACCGGCTACGCAAGCATCGCCACGGCAGTGGCTGCCGTGAAACAGGGCGCCGACGAATATCTGGCCAAGCCCGCCAATGTCGATTCAATCCTGACGGCGCTGATGGCGGGAATTTCGGAAGATGCGGCCGAGGCCGCGCTTGAGGAACCCGTGCCGCTGTCAGTGGCTCGGCTCGAGTGGGAACACATCCAGCGCGTGCTCACCGAGCACGGCGGCAATATCTCGGCCACGGCGCGCGCGCTGAACATGCATCGGCGCACGCTGCAGCGCAAGCTGGGCAAGCGGCCGGTTTCCCGCTAGGCAGGCATTTGGCGCTCTCACGAGTCGACGTGAAATTTCGGACAAAGACGATTTCACTGCGCGGGTGAACGGGTATCTACTTGGGGTTTCCCGAATGGAGCACCCATGTCTGTCAAGAGAGGCCCCGGGTATATCGTCGGCGGAAGCGACGGGTGGCTACGAGTCCGGCGCCACATTTCGGCCACCATCATCTCCCTTCCCGAATTCCTGCGCATCGACATTACCGACGTGCGGGATGGGCGCATTCACTTCGTCGTGAGGGAAGGTGTCCACTCCGGCTCGTTCTGCTCTGTCGTTGAAGGCAATCATGTACGCAGCGGCAGTCCGCCGCATGTAGGACCGGTGCGGTTGACATTCAGCATTTCGAAGCAGCAGCTGACACATCCGGGGGGCATCGCCTTTGCGGTGACATACCCCGTAAATCCAATTCCGATCGGAAGGCATCCGATACAGATCTTCGATTTTCCGCATGGCGCGGGCGCGCTCTATCTGCCTCAAACGGCCTATGCGCTGAGCTGGTGCTATCTCGGGCACGGCACCGCTGTCCGCCGCAGTAACGATCGGTATTTGCATCCGGGCGAACTCAGCAGCGGCTGCGTGTCCGTGAAGCCCGCCGACTGGACCGCGGTATATCAACGACTGGTACGAGCAAGGAGCGGCGATGGCAAGACGTTTGGCTATCTTGATGTTTTGCGCTAGCTTCATGACTGGTTGCGGGGAATCTACACGGCCCGCATTGGCGCAACCCGATCTGGAATCACCTGAAACGATCGTCAGATGGCTGGAATCTCACCGCCAATCGGCGGACAGGGCGTTCGCCCAAGGGTTCTTGCCGCATGCGCATGAGTCCGTAAAGCAGCGGAATTGGGGAGCGGCCGCAAAGGGCTTCGGCGGAAGCGCCCTATATTATCCGGCGCCACAAGTCCTGCGATGCTATGCGCTGACCGCCCTGCACGATATTGGCCCCGTCCGCACCCGAACCGGAGAGACCTTCAAGGAAACAACTGATCTCGCCCGGGCTCTACGCTTGCTCGACAGCGCCGCCGCCGCCGACGCCGTGCTGATCGAGTTGAGCCCCGCCGACAAGAGCACCCTGCAACAGGACCGCACATGCCTTCAGGCGTACCTTGGCGGTAAGCTCGACGCCACAGACGCAGCCCGCTGCACGCCGATTGCTGCCTATCGCAGCACGGACCGCTAGCACCCATCCGGAACTACGATGGCAAAACGATTGGTTCTATCGATGTGGTGCGCTAGCCTGCTGGCCTGTGGCGCCAAGCCAGACGCGCCGGTGTTGGCGCAAACTGACCTAGAGTCTCCCCAGGCCATCAGCCAATGGCTGAAGGCGCATCGCTGGACCGCAGATCGGACGTTTGCCAACGCGTTTCTGCCGCATGCCCACGAATCGGCAAGAAAGCAGAACTGGGGGCCGGCGGGAAAAGGCTTTTGTGAAAGCGCCATGCATTACCCCGCGCCACAGTCATTGCGGTGGTGTGCCGACGCATCGCTACACGTCTATGGTCCTGTTCGCGTCCGAACCGGAGAAACCTTCAAGGAAAAATCCGATCTCGCCGGGGCGCTGTGCATGCTCGACAGCGCCTCTGCGGCCGACGCCGTGCTGAACGAGTTGAGCCCCGCCGACAAGAGCTCACTAGAGCAGGACCGCACCTGCCTGCAGGCGTACCTGAACGACCAGCTCGATACTGCCCGCGCCGACGCCTGCGCGCCGATCGCCGCCTATCGCAACCTGGATCGCCCCCGGGGACGTTAGCGTCATCGCATTGCTGAGGGTTCGGAACGCGCCAAGATTGTGGCGAGCCGCAGCGCTCGCATTACCCCGCCGCTCACATGCGAAGCTGCACGTAATCCCAGTCGAGATCGTCATCGGCGGTATTGGCGCTATCGGCCATGCGCACCGCATCGCTTGCATGGCGATCGGCCAGCGTGACCATGGCGCCGGACGCCATCGCCACAGCGGCGGCCTGGCCCTCGTGCATCGCGTGCCGCTCGGGCTGATCGGCATGCGCGGCGGTTACCGGCAAAGCGGCCGCGACCGCGGTTCGAACCGCCGGCCTGATGCACAGGAACACGGTAGCCGCGGTAATACCGGCCACAACGCCGGCGGTGGCCATCGCCACGCGGCGCTTGCGCACCTGGTTGCGATGGAAGAAGGGCGTTCGCGAAATGTTTTGCGACATGGGCAGACTCCCAGGGACCATCAAGGTGCGCAAGGGTCTCATTTGCCGGGGGCGCTGCGCCAGTGCTCTTACCAATGCTTACCAAGCTTACCGATGTGAACGATGGCGATACATCGAACGGGTATCAACTCGCTGCCGATATCAGTAGCGATGCGGCTATACGCTCCCCTCTCCCATGAAGTCGTGTGCAGACCGGGGAGAGGGGTTGGGGGAGAGGGCATGGAGGTTCTGCTTGCCACTTGTCGCCGTTTGAACCGCTGCGCCCTCTCCCCCGGCCCCTCTCCCGCCGTGCGGGAGAGGGGAGCAATCCAATGGCAATCCCCGCGCTGCGTCACCACGTCGCACGGCACATGCACCTGTTGGCGCTAGACTGGCGCGCTGTCACTTCCTCACGCCTGTCCTCATGAACGCCCGCACGCTCCTGGCATCGCTGCTCGTCATCGCCGCCCCAATGGCTTCGGCCCATATCGTCTTCGAACAGAAGCAGGCGCCCGCGGGCAGCTACTTCAAGGGCGCGCTGCTGGTCGGCCACGGCTGCAATGGCAGCGCGACGCGAGCGGTGACCGTGACGATTCCCGAGGGCGTGCAAGGCGCGCATCCGCAGCCCAAACCGGGCTGGCAACTCGATATCAAGCGTGCGAAGCTCGCCAAGCCATATGCCTCGCATGGCAAAACCGTCGACGAGGACGTCCGCACGATCCGCTGGTTCGGCAACACCCTCGCCGACGAACAGTTCGACGAGTTCCGCATGCTGATGAAGCTGCCCGAGCAAGGTGGCAAGCTCTACTTTCCCGTGCTGCAGGAGTGCGAGAACGGCAAGTCCGAATGGACGCAGATTCCCGCCGATGGGCAAACCACGCGCGACCTGAAGACCCCGGCGGCCGAGCTCGAGGTGTTGCCGCCCGCAGGTGGCCACGTGCACGCGCACTGATCGCCGCGCACCAAGCACCAAGCCTAGGCACCAAAGCAGAAGAGCCGGACAACGTCCGGCTCTTCTGCTTTCTGGCTTTCCGCGCGTGGTTACAGCACGTAGCGCGACAGGTCTTCGTTGCCCGCCAGGTCGCTCAGGCGTTCGTCGACGTATGCGGCGTTGATCGTCACGGTCTCGCCCGACGACTTCGTCGCGTGGAACGACAGGTCTTCAAGCAGCCGCTCCATCACCGTGTACAGACGGCGCGCGCCGATGTTCTCGACCTTCTCGTTGACCGAGAACGCGATCTCGGCCAGCCGGCGGATGCCGTCCGGCGAGAACTGCAGATCCACTTGCTCGGTCTTCAGCAGCGCCTGGTACTGCTTGGTCAGGCTGGCGTCGGTCTGCGTGAGGATGGCCTCGAAGTCCTGCACGGACAGCGATTCCAGTTCCACGCGAATCGGGAAACGGCCCTGCAGTTGGGGGATCAGGTCGCTCGGCTTGGACAGATGGAACGCGCCCGAGGCGATGAACAGGATGTGGTCGGTCTTGATCATCCCGTACTTCGTGTTCACCGTGGTGCCCTCCACCAGCGGCAGCAGGTCTCGCTGCACGCCCTGGCGCGACACCTCGCCGCCGCCCACTTCACTGCGGCTGGCGATCTTGTCGATCTCGTCCAGGAACACGATGCCGTTCTGCTCGACGTTGGCGATGGCCTTGTGCTTGAGCTCCTCTTCATTGAGGAGCTTGCCGGCCTCTTCGTCGATCAGCAGCTTGAACGCTTCCTTGACCTTCATCTTGCGGCGCGCCTTCTTGCCCTGGCCCAGGCCGGCGAACATCGAGCGGATCTGCTCGGTCATGTCTTCCATGCCCGGCGGGCCCATGATGTCCATGCTCGGCATGCCGGCGGACACTTCAAGCTCGATGTCCTTGTCGTCGAGCTCGCCTTCGCGCAGCTTCTTGCGGAAGACCTGGCGCGTGTTCGAGTCCTTGTCCTCGTGCTGCTGGAAGCCGATATCGCGCGGCGGCGGCAGCAGGACGTCGAGCAGGCGGTCCTCGGCCGCGTCCTCGGCCTTGGTGCGCACCTTCTTCATTTCCGATTCGCGAGTCTGCTTGACGGCCATCTCGGCCAGATCGCGGACGATCGTGTCGACGTCACGGCCTACATAGCCGACTTCGGTGAACTTGGTGGCTTCGATCTTGATGAACGGCGCATCGGCCAGCTTGGCCAGGCGGCGCGCGATCTCGGTCTTGCCGACGCCGGTGGGCCCGATCATCAGGATGTTCTTCGGCGTGATTTCCTGGCGCAGCGGCTCAGCCACCTGCTGGCGGCGCCAGCGGTTGCGCAGCGCCACAGCCACGGCCTTCTTGGCCTTGTCCTGGCCGATGATGTGCTTGTCGAGTTCGGAAACGATTTCCGACGGGGTCATGGTTTGCGACATGGGAATCCGTTCAGCGGGTCACTCGAGGGTTTCGATGACGAAGTTGGTGTTCGTGTAGATGCAAAGCTCGCCGGCGATGGTCAAGGCCTTTTCGACCACGTCCTTCGGCGCCAGTTCTGTGTTCTCGATCAGCGCCTTGGCCGCCGACTGTGCATAGGCGCCACCCGAGCCGATCGCGGCAATGCCGCCTTCGGGGTCGAGCACGTCGCCGTTGCCGGTGATGACCAGCGTGGTGTCACGGTCCGCCGTGATCAGCATTGCTTCCAGGCGACGCAGCGCGCGATCGGAACGCCAGTCCTTGGCCAGATCCACCGCGGCGCGGGTCAGGTTGCCCTGGTATTTTTCGAGCTTCGCTTCGAAGCGGTCGAGCAGTGAAAACGCGTCGGCCGTGCTGCCGGCAAACCCGACCAGCACCTTGCCGTTGTAGATGCGACGCACCTTGCGGGCCGTGCCCTTCATCACGATGTTGCCGAGCGTGACCTGGCCGTCACCGCCCAATGCGACCTGATTGCCGCGGCGGACGCTGACGATGGTGGTGCCGTGATACTGTTCCATGGTGCCTTCCGTGATAGGTGTCAGCCGCGTAGGTGGCGCCGGGTCGGCCGCTTTCAAGGGCAGCGATGACGGCGGCGATGTTCCAATATAGGAAACCGCATGTTGAGGCGCCTGCCCTCGTCCTCGCACGCCGCGTACGGACCGGGGAGGGGAGCCAAAAACAAAAAGGCCACGCGCGAACGCGTGGCCTTTGCGGCATACGGGAGGCTCGGCCGATCAGTCGGCGTACACACCCGCCTTCTTGATCACCGGCGTCCACTTGTTGATTTCCGACGCCAGGAACGTGCGCAGCGAATCCGGCGTGGCGCGCTGGGCCGGCACGGCTTCGGCGCCGAGTTCTGCCATCTTGGCACGGAAGTTCGGATCGGCCACCGACTTCTGCAGCGCGGCCGACAGCTTGTCGATCACCGGCTTCGGCGTGCCCTTCGGTGCATACATCGCATGCCAGATTTTCACTTCCACACCCGGCAGGCCCTGCTCGGCCGCGGTCGGGATGTCCTTGAACGCTTCCACGCGGCGCGGCTGCATCGCCGCATACGGCTTGAGCGCATTGGCCTTGAGTTGCCCGGCGATGTTGGTGGTCTGGTCGCACATCAGATTGACCTGGCCACCGAGGATATCGGTCAGCGCCGGGGCGGTGCCCTTGTACGGCACGGTGGTCAGTTCGGTCTGGATCGCGCTCTGGAACAGCAGGCCGCACAGGTGCGACGCCGAGCCGATACCGGCATTGGCCAGCGACAGCTTGCTGGCATTGGCCTTGATGTACGGCAGCAGGTCCTTGAAGTTGGCCGGCGGAAGCTGCTTGTTACCGACCAGCACCATCGGCACGTCGGCGATCTCGCCGACCATCTCGAAGTCCTTGAGCGGATCGAAGCCGAGGTTGCGATACAGCGCCGGGGCCGTGGACATGCCGATGTGGTGGATCAGGATCGTGTACCCGTCACCCTTGGACTGGGCCACCTTCTTGGCGCCGATGGTGCCACCAGCACCGCCGAGGTTCTCGATCACGATCGTCGCGCCGAGGTGCTTGGACATCACCATCGTCAGTTCACGCGCGACCTTGTCGGTCGGACCGCCCGCGGCAAATGGCACCACCGCCTGCACCGGCTTGCCGGCCGGGTATTCCTGCGCCTGTGCCCCCGAGAAAGCGCCCACGCCGGCAACAGCCAGCACGGCCGCGATTTTCAATGCAACTCGTTTCATATACGTCTCTCCAGGTTCCTTCCAAATCCCGTTCCAACACCGCGCACGCCGCCGGGCGCGCCAGTATTCATGGCGCGTCCGAGCGTGACGATCCGGATGGGATCGTCACGATGACCATCGGCATATATGTAAGTGGTAGGCGGTGATTGACCCCGCCGACAGGCGGAGCCGGAGGTGGATGTTAGCAATCGCGGACAATCACGAGGTATAGGGGCTAACCCGCGAGAATGTGGCTTACTTGAAGTATCCGAACATTTCCTCGAGCAGTGCGTCCGGCACCTCTTCCGGCACATAGTGGCCGCATGGCA
>JAFAJB010000071.1 GCA_019236395.1 Cupriavidus sp.
CACCCAGACCATGCCCGCCTTCAGGATGCCGTACGCGGCCACGAGGAACGCGATGGAGTTGACGCACACCATCGCCACCTTGTCGCCCGGGTTCAGGCCGCTGGCCAGCAGATGATGGGCGAAACGATTGCTGTCAGCATCGAGCGCGGCGTAGCTCATGCGCTGCTCGCCGTCCACCAGCGCGATCCTGCCGCCAAAGCTGCGCGCGCTGCGGTGCAGGGTGTCGCCGAGCGTGTTGCGGTTCAGCAGGTTGGCCTCAAGTCGGTTGATTCGGACATCTGGCATGGCTTCTGACATGGGATTCTCCCGGTTGTACCGCGTTGTGTGTGCAGCGAGGCGGGCCTGGGTTCAGGCCGCCGCTTCGATCTCGATCAGCAATCCACCCGGCGCGACCTGCGCGCCCACTTCGGTAAACAAGCCCTTCACTTCGCCAGCGAGAGGCGCGGCGATGCTGTGCTCCATCTTCATGGCCTCCACCACCAGCAAGACCTGCCCGGCGGCCACCGCGTCGCCATGCGCGACGTGCAGCGCGACGACACGGCCGTTCATCGGTGCACTGATGCGGCCGTTGCCATCCTGCGCGCCATTGCGGTCAGCCTGTGCGTAGGTGACATCGCGCACCAGGTGCTCTGCGCCGTCGAACTGGAAGTGGCTGCCATCCTGCGTCACGGCATAGCGGAGTTGGCAAACATGCTCGCCCAGCGCCAGCGACAGGACGCCATCCGAATGGGCGACGACGCGCGTGACCGTGGTCTGGTCCCCGTCGCGCATCGCCCATTGCCCCTCGCCGATCGTGCGCACCTGCAGCGTCGCAGCCTCGCCATCCAGCACCAGCCGGCACCCATGCGGATACGCGCCGCTGCTGGACCAACCGTGCAACTCTGCCGGATACCGGTCCGCGCCGGCCTGCCCGCGCAGCCACGTCAGCAGCGTGGCAGCCGCCAGTCGCGCGTTGGCGTCCGGCGCGGGGTCCGCGTGCAGCGTGGCCCCCATATGGGTTTCGATAAATGCCGTGGTGGCCTGCCCCGCCCCGAATACCGGGTGATCGATGCACTGACCGACGAACTGCCGGTTGCTCTTTACACCGAGCAGCAGGCAGGTATCGAGTGCGCGCGCCAGCCGGCGGCGCGCGTCTTCCCGGTCGGTGCCGTGGGCCACCAGCTTGGCCAGCATGGAGTCGTAGTACGGCGATACCGTCAGACCATCGGCCAGCGCATGGTCCACACGGATGTCATCGGGTGCCTGCCAGCGCGCGATGGTGCCGCTCTGGGGCAGAAAACCCTGTACCGGGTCCTCCGCGCACAGTCGTACTTCAATCGCATGGCCACCATTGGCGCGCCGGGTGTCGATCTCGCGCTGCGAGAGCGGCAGGGCCTCGCCAAGCGCCACGCGCAATTGCCACGCCACCAGGTCTTCGCCGATCACCGCCTCGGTCACCGCGTGCTCCACCTGCAGACGGGTATTCATCTCCATGAAGTAGAACGCGCCGTCGGCATCGAGCAGGAATTCCAGCGTGCCCGCGCCCACGTAGCCGATGGCGCGAGCGGCCGCCACCGCCACCTCACCCATCCGCGCACGCAGTTCGGGCGAGACGGCGGGCGACGGCGATTCCTCGATCAGCTTCTGATGACGCCGCTGGACCGAGCAGTCGCGCTCGCCCAGGTGCACCACATTGCCGAGGGTATCGGCGAACACCTGGATCTCGATATGACGTGGTTCGCTGATGGCCCTCTCAAGGATCAGTTCACCGCTTGAGAACGCGTTCTCCGCCTCGGACCTTGCCGACTGCAGCGCGCTGACGAAGTCCTCCGCACGCGCCACGCGCCGCATGCCACGTCCGCCACCACCAGCCGCCGCCTTGATCATCACCGGGTAGCCGATACGCGCCGCCTCCCGCGCCATACACGCCTCAGACTGGTCCGCGCCCTGATAGCCCGGCACGCACGGCACGCCCGCCGCCTGCATCAACTGCTTGGCGCCGGCCTTGTTGCCCATCGCGTGGATCGCCTCGGCCGGCGGGCCTACGAAAACCAGCCCCGCCTCGGTACAGGCGCGGGCAAAGGCATCGCTTTCGGCCAGAAAGCCATAGCCCGGGTGTATCGCCTCGGCACCGCTTATGCGGGCCGCCTCGAGCAACGCGGGAATGTTCAGGTAGGACGCCGAGGGCTGTGATGCGCCGATCGGCAATGCCAGATCCGCCGCGTGGACGTGCGGGGCATCGCGGTCAGCCTCCGAATACACGGCGATGGTGCGCATGCCGAGGCGACGCGCGGTACGCATGATGCGCACCGCAATCTCACCGCGATTGGCAATCAGGAGCGAACGAAAGGGGCGGGTTGACATGGTGCCTCGCCTTAACCGCGCTTGCCCGGCAGCGTGTTCATGTACTTGCAGATGATGCCGAGCATGACCTCGTCGGTGCCGCCGCCAATCGAGCCCAGCCGGCCATCACGGTAGAAGCGCGAAACAGGGTTGTCCCACGTGAAGCCCATGCCGCCCCAGAACTGCAGGCAGGCATCCGGCACGATGCGCGAAAGCCGTCCGGCCTTGAGCTTGGCCATCGAGGCGAGTTCGGTCACGTCCTGCCCGCCGATGTAGAGCTCGCACGCGCGGTAGGTCAGCGCGCGCAGCGATTCCACCTCGGTCTTCAGTTCGGCCAGCTTGAAATGCACCCACTGGTTGTCGAGCAGGCTGGCGCCGAACAGCTTTCGTTCACGGCCGTATTCGATGGTGGTGTTCAGGCACATCTCCATCGTGCGCAGGCTGCTGGCGGCGGCCCACAGGCGTTCTTCCTGGAACTGCAGCATCTGGTAGGTAAAGCCCTTGCCTTCTTCGCCGATGCGGTTGCGCTGCGGCACGCGCACGTCGTCGAAGTAGATCAGGCCCGTGTCCGAGGAATTCATGCCGATCTTGCGAATCTTCTTGCCGACCGACACGCCCTTGGTCTTCATCGGCACGATGATCAGCGACTTGTTCCGGTGCGCCGGGTCGTCGGATGTATTGGCCAGCAGGCACATCCAGTCGGCCTGCAGGCTGTTGGTGATCCACATCTTGCTGCCGTTGATGACGTAGTCGTCGCCGTCCTTGCGCGCAACGGTCTTGATCGATGCCACGTCGGAACCGGCACCCGGCTCCGACACGCCCACGCAGGCCACCGCATCGCCACTGATGGCTGGCGCGAGGAACTCGGCGCGCAGCGCATCGGAGCCAAAGCGTGCCAGCGCGGGCGTTGCCATATCGGTCTGCACGCCGATCGCCATCGGCACGCCGCCGCAGCGGATATGGCCCAGCGCTTCGGCCATGGCCATCGCGTAGGAGTAGTCCAGGCCCAGGCCGCCGAACTCGGTCGGCTTGGCGATGCCGAGGAAGCCCAGCGCGCCCATCTTCTTGAACAGCTCCTTGGCGGGGAAGATCTCCGCCTCCTCCCATTCGTCGACGTGGGGGTTGATGTCGCTGTCGATAAAGCGCATGAGGTTGCGCTGCAGTTCCTGATGCTCGTGGGTGAATTGCATGGTGTCTCGCTCCGGTTATTCCTGGGCTGATACGGCGTTATGGCCTGGCCACGGCGAACTGCACGGGCCGCAACTGGCGACGGCGTGCGTCTTCGCAGACTGACAGCACGCTGGCCAGCACTCTGCGCGTGTCGCGCGGGTCGATCACGCCATCGTCGAGCATGCGGCCCGACACCGTGAAGGCATCCGACTGGCGCTCGAAGGTTTCGATCACTTTGGCGCGCATGGCGTTGATGGCCTCGTGGTCCACCGTCTGGCCACGGCGCTCCATGCCTGCGGCCATCACGCTGGCCATCGTGCCGGCAGCCTGCTCGGCGCCCATCACGGCCGTGCGGGCGTTGGGCCAGCTAAAACAGAAGTCCGGGAAGAAGCCGCGCCCTGACATCCCATAGTTGCCTGCGCCGAACGACGCCCCGCAATGCAGCGTGATGCGCGGCACGTTGGCATTGCTCATGGCCTGGATCATCTTGGCGCCGTGCTTGATCATGCCGGCCTGCTCCGATGCCTTGCCGACGATAAAGCCGGTGGTGTTCTGCAGGTACAGCAGCGGTGTGCCGGACTGGCAGCACGCCTGGATGAAGTGCACGGCCTTGGTCGCACCTGCCGGGTCCAGCGGGCCGTTGTTGCTGAGGATGCCAACCGGCATGCCGCAAATCGCCGCGTGGCCGGTCAGCGTGGCCGGGCCGTAATCGGCCTTGAATTCGAGGAAGTCCGAGCCATCGACAATGCGCGCGATGACTTCGCGCATATCGAGCGGCTTGCGATGGTCGGTCAGTGCGATGCCGACCAGGTCGGCGGCGTCGAAGCGCGGGGCCCGGTAGGCTGGCACGCTGGAGGGCATGTCGCGGTTCCAGCCGAGCGCGGCCACCAGTTCGCGGGTGATACGCAGCGCGTCGGCGTCGTCTTCCGCGAGGTACTCGGCCAGCCCGGAGGTAGTGGCATGCATTTCGGCGCCACCCAGTTCTTCTTCGGTGGCGATCTCGCCGGTGGCGGATTTCAGCAGCGGCGGCCCCGCCAGGAACGCGCGGGCGCGGTCACGCACCATCACCACGTAGTCCGACAGGCCCGGCATATACGCACCGCCCGCCGTGCTGGAGCCATGCACCACGCTGATCACCGGCAGTCCGGCCGCCGACAGCCGCGCCAGCCAGTAGAAGCCGGAACCGCCGTGGATAAAGGTCTCGACCTTGTATTCCAGCAGGTTGGCCCCGGCGGACTCCACCAGATGAATAAAGGGCAGCTTCTGCGCCAGAGCGATCTGCTGCGCGCGCTGGAATTTCTCGATGCCCATCGGCTGGACGGCCCCGGCATCGATGCCGGCGTCGTCCACCAGGATCATCGCGCGTACACCGCTCACCCAGCCGATGCCGGCAATCATGCCGCCACCCGGAACCGTGCGCGACGGGTCGCTGCGGTCGAGGCAATAGCCCGCCAGCGTGGAGAGTTCGAGGAACGGGGCGTCGGTATCGAGCAGGTGGCCGAGCCGTTCGCGCGGCAGCAACTGGCCACGCCGCTCGAAGCGCTCGCGTGAAGCGTCCGACTTGTCGCGCGTGCGCCGCTCCAGTTCGCGCAGCCGGTCCACCAGTTCGAGCATCGCGGCCTGGTTCTGTCGAAAGCCCTCGGCCTGCGGCACGACGCGAGTTTCAAGCATCGGCATCGTTGTCCTCCCCTGCTTGCAGCACCCTGGGGGTAGCCGCGAGATGGAATCCGTTGAAAGGCGCGGCGGCATGTCGCGGCGCGGGCATGGGCGTACCGCCGCGCACGTTGGGCCGGCCACCGTCCACGCGCAGGGTGACGCCGGTCACGAAGGCCGCCGCCTCACTCAGCAGGTAGACCACCGCCGCAGAGATCTCCGCCTCGGTGGCAAAGCGGCCCAGCGGCACCGTCGCCGGCATGGCACGGATGGTCTCGGCCATCCACGCCGGGTACTGATCCATGCCTGACGACGCCACGTAGCCGGGCGCCACCGCATTCACGCGCACGCCGTACTGGGACCACTCGAAGGCCGCGGTCTCGGTGAAATTGACCATGCCGGCCCGCGCCGCGCCGGAATGCCCCATGCTCGGCATGCCGCCCCACATATCGGCCACGATATT
>JAFAJB010000168.1 GCA_019236395.1 Cupriavidus sp.
TGGACTGCTGGAAGTCATGCTGATGTCCAGAGACCGTGTGGTGACAAAGAGGCAGCTAGTCGAACGCCTGTGCGCCGCGGACCGCGAGATTAGTATCAATGCGATAGAAGTCTATATGCATCGACTGCGAAAGAAGTTGGAGGGTGAAGGCGTACGTATCCGCACCGTGCCGGGTATAGGGTACTGCTTGGAGCGGCCCACTGAGACGCCGGACGCAGTCCGCCACCCACAAACTGCCCTGATCCCGGTGTACTCCGACAATAAGATGGAAAAATCGCACCAATAAAAGCACAAGTCGCCTCGATGCCATGAATTGTGCGAGATGGATGGACACCCCCGAATCGGGGTCTCGGGTCGCTGACAATAAAGTCCGAAACCTTCTTGCGAAGGTGCCGCAAATTCATAGCTGGTGCACGATCCTAGAGAAGGTCGCAAAAGTCCACTGCGGAATGACGACGCGGTTCCTGGACAGCCTCTCCATCATCACGGCCCGGCCGGAAGAGGCTTGAGGGATTCTCTTGACCCTTCTGGCCACCGTTGTATAGCAGTGCCAGGTCGATGCCAAACCTGCCTGCCTAAACAAGATCACCTCATGACCAGCATTGTCGACAGCACGACTGCCATCCACCCAGCCCGCGACCTCATCTCCGGATCACCGCGCCAGCCCCGCGGCCGGGAAGCGACGCCCGGGGCGTTGAATTCCTGCGACCGACTGGTCGACGCCGCGTTTCTGCGCGACCCCTATCCCGCCTACCGCACGCTACGTGCGCGTGGCCCTATCCACTGGAGCGAAGAGTTTTTCGGTGGTGCCTGGCTACTGACCAACCATGAGGATGTGGAAGCCGTGTTGCGCGACTCGCGGTTTTCCGCGCGGCGCACGGGTGGCTGGGTGATGCGTGGCAGCTCAGACGAGCGCCAGGCACTTTGCCCCTTCCAGCGCCTGTTCAGCCGGGCCATGCTTTTCCTGGATGCGCCCGACCATACAAGGTTGCGACGGGTACTGTATGCCGGGTTCCGTCCATCTGCCCTACGCGCTTTCGCCGGCACCATTGAACAAATGGTCGCGGGGCTGATTGAGCAACTCGCAGGCAGTGAGGCGTTCGATTTCATGGAATCGATCGCCAGACCGCTGCCGGCGATGGTAATTGCCAGGCTGCTCGGCATGGACGCCGAGAACCAGTCGGACTTCCTGGCCTGGTCCGAAGACCTGGCCGCCTTTATCGGCGCACCGGACCCCGATGCGGCGCTGAAGCGGCGTGCCCAGGTGAGCCTGCTCAAAATGGCCGCCGCCTTTGAAGCGATGCTGGCACGCCGCAAGGCACAGGACGCGGACCAGTCGCAGCCGGAGCAGCAGGACCTGATCGGGCATCTGCTGTATGCCGAGGCCGAAGGCAGGATCGAGGGCGGGGCCGAACTCCTGGCGCAATTCGCCATGCTGCTGTTCGCCGGTCATGAAACGACGCGCAATTTGCTCGGCAACGGACTGCATGCTCTGCTGAGCCATCCCGGGCAATGGCAGCGCCTGCAGCAGGCACCGGAACTGCTGCCCAACGCCGTGCGCGAGTTGCTGCGCTATGAGAGCCCCGTCCAGTATACGGGACGCCGGGTTACCACGGACCTTATGATCCATGGCCAACGGCTGCGACGCGGAGACCTGATCATTGCCCTGATCGGCGCGGGCAACCGCGACCCGGCACGTTTCCGCAACCCGGATCAGTTGGATATCGCGCGTCGTGAAGGCTCGCACCTTTCGTTTGGGCATGGTCCGCATGTCTGCATCGGCGCCGCGCTGACGCTCATGGAAACGGAAATCGTCTTCCGGATGCTCCTGCGCCAATGGCCCGAGCTTTCGCTCGTAGATGCCGAACCGCACTGGAACGGCAACCCGCTCTACCGTGGATTGTCCATACTCAGGGTACGACAGCGGAGTTGGCGTGTCTCCTAGCACCACGATGTCTTGCACGTATCCGATCTTTCTCGATGACGGTCGCCGCGTTCCGGACCGTCATCGGAACAGCACTGCCTTTGGAGTAGTGTAGGCGACACGTAACCTCGCACAAGTCCAACGCCGTCCTGCGCAACAGCGACGCGCATAGGGGGGCTCAGCCAATATTGCTACGTGCTTTGCCTGCGGCGATCGCCGTCGGCGTGGTGCCGAGCATGCGCCGGCAGGTACGGCTCAAGTGGGCAGCATCGGCGAATCCGGCCTCCAGCGCCGCGTCGGTCGCGCTGGCGCCGCACATTAGTTCGCCACAGGCTATTTGCAGGCGCAACCAGAGCAAGTAGGGGCGCAGTGGGATGCCCATCGAGGTGGTAAAGGCGTGCATCAGCCGCGATGGCGACAGGCCAGCCACTACGGCCAGCCCACGCAGCGACACCGCGTCGGGTTCGCCCAGGTGATCGCGAATGTAGCGCAGCACGCGCCCCACCCCTGGGTGCAGGGTAGGCGGGTGATGAGCGTCAAGCAGATCCGCCTCCAGCCACTGCCTGATTCCCGCGTCGCTCGGCGAGCCGGCCACACCGACCGCGCCGCGCCAGCGTGCTGCCTCGGCCGATGAGATGTGAGTGATGTCGGCCGGAATGCGTGCTGCTAGGGCCGCGCCCAGCGGGCTTTCCGGCTCGACAAAGACGATCAGGACCGTGGCACCGCGCGCGTCCACTTCATGTGGCGCGTCCGCGCGCACCAGCGCCGCGTCGCATTGATACCAAGGCTCGCCCTCATGGCAGCGAATGCGCAAGCTCGCGGTCAGCGCCAGGATTAGCTGGACGCTGTGGTGCTGATGCACGCTGGAGGCTTCTCCCGCTCCCCAGACTATCATCGCGGCAGGCCACGGAAATGCGCCGACATTGGGTGCAATGAGCATGATCTTGACAGCCAGAACGTTCAAGACAGGACACGATCCCGCGCTTAGGCTGTGTCCGGATGCCTATGCATCGCGCACTCCGAAGGATATACGCAAATGCCCCTCGCGCAACTCGTCAAACAGCAGTGGTTGGATTACGCGCGGACCCACCGCTCTCGCCACAACCTGCTCGTACACCTCGCGGCTGTACCAGCGTTCGTCGCCGCCAATATGGCGCTGATCGCCTTTCTGCTGCTCGGCATGTGGATAGTGGCAACACTCTCGCTGGCCGTCATGGCAGCATCGCTTGCGTGGCAGGGCCGCTGCCATCGCGGCGAGCCCGAGCAGCCTGCGCCATTCTCCGGGCCTGCCGAAGCCCTGGTCCGCATCCTCCTCGAACAATGGGTGACCTTTCCTTGCTTCGCATTTTCTGGCGGCTGGACGAGGGCCTTGCGCGAAGCATTGCGCTAACCGGCGCCGTGTGGCTAACGTGATAGCCAATGCACCATGCGCAACCAGTCGCGAGGAATGCCAAGAACACGCGGCTTTATCTCGGATGCCCTCGGGCCGGTGAGCCTGGGCGGGGTGAGGGGCTACCGTCGTGCGCCGGTCACTCGCTTGTTGCGATATCCCGCCTTATCGCAATGGTCCGACGTCGAAGCCACAGCGGCCACCCGCCCGCCTAAGTAGGTGCGAATGACCGGGGCTGGCCGGGATGCCGGCCGTGGTTTCCGAAAGTCTGGCAATGCCGAATCTGCTGTGCGTCTAACGAGTGATGCGCCATGATTGCGTTGCGCCGATCATCCATGGTTTCGCCAGCCGCAACTAAGAGGCTCAGGTAGACTGTTCCGATATCTAACCACGGATCTCTATTGAACCCCTCATGGCCCTATCTGACGCCGAATTGGCCCGCCGCAACACGGTAATGCTGCGAAATGCGAACACATTGTCCAAACGCGTTCCAATGGCCCTGCAAAAGGAGCAACGCACATTGGCACGCGAAGTCCAGCGACGACAGTACGCCGACAATGACGTCAAGGCCCTGGGACTCCTATATGAATATGTGGATCGGGTCATGTCCCTCGCGAAGGGAACCATAGCTTGTAAGCGAGGGTGCGCAACGTGCTGTCATGCGGAGATCGCTCTGTGGCAGCCGGAGGCCGATCTGATAGCTGCGAAAATCGGGGTGCCGGCGCGTCGTCTAGAGCGCGACTCGTCACGCTACGGAACGCCGTACACGACAACAAAAGCGCCGTGCCCATTCCTTGTGAACGGGGCGTGTTCAATCTACGCACATCGCCCGTTGGCATGCCGGACGATGGTTAACTTCGATGTCGACAGTACCGTTTGTCAGTTCGAGCATCGTGATAGCACTCCGGTACCCATGATAAATCGTACCTCGACGTTCGCCGGGGTTTACGAAGCCCTGAACATCATCATCGAACGCAACGGCGGTGGTGCTGGTGACATCCGCGAGTTCTTCGGCGAGACCGTTGACTTCAGCGCCTCGCGTACAACTTGACGCCAATCTCTAGCTTCATCAGGACATCCCGTATCCGACTTCCTTATTTCAATCCCCTAGACGGCCGAAGTTGACCAGTCGCCGATCCACGCTGCCGTAGCCCCCACCTTGGAATGATGGCAGTCGTTCGACTCACTACCTACCCTTGTGTAGCACGGAAAATTGCTGATCAATCGGCGGACAATGGGAGGGGAGATGAAATCGTTGTTGGCGAGTAGTCTTGCAATATGGTTGACGGGATGCTGCGGTTTGGGCGGTCTTGGGTTTAAGGAAGCTGAGCCAAGTGGGAAGGGGATTGTTGGTTCATCGGCATGGGCGATCGAGAATCTTGACAGTGCCTTCTTTACCAATGGGAAAGGAAGGAGTGAAGAAGAAACTCAGCTCAAGCAAATCGTGCATAACGATAAGAAGCTGGAGGATGCTCTTAAAGAGCAATGTGCCGTAACATCTCCTGCCGTGGCCCCGATCGCAATACCTTTCATCGTAGCAGGGGCGAAACTAGTCTTCGATCTTTACGTTGATCAGCGCAAGACGACGCTTGAGAAGCTTAAAGATGACGCCCTACGTACCAGTAGTGCTGATCTTTTGTTGAGCCGCGACAAGCTTGCGAAGGTTCGATGTATCGTGTTCTCCCGTACGGCCGAAGGCGACAAGCCGAATAGCCCTGGTCTGGTGGAAGTTCTGCACGTGGATCACACGGAAGATTTTCTGAGGTTTCAACCAGTCTTTGTCAGAGCCCGCAACTCGTTAGCCAAGACTGCTGAGGGCACCAATGACCGACCGGCGGCAATTTCAGTTTCGACGGCCGTGGCCCTTCGGCAGATCTCGCTGGTGGACGGAGTGGCGCGTCTCGTTGACGTTGGACAAGCATCGACTACGGTAAAGCGCGTTGTACTGTCCGAAGCAGTCTTCTGCACTGAGGCCTCTCGCTGCGAATCTTCGTCACCCATCATCGCTTTTCCCTCGCAACCGGGGACGGTCACCGTCAGCCTAGGTGTAGCAGAGGCCGGTAACGTCGGGATCGACATCACGCGTGCGACAGCCGAGCTGGAAGCGTTCAAGTCCGCTATGGGCCCTGCACTTGCTTCGGCGATCGAGGGTAGACTGAAGAAGGATAAGTAGTTCGCTGTGGCACTTCGGAGGCGCTGGCTATGAGCGCACGCAGCGCCTTCGGATGAAAAAGGCCGCGCTACATAGCGCGGCCGGAGTTTAATTGGAGGTGACATGAAAACGGGGTGTTGTGCCTAAATGCTCCTTCTGGCTCAAGTCTTCTGACCCAGAAGCCAGCGACGGAATCGTTCCCAAGGGCGGTGCCTAGTGGCTTCGGGTAGGGTCTTCGAAGCGAACCAAATTTCATCGGTCGCGACGGGCTGCTTCTCCGCTCCACCGTAGTACTGCGCCTTTGCTGCTTTGTCGCGTGCGACTTCCTTTTTCACCATTTTGGGACTCCACGCCCCCGCCTGGAGCACCTTGTTTCCTTTGATCACATAGTGCGATTGGCAAGGCAGGTTCCAGCTTCCAACGGAAGGCCAGAGCGAAACGGTTTCACCGTTGAAGGTCAATGACCAGTCAGTGGGGGTGAGGGGGGTCACCACTTCCTGGCCGCAGCCACAACAGCAGCTATGCACTACTGTGCCGTACTCCATCGATACGTACAGCACCCCGCCTTCCAAGGGGCGCGGAATGGTGGTCACGAAACGCGGTTCGAGCTCCTTGTACTTCAGCATTCGGCACCACCGTTGAGCAGCATGTTGCCGTCGATCGTGAAGGAGCTGTGCAGTTCACCCTCCAGATCGCGATAAAAGGCGCGGTACCGCTTCCACCGGATCACGGCCAACACGGCGTTCATGGCGTTCAGATCCGCAACCTGGATGTTCGAGGCGTAGATGTTCTCGCCCGTGCGCTCCTCAAACGAGATCTTCTGGCGTGCGAACGCCCGGCTGCCTGGCGTGCTCAGCGTTGTCCGCAGGATCCCACCTAGCGTGCCATCCGTCAGTTCCAGACCCATGCCGACATCGATGAACGGAACGCCGAGCCGCTCAAGCTCTTCCACAGCGAGGCGCTTGCCTTGGCCAGCATCCATGCAAAGGAAAGCGAACGTCACGCCCTGGAGAACCGACAGCGTGCCTGCGTTCAGTTCGAATGCATGGGCGGAAATGCCCCGATGCATATTGCTGTAGATGCCGTGAAGGTAGCTGACCTTCTTGGGCACCTCGCGGAGCTGTTCCAGTGTCGGTGCGCCCGGCGCGCGGAAAGCGTTGTGCTGCAGGAAATCGTCGCCATCGATCAGCTTGATTTCCCGGACGGGCGTTTTGGCCACGAAGTCCAGCACATAGGATCCCGTGCCGCCCACGCCGATGATGGCGAGGCGTTCGTTGGACAACCGGGCGGTGAGTTCCTCAATGCCGGCGCGACCCGATGCGTTTTCGACGTAGTTGAAGATGTTGTCCTCGTCGTCCATCGGCTGCCAAAACTTCCGGGGACTGGCGTCGCCGTCAATCTGTGCCGCATGGCCCGCGATGATGCTCGCGTAGGTCGTCATCTTCTGGTGATAGTCCGTGTAGCCCGACTCATTCGGCTTAGTGGAAAGGTAGTGCTGGGCGATTGCGTGTACGTCGTGCGGCACGAGGCTACCAGCCGCAATTGCCTTCAGCGGCTGCCCCTGTGCGTCACAGGGAAATTCGCCTTCGAAATGGACCGTGTGCGGTTCTGGCTTCTGCGTGACGTCACCCGCGAGGCAGAGCGGCGAGATGATCTTGCCCAGCTTCACCTCGCGCTTCGCGTTGACATAGGGAACATCCAGCATCACCAAGGATCCGCCTTCGACGCGCATCTTGTAGCCCTCGTCCGAGAGGCGCCTCAAGTCCGGATTACGATTGAATAGTGCGGCCGACATTGAAGATGCTCCCGTGTTGTTTGACTTCAATCGAACCACCCGCGGCCAGTTCCCCTTGGTGAGGCATGGACTCGACTTTGCGATAGGTGACGGAGTAGGTGATGGTGGGCTGCGGCGGCTCGCCCGGATAAGCGAGGGCCACGAGTTGTTCGAACGTGACGTGACGGCTAGGCACTTCTTCCTCGCGGCCGTTCACGATGATCACGATCTTCGCGTGGCGCTTGGGGGCAACCTCGAAGTGCTCGACGCCTGCGGCCGTGAGGTCGACCTTGTCGCTGGGCTCAATCTGCTTGTCTTCGCCGCCGCGGACCACGAGGAATACCGCTTCGTCGTGCGAAGGCTTGGCCACGGCGTAGAGATCCGCGCCGGAGATCTCGGGCAGACCCCACACGACCTGGCTGCCGTTGACGGTGAGCTTGAAGTTGCGATCCGACTTGAAGGCGATGAAGCGCTCCGCACCCGGGCGGCGCAGATCTACCTGCTCGTCGAGGCGGACATCCTCGAAGTCCCCGGACTCGAGAATGTTGAACAGCGTGTAGTCCCCGTCGGGGCGCAAGCCAGATGCCGCCAGGATCTGGCGGCCAAGCGGGACGGGGTCGTCGAGCTTGATGCTCTGGAAGGTGGTGCTTGCCTGAGCCACCAGGATTTCGTAGCGGGGACGACGCAGCTCGTCGTCAAAGTTGGTACGTTCAGTCATGTTTGATACCTCTGTGTATCTGGTTAAATTATGCTGTTTAACACACGGCGCTTCAACGCCCGGTTCAACAGTTAACCGGATACTAGCGCAGTGTTCTGCTTAAAGCAAGCAGTTTATGCAGAACACTTGATAGGCATGTACATGAACTCGACGCCGCCGCTGTCTGCTGCTTCTTCCCGACGCAAAAGATAACCATCAGTCACAAGTTTCTTGAGGCGAGTACTAGCGTTTGGCACCGAAATGCCAAGACCGGCGGCAACCTGGTTGGTGCCAACGCGACCGTTCTTCAGGACGTATTCGAGCAGTTCATTGGCCGCAGGCGTCATTTCCGGCCCGATGACCTCAAAGTCAGCCTCAGAATGCCAGATGACGAGCGGCTGTTCTTTGGCCTGAGCCGCGTATCTCCAGTTGTCGATGAGGTCCCGATCCTGGATGTCGGTGAGACAGAACCAGTGTTGCCCCCGGTAGTATTTTGCGGCAGAAATGATGCTCTCTCGGGGGAAAGAGGCGTCTGTTGCCTCGATTCCTGCCAAGGAAATTTCGAAGATAGTGGGCTGGGTGCGAGCGTCAACACGGTCCGCGAGCACCCGAAAAACGGCCTTGCCTTCAGCGTTGCCGAAAGGAAGTGACGTATTCGTGAGCTCCAGGAGGCGGATCCGG
The DNA here is from genome assembly GCA_019236395.1 of Cupriavidus sp. Classification (GTDB taxonomy): domain Bacteria; phylum Pseudomonadota; class Gammaproteobacteria; order Burkholderiales; family Burkholderiaceae; genus Cupriavidus. The sequence goes on from JAFAJB010000168.1 coordinate 8,619, forward strand.
ACGCATGAAGCAGTCTGGTTCATCCCGCTAATTTAATGAGACGGTGATCATTGCGTCAAGCTAATCTTGACGCAAATATGTGTACCGCGCATCTTTCGAAGTCCTGTCCGACTTGTAAACGTGCGCTTTCCGCCAGCGTGGCGCATCGTCACTTCGAATGTTTCCTGACGCACGATGATGCTACCGTTGAATTTCTGAGCAAAGCTGCCCGTCAACTTGAGCCCGAGGCCTCGGCCCTCGTCCGGCATGCGACTCAGTTGCTCACCGGAGAACACTGCCTCGATCAAGGCAATCTCTTCGCGCTTGCCCGTTGCCGCAAGCCGCTCCACAACTGACGCGTCGAGGGTCGGCATTAATGTACCGACGATCCCGGAGCCATTGTCCGAGAAGACGGCGCTGATATGGGGGTCATTGCCGCTTTTGTAGCATTGCAACGCAACGAACCCGGGGATTGGCGAACTCGAGTGTTCGTGGATGTTGTCGAACAGCTCCCCCAGAATGGTGTGCAACGGTGTCTTTGCTGGCAGGTGTTCTGCGAGGCTCCGATAGAGTCGTCGGGGGATTTCGTTGTCGCGGTGCTGAAGATCAATTTTTGCGACCTCAACAATGGCTGAGTTGCCACCCAGCAATGCGCGAGCCGTCGAGGCGGCCGGCCGCAGCGGCAGAATGATAACGCGAGGATCCAATAGGTCGTAGAAGCCGACTCGATTGAGGTAAGCCGAGGTTGCCCTGCACTCGCGGAAATCTATGGTGACGGACTTCCCTGCGTCGACAAGCTGATTGCACAAGGCCAGCAATCGCGCGGTAACCTCCAGCAGGATGCGTGTATCCGGAGCCAGCTTAAACACGACGTTCGGCAGCGCCGACTCCAGCGGCGACTCAACGGCGGTCAACGCAGCTTCAAATTGACTCGTCGAGAGCCACTTCTTGCTTGGAAAGGCCACCACCAATTCTGCAGAAGGGGCGAGTGACCAGGAACAGTCTTCGGCTTGCACAAAGTCCTTCGAATTGGCGTGCAAGATCCGATTGATATCTCGACTCGTCGAGTTCAGGCGGCGTGCGATTTCTTTTGCTCGCTGCGGTTGCTTCTCTTCTAGGATTTTCTTGATCTTCTCTTTCATGGAAACGCCGCAACGCGCAGACACACCAACACAGTCGATAGCTTACGATGCAAATTTTGACCACTCATTATAGCGACGCGAATTCCCGCCTGCGCACCGATCTACCGGCTACCTTTAGGGGGCTTGACTCACCTATGCAGACTGGATGCAGCCGCGTCGTCGAAACTGGGCAGAACCGCAAAATGGGGTAGGTGCGCACGGTGACGGCCGCCTATAAAATAGGGGCTACACCTTCCCTGTGATCCCAATCGTGTCCGACGCTATTTGCTGTCAATGCCTCGAAGACCCCCACCTTCGTACTTACGTCCTGGAGCATGGCGAAGTTCTGGAGTGCTCGGAGTGCGGCGAAAGCGACCAGGTCGCGATCACGCTGGAGCAGTTGGGCAAACTGATGGAGCCGATCATGCGTGAGAATTTCATGCTCGGAGAGGCATACAAGGTTTTCGACGGCGATGACGATCGGGGACGGTGGATGCAGACTGGCGAGGATATCGAAAATCTCGTGCAGGAGGTCCTGGGACAGTACGTATCCATCAATGGCGCCATAGCGGAAGCCGTTGTGGATGCCGAGGAATACTGGCCCTCCCGTGGTGAAGAAGCGTTCTGGGATCCGACGAGCAACTATGTACCACGTCCGTCTGGGACGGAGTTCTATCATTCGCAGTGGGACAACACACTGACTGAATTGAAGTACGGCAGGCGATTTTTCAGCCCCGCTGCCAGGCGCCTGTTCAAGAAGTTGTTTGCAGACGTTGAAGGGCTACGGGCGCGGGCCGGTACACGGACTCGCCCGGTCGTCCGGCGCTTGCCGGTCGGGACAAGCCTGTATCGAGCCAGAGTGTGCAACTCCAAGGCCGATCTCGATGCAGCGTTCGCTGCTCCATTCACGCGGGTAGGGCCGCCACCGAAAGAAATGGCGCGGGCAGGGCGGATGAATGCCGAGGGCGTTGTTGTGTTCTATGGGGCAACCGAGCCCGAAACGGCCCGTGCCGAGTTGAGGCCAGCGCTGCAAAGTGACATCCTCCAGATAGTCGTTCAGACCACTGCGCCCCTGCGAATCCTGGATTTCTCGAGACTGGAAGCGGCACGAAGCAGCCTAAGGCTGAGCTACTTTCAGAGCAATTATCGGGAAGAGCTGGAGAGAAGTCGCTTCCTCCAGTTTCTGCACGCGCTCATTTCAAGGCCGATCGTGCCTGGTCACGAAGCTGACTACCTCATCACGCAAACGATGGCGGAATATCTGGCTCACGTTCACGAGGCTTCGTTCGATGGCATCGTGTTCTCGTCCGCGCAAAGAGCGGGAGGCACCAACGTCGTTCTCTTTTCGGATCCAACGCTGTTGACTGGTTCAGTGGAAGACGCGTTCCACATCCGATACGTGGATAGCAGCATTCGGCTCTTTTCGACCACAGCCATCAAGTACACGCATCGCGAAGTTGAAGTAAGGGTGAACCCGGACAGCGGGGCGCCGCTGGCGCTTGATCAGATCATCGGCCTTAATGAAGACTTCTGAGTGCGTCGCGTGGTTTCGGGCTGAACAGTCCGATTCGAAATGACGGCACTTGTGCATTAAAGATGCCTGCTTAGATGGGGTGGCGAGCGGAAAAGGGCCACGGCGGACGAACCAAGTGGAAGGCCGTCTCGGGCAGGCGACAGTAGGGGCCCCCCACTTCGGCAAGATAGACGGATCTCCGCCAAGTGAACTACCATTCCGGCCTATGAGTAGTGCATTCGTCAACCCCGCCATGCTTACGTGGTCCCGCTCGCGCGCGGGATTGAGTGAACACGAGGTCGCCGATCGGATCGCCGTCAAGATTGCGCGTGTTGAAGAATGGGAGTCGGGTGACAGCCTGCCGACGTTCAAGCAGGCTCAGAAATGGGCGTCCATCGCCCATATTCCTTTCGGATTTCTATTCCTGAAGCAGCCGCCGGCTGAAGAGTTACCTCTGCCCGATCTGCGGACTATTGGCAACGTCGCACCACAGCAACCGAGCATAGAACTCGTTGACACAGTCAAAGACGTGCTCTGGAAGCAAAGCTGGTACATCGATTACCTCAACGAACAGGAATCTGCGCCGCTGCCATTTGTCGGCAGGTTCACGATCCAGAACTCGGTCAAAGCCGTCGTGGCTGACATGCGGGATACGCTGAAAGCTGGCGGAAGAGAACCGCGGCCAAACCAGGACGAGTTTTTCCGTGGACTCGTCCGGGCTGCAGAGGCGGTCGGCATACTCGTTATGCGCAGCGGGATTGCGGGTTCGAAC
>JAFAJB010000037.1 GCA_019236395.1 Cupriavidus sp.
GCTGGAAGGCACCGAGGTAGCCATCGCCTTCCGGGATGGTGACCCGAACAAGCCCTACATCGCCCATGCTCTTCACCACAGCCAGCACGAAGACCTGATCACCCGCAAGGACGGGTGGATGACGCGCAATGTCATCCGGACGCAGGCCAACAACAAGCTGCGCATGGAGGACAAGCAGGGCGAGGAAAGCATCAAGATCTCCACGGACTATGGCGGCAAAAGCCAGTTGAACCTTGGCTATCTGGTGGATGGCGAGCGGAAGAAGCGGGGGGAGGGGTTCGAGTTGCGGTCCTCCGATTGGGGGGTGATTCGGGGTGGGAAGGGGGTGTTCCTCACCGCGGACGATCAGCCCAACGCGGCTGGCGATCAGCTGGCGATGGACGCCGCCAAGAAACTGCTTTCGGAAGCTCTCGAGCAAATGCAGCGCCTGAACGAGTGTGCAGCCATGGCCCGAGTACAGCTCGCGGACATCGAACGGCAACGCGACTTGATGGAAGCGCGCCTGCTTGGGCTTCAGCAGGCCGTCATTCTTGCGAGCGCGCCTGCGGGCATTGCGCTCGCCACTGCGCAGAGCATCCAGCTTGCGGCTGGTGGAAATGTCATTGCATCGGCACGGTCCAACCTGGATCTTGGGGCCGGGAACAACATCACAATCGCGGCGGGTCAAGGCGCGTCAATCTTCGCGCAGGATAAGGGCATCAAGCTGGTGGCAGCCAAGGCCGACTTCTCGGCTGCAGCACATTCGGGCCTGATGCAACTAACCGCCTCCAAGGATATGCACTTGTCCAGCGTGAACGGCAAGCTCACTGCGGTCTCGTCGGGAGCCCTGACATTGGCCAGTCAAGGCGCTTACATCAAGCTCGACGGGGGCAACATTGAACTGGGCTGTCCCGGCAGCATCACGCTGAAAACCGCGAACTTCACATGGCATGGACCGGCGAGCCTGAATCCGCCGTTGCCGGACTTGCCGGTTGGCGCCTGTCGCCAATGCCTGCTCGATGCACACACCGGCGTCGAATCCATCACCGAGAAGGCGTGAGATGAGTACGAACGGTCAACAACGGGTTGCCCTTGAGGCAGAGTCGGCGTGGGCGGCCTTCTCGTCGCGTGTTCAAGAGACCCTGGAAAGGCTGAGCCAATCCGGCGAGCCGGTGTCCTTCTTCGCATTGGTCGATACGCGCGGTCTACCAGAGTTGCGCGCGGCGATGAATCGGCTTCAATCGGTTCCGTTTGTGGCCCTATGGGACGAAACCGATCTGGCGGCGCACCAGGATTTATCGCCACTGCTGATCCATGTTGATCCGCGCACGGAAGATGCTGGCGCCACGCAAGCGGTGCTCCAGCATCTTTGGCAGATTTCCGACACCGAATTCATGGTGACCTGGATCTGCAGCGCACGCGACCTGAAGGAAGTGGCGGACCATCTGAGGCGCTATTGCGAGTACACGCTACCTGATCGGCGCGCGTACTACCTGCACTTCTATGACAACCGGGTCCTTGAACGGCTGCGCAGCGTCTGGATGCCGGATGAGTTCTCAGGTTTTGCAAGCATCGCGTGCGAACTCTGGTATCAGCAGCGTGCTGGTGAACCTGGTATATGGCGTTCGGACGCCGAAACGCCTGTGGCGAAGACGGATGAGCCGTTGGCAATGACCCACGAGCAGCACCTCGCGCTGCTCTCCCTCGGACGTGTGGATAAGGTGGTCATGCAGCTTCGGGGGCTCTACGGCCCTCTTCTCGAACACTTTTCGCCAGGCCAGATTTATCTCGCCGCTCGGACGCAGCTGGAACGGGCCACCGTGCATGGCGTCAAGGATGAGGCCGACATGCTGCTCTATGTAGCCAAAGGCCTGCTCGTATCGGCCAGATTTGACGAGCATCCGAAGATTCACGAGCAGTTGCAGTTGGCACGATACGGCGATATTCCCTTCTCTGAGGTTCTATCGCAGGTCGACAGCAGCATCGTCGACGACCTATCCAATCGAAAGGCGCAGACGTGAATCGAAAACTAGTGGGCACGCTGCTTCTTGCCTCGATGCTCGCAGCCGGGTGCGATGTGTTTTCGTCGGAACCCACCTATGGTGGGCTGAGCGTGGCGGGGTTCAACTACACACCCTATAACCTGTCCTGGTTTGTCGTCACCGACAAGTATGGCAACCGGGCGAGCGGCGGGGGCGACCTGATGCCGGGCTCGGGCGCGGGGTCGCTCAGTTGCTGCTACAAGCTGAAGGGGACGGAGTTCACGGTGAAGTGGGATGTCTATGATGCGGACGAGGCCATCAAGGATCTATACGCGCCGATCAGGAAGCTCCACAAGGAAGCGACAGTCAGTCTGCCGCCCACCCAGATCAATGGCGAACTTGGCATGCGGGTGCTCGGGTTGCATTTCTACCCGGACGACCATGTCGAGTTCGAGTTTCGCAACGATTTGCGTGGCACGAGGATCTTCTACTCAAAGATCGATAGCTGGCTGCTGCGCAAGCAGGGGAAATCCTTTAACGACACGTTAGAGGATGCGATCGCGTTTCGAAGGACCGCAAGAATCGCAGCCGAAGGCTGGATCAAGTATCGGTTCACCGATACCCATGACCTCGGGCAGTACGTTTACCTAACGTTGCTGAATCCGGAGTTCGACCAGCATCCAGTCATCCAGAAGATCATCAGCGAGACCAGAGACAAGCCCGGCGCCTTTGGCGCGGCCATGGAGGACCTGCCTGCGCCGGTCGTCGAGGAACTGAAGCGCAAGAGTTTCAAGCCAGTCGGGACGGGAGAAAGCCATGACTGAAGCCACACAACTCGATCCCGCTGACCGCACGCCCCACCGGGTGCTTGACGGCATGCTGGCTGCCCACAAGCCCTACAAGCATGATGAGTGCATCCCTTGCGGAGCGGTCATCAAGATGGGCTTCTTCTTCGATGGATTCGGTCGCCATCGCGATCAGGACGATCGGATTACCTCGCGTTATTCAAACATCTGCCGCCTGTGGGAAGCGCATCGCGACAACGACGACCGCCGACGGGATACGATGCCCAACCAGTTCTGGTATCCGTTCTATTACTCGGGCCTGGGCACGCCGCTGAACAAGGATGCGGAGAACAACGAAATCGTATCAGCGTCCGGCAAGGTGGTGTCCGCCGCCCTGGAATCCGCGACCAAGGCGGCCAAGGATACCGCCCAGAAGGTGACCGGGGTATCAAAGTTACTTGACCTGCTGAAGATGCCGGGCAAGACGACGAAGCAGGCGCTATCGGATGCGTTCGATGAAAACTCGTGGCGCCCGGTTGCCAGGATCTACGACGACATCATCCAGCAGGCGAAGACCGCGCCGGCCAAGGCCGGACGGGTGCTGACGCTGGCGCGCGACAGCCGGTGGGTGAGGCGCGGCAAGGCGGCCGTCCGCGCCACGCTCTACGACCTCAAGACGAAGCCGATCAAGGTCGCGTCCACCTTCGCGAAAGGCATCATTGTCGATGTCGGGATGGATTCGATCCCGTTCGTGCGTGACAACGCCGCCGTGTCAAAGGTATTCGGCACCGGCGTCGAAGACCGGCTGCACGCTGCGCTGAAACAGTTCGAGGCCGCCTATCAAGACGCGAAGTCCCAGATGGAAAAGGTTCAGCGCATCGAGGTCTCGGTCTTTGGCGCGGATCGAGGCGGCGTGATTGCGCGGGCCTTCGTGAACGAACTGGTGTGCAAGTACAGACGCCGCAGCGATCTGGACCTGCGGATCGGCGGGGAGGTGGGGGACAAGGGCGATCCGATCGAGATCCGGTTCCTTGGCCTGCTCGACGCGGTGTCCTCGATCATGGCCGAGAACATGCTGCTCGGCATCGTTCCGCTCGTTGGCATGATCAAGCAGAACCATGCGGATCGCGAGTTGGGCGTTCCTGCCGCGGTACAGAGATGCGTGCAGGCCATGGAGAACTTGCCTGCGCCGGTGGTCGAGGCGCTGATGCGCAATAGTTTCAAGCCAACCGGGACGGGGGGAAGCCATGACTGAAGCCATTCAATTTAAACCGACTGGCCGCACACCTCATCGTGTGCTGGACGGCGTGAGGGATGCCTACCAGCGAGGTGCAAGCGTGAATCGAAAACTAATGGGCACGCTGCTTCTTGCCTCGATGCTCGCAGCCGGGTGCGATGTGTTTTCGTCGGAACCCACATATGGTGGGCTGAGCGTGGCGGGGTTCAATTACACACCTTACAACCTGTCACGGTTCGTCGTTACCGACAAGTATGGGAACCGGGCGAGCGGCGGCGGTGACCTCATGCCGGGCTCGGGCGCCGGCAGGCTCAGTTGCTGCTACAAGCTGAAGGGGACGGAGTTCACGGTGAAGTGGGACGTCTATGATGCGGACGAGGCCATCAAGGATCTCTACGCGCCGATCAACAAGCTCCACAAGGAGGCAACAGTTCATTTGCCGCCAACCAAGGTCAATGGCGAACTTGGCATGCGGGTGCTCGGCCTGCACTTCTACCCGGATGATCATGTCGAGTTCGAGATCAGAAATGATCTGCGGGGCACGAGGATCTTCTACTCAAAGATCGATAGCTGGCTGCTGCGCAAGCAGGGGAAAACCTTCAATGACACCATGGCAGACTGGGTCGCCTTCCGCAGAACGGCTAGGACCGCTGCGGAAGGATGGACCAAGTACCGGTTTACCGATACACAGGATCTCGGACAGTACGTCTATTACACGTTGCTGAATCCGAAGTTTGACCAGCACCCGGCCATCCAGCAGATCATCAGTGAAACGAAAGACAAGCCAGGCGCCTTTGGCGCGGCCATGGAGGACCTGCCTGCGCCGGTCGTCGAGGAACTGAAGCGCAAGAGTTTCAAGCCAGTCGGGACGGGGGGAAGCCATGACTGAAGCCACACAACTCGATCCGGTCGATCGCACGCCCCACCGGGTGCTTGACGGCATGCTGGCTGCCCACAAGCCCTACAAGCATGATGAGTGCATCCCTTGCGGAGCGGTCATCAAGATGGGCT
>JAFAJB010000102.1 GCA_019236395.1 Cupriavidus sp.
CAGCATCGATGGTCAGGCTGCCTGCCGACGCAGCGAGATTGCCGTCTGCGCGCACGCCCACACCGGCAGCCGTGCTGACAATGCGGATCTGGCCCGCGTTCATCGCACCGAACGCGGTGGCGTCGATCGCCAGGCCATTCGTCGCGCTGGCGTTGGTCGCAGCGTTGTTGGCGCCGGTTGGCGTTGTCGTGAATCCGTCGCCATCGGGCTTGACCAGTTGCCGGCCCGCCACCAGGTTGATCTGCCGACCGGCATTGAGTGCCGCGTCCACGCCAATCGATTCGGCGATCAGGCTGATGTTGCCAACCGTGCCCTCGATGCCGGTGCTGCTGGCACCCGGCGTTGGATTGCCAATCTGTACGCGTCCGCCTTCCACCAGAAAGCCCGCCGTCGCGGCGGCATCGAAGCTCGTCGCCGCGCCCGTTGCCGACAGCCACTGTGGCGTGCCGCTCGTCAACGTGACCTGCGACGTGTTGGTAAAGCCCGCGCCATTGGTGTAGACACCACCCGGCGCCGCGATGACCAGTCCGGCCGACGCGCCGAACACTTCGACCATGCCGTTGATCTGCGCAGGCGCGCTGCTGGTCACCTGGTTGACGATCAGGCGCGCGGGCCCGGACGCCGCCAGATTGGCGTTGGCGCCCACCTGACCGCCGAGGAAGGTACCGCCACCGGTCGTGCTGTTGTTGAGGATCAGGCCAATCGGATCGACGACAAACGACCGGTATTGGTTCAGTGAAATGCCCTGCGCATTGGGCGTCGTAATGCCAACCACGGGTACGCCACCCTGCGGGGCGCCCGGCCCGGTCGTCACCGAAATGCCCGGCGTGAAGCGAATGGGCGCATTGGGGTCGATCACCGGCGCTGCCATCGCCTCGGCTGCACCAAATCGCAGTACCACCGGAAGCCGCGCCATGGCCCAATCCAGCATGCCTTGCCGAACGGCGCCACCGTGCACGGCCAGTGCATCCATCGGCATCGCCCCCGCACCGAGTACGCCCGCGGCCTGCTTCGACTGCTGCAGCGTGACCGACAACGGCCCCATCCACATCGTGACGGCCACGCACGCGGCCAAGGCTCGCGCCAGCAGGCTGCGGCGACCCCTGTCAGCCAGCGATACATCAGGCCGGGCATCGGTTTGCCCGTGGGAAGACGAAGGAACGGAAGGCAGCGTGGCCAGATGGTCGCGTTGCAGAGTCATGGCTGAAGGGTGGTGTCAGGCGGATGGCATCGGATGGCGGCATCAACAGCCGCCTCGGCATTCAGGCGCGCAGCACTTACTGCGTGATCTTTGCCTTGCTCAACAGGCTGGTGACCAACACCAGCGTGGCGCGCTCCAACGCGCGCGCCTGCAAGGCCTGGCGAATCGCCGGTGCCGCTGTATCGAACGACGGAATCTGGGTGGGGCGTACCGCATCGACCTTGATCAGATAGCGGTGTTCGTTCCATGCAATCGGTGTCGGGCTGATCGCGCCCTCCGGCAACGACGCCATCGCCTGCGCGATCGGCAGCGGCAGGTTCTGCGTCTTGCCCTCCTGCACCGGGACCTTGAAGCTGACCCAGTCCATCGCACCGCCCGCAGTCTTCGAAGCGGCCAGGCTCACCGCCTGCGCAACCTTCGCGAAATCTTCGCCGGCCTTGATCCGCGCTAGCGCGGCGCCGGCTGCTGCGTCGTCTGCCACTTCGATGACACGCGCCTTGAACTCCTTGTCGCCGAGCGTGGCAACGATCTCGTCGTAACGCACGCGCACCTCGGCATCGGTGACTGGATCGGGCTTGATATGGTCCTTGAGCCACGCTTGCGTCAGGATCTGGTTGCGTGCATCGTGCAGCAGCGTCTGCACGTCGGCGCGCTTCTCCAGCGTCTTGTCTTTGCTGGCTTCCTGCCGGAACAGCTCTCGCGCGATCAGTTGCTGCTTGATGGCCTCACGCGCTTGCGGCGTATCCGGGATATTGGCGGCACGTACCGTGTCGGCAATCGCGGTTTCGGGAATCACCACGCCATTGACCGTGGCGGCGTGTGCCGACTGCAATCCCAGTGCGATGACAACGCCGACAGCCACGCGAGACAGATTTGCTTTCATCGAATGCACTCCTAATAGATCCAGTTGAGGGTGGCCAGCACGACACCGCGCTTGGGGCCCAAATTGGCCGGCTGCGCCAACGGCGCACCCACCAGCAGTTCGCTTGTGAAGGTTTGTCGCGCCCATTGCGCCGACAGACGGATACCGGCACCCGCGCCAACTACGGCCTGCCATTGCCGCGCGGCCACGTATTGCGTTTCGCCACCATCGAGAAACACGTAAGGCTCCATGCGGATGCCCGCGATGGCCGGCGCATTCGCCCATGCCAGTTCGTTGCGCAGGTATGCGCCCCGATCTCCGGCAATCACACCTTCGCGGAACCCGCGCACTGTGCTCATGCCACCGGCATAGATCTGTTCCGATCCGAACAACGCGACGTTGGTCCACTGCCCAACCAGTTGCGCCCGCCATGCCAATTGCACGCGACCGGCAATGACCGGCAGCGGCAACTGAAGCGTGGTGTTTGCATCGAGCTTGTTGAACTGCGCGTGGGCCTCGTCATGACGGATGTCCGACGGATCTTGCGTCGCGTGAAATGCCGACAACCCGCGCGAATACCCGGCCTCCGCCGTGACGTAACCTTGCTGTCCGTTCGCGGAAAAGCGCCACAGGCCGTTCCATGCCGCGCGCAGAATCGCCAGCCGCTGCGGATCGAGCTGCAGGTTGTTGATCTCGCGCTCGCTCTTGCGCCAGGTAAGCGTCAGGTCCAGCGCCTGCCTGCCGGTCTGGTTGCGCGAGATAACCCGGTTCCAGCCGAACGTGTGGCCAATGCTGCGACCGTAGAGCAGCGCCGTATCGCCGATGGCGTTCTGGTACTCGGAGAACGAGGCCGTATAGCTGAACGTGTTGTAGCCGAACGGAACCGCTGCCGATGCGACGGCGGCGTTGGTATCGGTGGTGCCGACATAGCTCGCACCCAGCGATTCCTGCAGTCCCAGCGCATTGTCGGCATCGATGCCGAGTCGTGTACGGGAAATGCCGGTGACGCGGCTGCCATAGTTGTCAACGCCCGCGTTGAACCGGAAGCGGTCGCCGGGCTGATTCGCCAGCGCCACGACCGAGCCCCCCGGCGTTTGACCAGGCAGGATCTGCATTTCCGCGCGATTGCGTCGCAGCCGGTTCAGCTGGTCCACGCCCTGCTCCAGGTCGGGCAGGCGTAGCGTGTCGCCGGGCGCGGGAAACTGCCACACGGTGCCGGCATCGGTCACCCAGCCGCCGCCCGTGGTATCGAACATCGCAAGCTGCCCTGGGCGTAGCGTCTTGCCATTGAGCTGAAATGACTCCACGCGTCCCGGCACCACTGTCACGCGAAGCACGCCGCTAGCCAGGTTCTGCTGGCCCAGATAGGCACGCGTCGTGATATAGCCACGCGCGACAAACGCCTCGGTAAAGCGACGCAGCAGCAGGTTGATCCGGTTTGCGCCGAGCGCCCGACCCTCGAATGGTGCGATGATCGCAGCGACTTCCGCATCGGACAGCACCGTGTTGCCCTCCACCTCGATTCGGCGAATGTCGAACGTTGCAGCGGGTTCCTCGACATCTTCCACACGGACATCGGGCGTCAACGGCGCCTGATGCTCGATCTGCGCCGGCGGTTGCGCGGCTTCGCGCTCCAAGTCGCGCTGGCGTTGCTCGCGTAGCAGGCGCTGCGCGGGATCTTCCGGCGGCAGCGGGCCGATCGGGCCGCCTGCGGGCACTTGTGCCATGCCACCGCTCGCGGTGACCAGCAGCCACGCGGCCATGACGATGCGCTGGCCTGTGCGTCGCCACACGATGTTCATCGCCACAGCCATGACGTCATGCCGAGATGGCTTTCCACGGAAACCGGCTCGATCTGGCGCGGCCGCGCCACCGTCGCAACGCCGGCAATAGCAACGTCCCCATCGAAGCTGCCGCCATTGACGACGGCATCGCCGCTGATGCGCGTGCGTCCCGTCGCCATCCAGCTACCGCCAACATCCATCGCGTACAGGCGTGCCCAGGTATTGCCAAAGAACACCTTGAAGCCGCGATCTCGCGCGATTGCCCTGTAGCCCGTCACGCCAGTGGCATAGGTCAAGGGTGCGGTCACGTTGAGATTGCCCATCGCCAACACGCGGCCGCCTATGTTCTCCGCCACGCGCCCGGCTGTGATGTCGATGTCGTTGCCCGCCGATAGCAGACCACCAAGCACCGCCGTGTTTGACGATGCCGATATCCTGCACACGATCATGCACGAGCTCGAATAGTGCGCGGATCCAGTGGTCACGCCCTCGGTGCGAAACGTATCGATCGCGCTGATCCGGATCGAACCGTTGTTGGCGTAGATGTCGCCGCCGGTGTTGATCACATTGCGGCCACTCAGCGTCGTACCCGTATCGGACAGCAGGTATGCAATCTGGTCCGGACGATCCGCCGTGCCATAGTCGATATCGAACGTACTGCTGCGTTTGGACAGCACCAGCCATCGACGCCCGGATGCCGATGCGATAACCGGTTGCTCGTTGTTGGCGCCAGGCTGCTTTGTGATCTCGTTAATCAGGTCGCCCGTGGCCGCGATGTCGAGACGCGCATTCGACAACATGCGCGCATGGCGATTGACCACATCACCGCCGGCACGCACCACGACGTCGTCGCCCGCACCGAACAGGATGCCGAGGTACTGTGGTGTCGAATCGTTCCAGAGCGATCCCCCGGCGAGCACCGTGATGGCACCCGCAGAAGCTGCGGACGATGTGATGCGGCGTTGCCCCTGGATCAACCCTCCGATGTTCGTGACGTCACCGACAACATTCAGCAAAACGCCGCCCGTGGCTGCCACGATCGTCGACTTTCGCGACGATGACGCGAGATTGACCGACTCGCCATGCAGCGCGACATCCGATGCCGCCAGCACGTCCGAATCCTGCTGGCTCCATGCGCCGCGTGCATTGGCGACAATCGACGCGCCGGACGACTGGAGCACCGTGTCGCGCAACGTCACATCGCCAGACGTAACCAGAACGCCGCCAACGCCATCGATATCGGTGCCGCTCAGCGCAGTATTGGTGGCGGTGAGCGAGAGTGCGCCACGCGTGGATGTCAGCGCGGTTCGCCCGGCACCTGCCGAAGCATTGAATCCGCCTGACCCACCCGCTTCGATCACCACGTTGCCATCGGCCGTGGCCTGCACGCCCGTCAGCGAGATGCCTGCGCCGGCGTCGAACAGACCCAAACCGCCGCTTGCATGCAGCGTGGTGCCGGTCATCGCAACAACCTCGCTGTGCGCTTGGCCCGCCACGCCGATGACAAGATCGCCTGCCGTTCGCGTGCCGGCGGACAGCACGCTATCCGCCAAGGCCACGCGATCGGACGACACTTGAAGGTGCCGGCCCGCGTCAACAGTACCGCTGCCACGCAGGCCACCCGACCCGATCAGGACATCATTGGCCGCGCGGATCCTGCCTGATGCGAGTTCCAGGTCGCCGCTGCCCGAGATGACAAAATCTCCGGCCGTTGCATAGGCTGTGCCCGCGTGACGTACGCCAGCGCCCTGGTCCGTCACCATCAGCTCGATCCGGCCGGCCATGAGGCTGCCTGCTGCGGTGATATCGAGCGCGATGGCCTTTGACGACGTGCCCGACGCGGAATAGGTAATCCATGGGGTCTGGTTGTCGCCTGGCGACACGCTGGCATCGATCTCCGCATGGCTGTCACCCACCACGGCGCGTACGCGCGAATTCGCGTCGCCGTAGTAGTTCTCGACCTTGCCGCCTACGCGCAACTGCTTGGCGATCAGTTCCAGGTTCAGCAACGTACCCGACAGTCCGCCAGGTCCTATGTCGATCGCACCCTGGCTCGTATTGAGGATCAGGTTGCGCTGCAACTGCCCGTTGACGGTGAAATCATTGAACGTCACCTGGCCGGTGGTCAGTGCCAGATTGCCCATGTTCTGAACCACCATGCCGTTGACGCTGATGCCATTCGGATTGGCGATCACGACGTTGGCGCGCGGCCCGACCACGCTCAGTTGTCCCTCAAGCAGCGACGGACTGGTACCCGTGACCTGATTCAGGATGGTGCGCGCCCGTGCCGCCGAATTGTCGAGATCGACACCCGTGCGCGGAACGTTGAATTCGCGATAGCTGTTGGTCGAAACGCCGCCAACGGCGCCCGCCACGCCCACCGTGATGCGGCCGCCCGCGCCGACATTGATAGTGGTGGCCGTGCTGCCATCGGCCACAACACCTGCCGCATGGCAACGCACGGCCAGCGCGATGAGCGTCAGCCCCGCCACTGCGCTGTACGCGCGCGGACGGACAGCCTGCGCCACAGGCCTGCCCCATAGAACCCGAAATCGGAACAACGAACTGCTCCCTTCTTTTTGTATTTTTTTGTGTTTCTGTCGCGGGAGCTCTGATCGCTATTCGCTATCGGCCCCACAATCTTCCCTGGGGCGCGACATTAGCAAATGTGTGATTTCTGGCAAATACCTCTTGCGGGCGTAGAAAATCCAAGTGTCTACTGCGCACAACGCCTGCCGGCCACCTCCATCAAGGCATCTGCAGATCCGATGTTATGGATGCCATCGAAGGCGAACACATGGGTCGCACGGCGTTGGACGGGCACTCTCCCGGGACGCGAGGGCTTGTTGGCAATCAGCGGAACTCAAGGCGCCTTCGAATATGCCGATAACCTCGATAAGTACGATTTCGCGCTAACTTTGACGCCATGACCACACACCCTTCGGTTGGGGGAGCCCACCCCCACTGGAGGAGGATTTTCAACGGCACGAATTGTTTGCGCTTGTCAGATCGCAACGACCTGCCATCAAGTAGACGGTCGCAACAGACTGGCGGATGCCGGGTCGTCTGGCGCTACGGGTGCGCGGCCGGCTCGGAGATGAACAGGTTCAGCCCCAGGCGCTCGGACAGGAAGCGCATGACAAGCTGTCCGCGCACGCTGTTGCCGGCGTCATCCAGTGGCGGCGAGAAGGTCGCGACCGCGCCCTTGCCGGGGGCGATCGTGAGCATGCCACCGCTGACGCCGCTTTTGCCGGGCAGTCCCACATCGTAGAGCCAGCTTCCGGAGCGCTCGTACAGGCCTGCCGTTGCCATTACCGCCAGCACTCGTGGGCAGGTCGCGGCGCTCACGACCTGCTCGCCGGTGAGCGGGTTGACGCCGCCGCCGGCCAAGGTTGCGCCCATGAGCGCGAGGTCGCGCACACTGACCAGCAGCGCGCATTGGCGCGTATAGACCTCGACAGCTTCATCCGGATCGCAGTAAAGCCGGCCATGCCCGCGCAGGAGGTGCGCCAATCCAGCGTTGCGCTGGTTGGTGGCCGCCTCGGACTCGTACACGCGCTCATCGCACTCCAGTTCCCGGCCGGCGAAGCGGGAAAGACCATGGCGAACCTGGTGCCAGCGGTCCTCTGCGCCAATGCCGGGCACCAGGCTGGTCGCGGCGATGGCGCCGGCATTGACCAGGGGATTGCTGGTGCCGTCGGCGCGCAGTTCCATCGCCATGATGGAGTTGAAGGGCAACCCGGTGGCGTCCACCCCGAGCCGCTCCGCAGCCTCGGCCGCACCGAGCGCATCGCATATCAGCGCGAATACGAAAGGCTTGGATACGCTCTGGATCGAGAAAAGCCGAGCCGCGTCGCCGATCATGAACGTGCCGCCGCGCGTGTTGGCGACGCAGATGCCAAAGGCAGACGGATCCGCCTCGGCCAGGGCCGGGATGTAGTCGGCCAGTTTGCCGCCTGTTTCCTCGCGGAAGTTCTCATAGGCCGCTTCGACCAGCGAGCGGATCTGGTCCGCCCCAGGCAGAGTGCCAGTGGAGACGAAGCGTGCGGCGTGGGTGGGCGATGGGTTCATGCTCACGTTCCTCTGTCCGGCTCAAGCCAGCTTGCACTCGCTCGATGTCAAGAGATGGCGGAGATGCGGGGCGCGATGCGAAGGCGGCCGACGCGTCGTGCTGGCAAACCGCACGGATGTGCCAGTCGCGTGGCGCGGCGCTTCTTTCACTTCGCTCCGATCGTCCACGCAGCCAAGTATAGACAACCCATCATCGGCTCATTTATCCCGCCGCCAGGGTCCATGACAACATCGCCTGGCGCGCCTCGCGTCAGCTTGTACGCGGACCTTGCCTGTCGCCTGCCGTGCGGCTCTTCACATGATCGATGAACGCGCGCAGCTTCGGCAGGATCTGCCGGCGGCCCGGATAGCAGAGATACACGCCCGGCCTCACCGGCGCGTACGGCTCTAGCACCTCTACCAGTTCCCCCAATCTCAACCCGACAGCTGCCAGCGGCTCAGGTAGCTGGGCAAGGCCCAGGCCTTCCATCGCCGCGCCAAGCATGGAGGCGTAGTCGTTGGCGATAAGGGGGCCGGCCACGGCGATCTCGATCGCCTGGTCGCTGTCATTGTCATTGTCGATGAATGACCAAAGCGCGAGCGCGCCATCGGTTCGCCGCCATCGCAGGCATGCATGTTGGCGCAGGTCGTTCGGGTGTCTGGGAAGGCTGCGCTCCGCGAAGTAGGCTGGGCTGCCAACGACGACAAGACGAAACGGCGGAGTCAACGGCACAGCGACCATGTCGGGAGCAACGAGATGCCCCAGCCGGACGGCCGCATCGAACCCTTCGGCCGCCAGATCGATGACCTCCTTGCTCGCGGCGAGTTCCACCTCGACCTCGGGATAAGCCCGGCAGAACGATACGATCAGCGGCTCCAGCAGAATCGGGATGACAGCGCGCGGCACGGAGAGTCGCAGCAATCCGGCCGGCCGCTGGCCGAGTCCGCGCGCAACCTCACTGGCGGCGACCAATTCCTCGAAGGCAGGCTTCGCACGCGCGAGAAACTGTTCGCCGGCTTCGGTCAACCCGACACTGCGCGTGGTGCGTATGAAGAGCGCTGCGCCAATGCGAGCCTCGAGTACACGCACAGTCTGGCTGACAGCCGACGGCGTCACACCGAGCGCGGCGGCCGCCTTGCGAAAACTGCGATGCTGGGCAACGCTCAGGAACACTTCCACGCCGTCGAGTGCGCCCTGCCTGACTGTGAAGTTCTGCTTCATGGCTTGTCAACATTGTGATGAATAGTCGCTCGCGCAAAGCGATGGTATACCTGACACACCAGCAATTCACGAGTGAGGATCTTGCGATGACTGATGCACTTGAAGGCGTACGCGATCACTATCGCGCGACCGGCCTGACTGAGCGGCTGAAGGCCGCACTTACGGTCTTTGGGCCGGAGGATCAGCCGCTCACGCCACGGCAACTGGCCACCCTCGACCACTTTCACACCCGTGGGCTTACTGCCACGGCTGATCTTGCCCAATTGGCCGGAATCTCCGCCGGCATGTCGGTGCTGGATGTTGGTTCTGGCGTTGGCGGGCCGGCCCGCTTTCTGGCAGAAACCTATGGTTGCCGGGTGACCGGTGTCGACCTCAGCGAACCGTTCGTGGATGCCGCACGGTACCTGACCGAGCGCACAGGGCAGAGCGAACGCGTGTCGTTTCATACCGCCAGCGCGCTGGACCTGCCCTTCGACGACAACAGTTTCGACGCCGTATTGCTGCAGCACGTGGCGATGAACATCGCCGAGCGCGCACAGCTATACCGCGAGATCCGACGCGTGCTGAAACCAGGCGGCAGATTCGCGACGTACGACGTAGTCGCGAACGACCGCGAGCCGTACTATCCCGTTCCGTGGGCACGAACGCCGGCAACGAGCTTTCTCGCTACGGCCGATGCAACGCGCGAGGCGATCGAGCAAGCGGATTTCCGCACGCTGACGTGGCGAGACGACACCGAGGCAGCAAAGGCCTGGTTCGCCGAACTGCGCGCGTCGGGGCCGCCGCCCTCACCAAACCTCGGCGTCGTGATGGGGCCAGACTTTGGCGAGCTTACCGCCAACCTGAGACGAAACCTCCTGGAAGACCGACTCGGCATTCTCACTGCAGTGTTCGAGGCTGCGTGATGAAACGCCGTCTTATTAAATTGGCAACGGCCTCCGTGCTGGTCGCTTCTGCTGGGGTCTCCATCGCGCAAACCACTTCGATGCCAACCACGCCAACCACCAAGATATTGGCGATTGGAACGTTTCCGCCGGGCACGGACATGAAACTTGTCCAACACATTCTTCCGACCGAGGTTCGCGAGACGGCGCAGCTCTACCTCGAGGGCAAGATCGACCAGTGGTATTCACTGGAAGACCGGGCCGGGGTGGCATTCATCCTGAACGTTACGGACGTAAATCAAGCGCATGAAATGCTTGAGGCACTTCCATTGGGGAAGGCGCACCTGATGACGTTCTCGCTGCTCCCGATTGGCCCGCTGAATCCGCTGCGTCAGCTCTTGAAACCGCCTTCTTCCCAATAGAAAGAGAAAGCGCCAGCGGACGGTTCTCGGGCAAAACACACGGGGGCCGATCCGGTTCGGAAATGGGAATCCGTGTTGCGGGCGACGTGCTGACCGGCGAGCTTCGGCGTTCGGCCAGAAGGCGTCACCGCGCATTGGCTGGCTCCGCGGCCGCTATGGCTCCGACAACGGGTAGTCGGAGTATTTTCTCGCGGAGTGCTGTCGCCGTAGCCTATGCTAGTCCCATCCATCGATCCGGCCGGAGTCCGACATGGCAATCCTGCGCTGGCTGAGCACCCTGGTCCTGTTTCTGGCGGTCTTGACGACAGGGTGCAGTAATGGCAGCGGCACTGCCCCCGCGACCCCAAGTGCCCCTCCGACGGGGCTCGCCGAGCGTGATGAATCGCCAATTTATGCCGTAGGCGTGCCGATCGTGCCAGACACCGTGAGCAATAGTGGGGGCGACATCACGCAGTGCACCGTCACTCCGCCGCTACCACCGGGCCTGACACTTGACCCCCAGACCTGCACGATTAGCGGCACACCAACTGGCTCCAGCCATTCGACCGTGTACACGATCACCGCCAGCAATGCCGCCGGCAGTAGTACCACTCGCGTCGAAATCGAGGTCAAGGACACGCCCATCGGACCGGACGGCCTTGACTATTTGCATCGGTCGGTGAGCTACGTTGCCAACAGCGCGATCGTGCCCAACACGCCGATCAGCACCGGTGGAGAAATTACGCAGTACAGTATCGCGCCTGCCCTGCCAGTAGGCCTTGCCATCGATCCGCAGACCGGCACCATTACCGGTACGCCGACCGTCGTGACTGCGCCCACCGTCTTTACTGTGACCGGCGCCAACAGCGTGGACAGCGTGCAAGTGCAGATCACACTCGAAGTGACTGCGGCAGTTGTACCGCCGACAGGACTCTCGTATCTAGACAAGGCGCCCGAATACATCGTCGGCACCCCGATGGTGTCCGACGAGCCCCTATACTCCGGTGGCGAAGCGACACACTTCTCGATTTCGCCAGGCTTACCGCCGGGGTTGAGCCTGAACACTACGACGGGTGTGATTAGCGGTACTCCCACGGCCACGCTGCCGCAAACGATGTTCACGGTGACAGCGAGCAACAGCGCAGGCAGTGTCAGCACGCAGTTCACCATCACGGTCACAACCCCGGACGTCGGTCAGTGGCTTGCCACCGATGCACTGAATCAAGGGCGCTTCCGACACACAGCGACGCTGCTCACAGACGGACGGGTGCTGATCGCCGGCGGCAACCGAAAGCAAGCCCTTTCATCGGCGGAGTTGTATGACCCGACGACACACAGTTGGACGTTCACCGGCAGCCTGAACCGCAGCCGGCAAGCGCATACCGCCACGCGCTTGCAAGATGGCCGTGTCCTCGTCGTAGGTGGATACGGCACCGGTGGAGGCAACGCTCTGAACTCGGCGGAACTGTATGACCCGACTACCGGGAAGTGGGCAGCGACCGCGAGCCTCAATCAGGAGCGCGATAGTCATACCGCGACTTTGCTGACAGACGGCCGCGTGCTGGTGGCGGGCGGGGAAACTCAGGGCGGCGCCCATTCCGCCATCGCTACGGCCGAGATTTTCGATCCGGTCGCCGGCACGTGGACGCTCACGGGCAGCCTCGCGCAAGCGCGCGATCAGCAATCCGCCGCACTGCTGCCAGACGGCCGGGTCCTGGTGGCAGGAGGCGAATCCGGGGGCGCCGCGCTGGCCTCGGCCGAGGTGTTTGACCCGGCCACAGGAACGTGGTCCCAGACCGGCAGCCTGAGCCAGGCCCGCAATGACTTCGCCGCTACCCAACTTGCTGATGGCCGGGTTCTCGCGGTTGGTGGCACGGATGGAACAAACATTCTGGCTTCCGCCGAAATCTACAATCCTGCGTCGGGCACATGGACACCCACTGGGAGCATGAGCCAGGCGCGCGACTTCCACACCGCCACGCTGCTTGCCAACGGGCACGTGCTGGTGGCGGGCGGCACCGACGGGACCGACTTGTTCGAGAGCGAGCAATTCGACCCGGCGAGTGGAACCTGGACCCAAACCGGCAGCTTGGAACAACTCCGCGAGCAGCACACCGCAACGCTCTTGCTTGATGGCACCGTACTTGCTGCTGGCGGTATCGGTCGCGGCATCCTGTCCTACACCGAATTGTTCGGCTTCCGATAAAGCGGCCGCCCGCACCTCTGACGATGGTCAAAGTATGGAGGTGCGGCATGGCTCAGTAGGCTGTCTTGGAGAACCAACGATTCGACTTATCGCCACTCGCCTTCTTCGGCGAACAGAATTCATGTGGCCTTGGAGCGTCGAGAGGAAATCGAACGGCCTAATGGATATCGCGGTGCACATGCAGGCAAGGCGCGCGCTCGGGATGGCGTAGCTTGCGCAGCGCCTGGCGCTCGAGCTGGCGGACGCGCTCGCGTGAAAGACCATATTGCTGGCCGATTTCCTCGAGTGTGTAGTCCGTGCCCGCGTCCATCCCATACCGCATCCGTATGATCTTCGCTTCCCTGGGCGGCAGCGTGGCCAGCGCTTCGTCCAAGTCAACCCTGAGCGCTACACGCATGGCGGACTCCTCAGGCGAGGATGAACCTTCGTCAGACAGCGTGTCCCACAGCAGGGCATCCCCGCTTTCGCCCACTGGCAATTCCAGCGAAAGGGGTTCCTTGACCAGATCCAGGATTGCCTTGACCTTCTTCTCGGGAAGAGAAAGACGCTTCGCCAGAGCCTCCGGGGTCGGCGCCGCCCCCGTTTCATGGAAGAGTTCGCGTGAGGCACGATTGAGTTTGCCAACAACCTCGACCAGGTGAATCGGAATCCGGATAGTCGGCCCCTTGTCGGAAATCGCGCGGGTAATACCCTGTCGAATCCACCAGGTGGCATATGTTGAGAACTTGTAGCCGCGACGGTAATCGAATCGATCCACGGCTCGCATCAGACCGAGATTGCCCTCCTGAATCAGATCCAGCAACGGCATCCCACGGTGAAGATACTTCTTGGCGTTGGAAACGACGAGCCGGAGATTGGCCTTGATCATTTCGTCTCTGGCTGCCCGGGCTCTCGCGCGAGCCTTCGAAACACGCCGGCCGAGATCTTTCAGATCGCCCAGTGACAGGACCGCGCGATGCTCCAGGGCAATCATTTCCCGCTGGATCGCCTGAATTTCCGGGATGGCTTGCGCCAGAGCATCCACGCTACCACCGATGTGTTGTGCTGCCAGCGCCTCCGACCAGCCGACATCGGTTTCGTGTCCAGGGAAGGTCTGTAGAAACCACTGTCTGGCGACGCCGCACCGATCGATGACGATCCCGGCAATCCGGCGTTCCGCCAGTCGAATTGCGTCGACGCGGGTGGACAGTACCTGGCTGAGACGGGCTACAGCGGCGGCGCTGAAGTGGAAGACAGCCAACTCCTCGCGAATCGCATTCAGCGCATTGGTGGCCTCCGGCGTGGCTGCTCGCGGGCTGAAACAAGCAGACCACTCGACGAACCGGGCCCGAATGGTGGCCATTCGCGCAAGCGCCTCACGCTGCATCGTGGCTGACGATCGCGCGGCCGCGGTCCTGGTAGACGCTGGACCTGGCTCATCCATGTCTACGTTCGCATCGGTGGACTCTGGAGCATCGCTATTGACCCCATCCATCCCGATCGTTGGCCCATTGACTGTGTTTGCCTCAGTACCACCCCAATGGTCGATGAGGTCTTCGACATTCATCTCGCCCCGCTCGATCTCATCTGCCATCGCAAGCAATTCCGAGACCACAAGCGGACACGACACCAATTCAGCGACCTTCTCGGTCACCGCGATTTCGTGCCGCCTGGCAATCGCCACTTCCTGCTCGCGCGTGAGCAACGGAATCGTCCCGATTTCACGCAGGTACAGTTGTACGGGGTCGGTCGTGCGCGTCGCTCGCCCATCGCTCTGCATGACAGTCGCTGCAGCGTCCTCGATGGCAGCATCGTCCATGACCAGCGCTTCCGCACTCGCTTCGAGCCCGACGGTGTCGTTGGCCGGCGCCCGCTCAACCAGTGGAATGCCCAGCTCCTCCAGCACGCGCTGAATCTGTCCAAGATCGCCGTCAGGCAGCGTGTCGCTAACCTCGCCGTGCGTCAGAAACCCGCGTTCGCGGCCTAAGGCCACCAGTGCGACCAGGGGCTCAAGCTGGGTGTCATTCATGGAGGGTAAAGCCACCCGCCAAGCGCGGGAGCACAAGAGCGGCCCCGATGGCGGAAATGGTCCAGATCACAATAATCACCACCGCAGCCGCCCTGCTGATGGGCCGACGCGCGGCGCTTCTGGCCGCCGCGCGATGCTCCTCCATGACCTCGGCGGGAATCAGGCGGATGACGAGCAAGACGCCCAACGGAACCAGCACGACATCGTCCAGATAACCAAGTACCGGGATGAAATCCGGAATGAGATCGATGGGCGATAACGCGTAAGCTGCGACGACCAAGGCAAGGGCCTTTGCATACCAAGGTGTGCGGGAGTCCCGCGCGGCCAGCCAGATGGCGTGTACATCCGCCTTGACGGTGCCGGCCCACCGGCGTGCCCGTGCACCGATGCGCGAGAGAAAATCCCGGTGCCAGACATGCAACCTCACGTCGTCGAGCACCGGCACCACAGCCAGCGCGATGAATAGGGTCGCCAATGGCAGCGTGGCGCTGAACCCCACATGCTTGAATCCCAGCGCACCCGCCAGGCCACCGAGGAAGAACAGGCCGACAAGGGTGGCCAGGACACGCAGCTTTTGCCGGTTGGCGAGAACCAGAGGCTTGTCAGCATCAGCCTTGGACAAATTCCAATAGAAGAGCTTGCCGAGTTCGATACCGATATCGGTCACCATGCCTGTCACATGTGTCGTGCGGATCTCGGCGTTCGATGCCTTTGTCACCATGGCGTTCTGCAAACCCATGATGAAGCACAGCACCATCACTGTCGCGGGCACGAATAACCATTCGTGATGCTCAAGGTTGCCGCCGAGGAGCCCAAAGCCAACCAGAAGCCCGGCCTCCAGCATCAGTGGCAAGGCGTACGTACTTTGTAGTTCCTCCCTGCGGCCCCAGTTGATGAGCACGGCCGAACAAGCGGCCCCCGACAGAAACGAAAGCAAGGCGCCTAGACCGTCGAGCACGAGTCCGAGGCTGCCCAGCGCCAGGTTGTCAGCCATGGCAGACAGGATTCCGGACATGTGCGAGGTGTACTGCTGCACCGCCAGAAACCCACCTGCGTTGGTCGCCCCGGCGACGAATGCGAGATAGCGAGCCAGTTGCAGGTTCGCTTCGGGACTGCGGTCTTTCCCCGTCAGCCGGCGCAGATATGGGACTAGCATGCTCGCCTTATGGGCAAAGGGTCCAGGCATTTGTGGAGACTTCGTCGGCTGACGTCACGGCAATCTCGTCAACCGCTGCCAATAGGTATCGTCCGAGGCAAGGCGTTTGCCACGCTTCAGCCGGCCGGCAGCCGAGCGCAAATTCAGGGGATGTGTGGTCTCGAGCAAGCGCGCGCGCGTGACCAGTGTATCCAGCGACGGGAGCTTGCAGGCCCCTTTCCACGCAATCAACGCGTAATTGCAACTGTCCTCGGTGAGCGACACCGAAAACGCATCCCCGAACACGGCGCGAATTTCCTCCAGGTAGAAGGGAATGTCCTTGTCGTTTTCCAGAAAATTGGCGACCAGGACACCATCGTCGGCAAGCCGTGCGTGGCAGGCCGAGTAGAACGCCACGGTTCCAAGTTGCGCAGGCATACCGCGTGCCAGGAACCCATCGACCAGAATGACATCCGGACGTGCGTCCTGGCCTTTGACATACTCGGCGCCATCCGCGCAGATGACCTCGAATCTGTCGTCATCCGCAGGAATCTGGAACCTGTCGCGCAAGGCAATCACCGCCGGGTCAATCTCGATGGCCACCACCTTGGTAGTGGGGAGATGGTGGTAGCAGTATTTGGCGAGGGAGCCGCCGCCCAAGCCGATCATGGAGATCCGTGACGGCGTCGGTTGCAGCAGCAGAAAGCTCATCATTGTGCGCGTGTAGCCAAGCACCAGCTTGTTGGGATCGCGCACGGACATGAAGCTCTGCGTCGCGTGCATGTCGAAATGGAGCGAAATCGCCTGCTCCGTCTCCAGCACCACTGGCTTCCCATCCTTGGTGACCGTGGCAAGAAACCGTAGATATTCTCTGACGGAGGCGCGTTGGGAATTCATCTGATACTCGGTCTGTGCATATATGTGACTCAGGCTGCCAGCAGAGTTGCCAGTAACTCCACGGCGGCAGCCTCATCCGGACCGGTGGCCTGCACCCGCACCCGGGTACCCGCGCGCGCGGAGAACCGCATTACCTGCATCACGTCCTTGGCGTTCACAAAGCAGACATCGTTGACCAGCAGTACATCACTCTGGAATTGATTGGCCGCGTGGGCCAACCGTGCCGAGCCCCGGCCTTGCAAGCCAACTCGGCAGGTCATTTCAATCGTAGCTTCTACCACCGCACCCTCAAGCTTGGCCTTACCCCCGGACCGCTGGCGCCGAAGCCCCGAGGCGGGACACCCAGGTCAATTCCCCCAGCCCCCTCACGAGATTCACACGCCACAGACTAGTTGTATATTATGATAATGCCATTATCATACAACACTCCTCCAACACACATGGAATCCAAGACTGCCCGACTCACTGTGCTGATCGATCCGGTGAAGAAGAGTGCCTTCGAGTCACTCTGCGCGGCGCAAGATCAAACGCCGTCGCAAGTGGTGCGGCAGCTCATTCGCGAGTATCTGAATCGGCACGGCGTCGACTATGCAACCCGCCCCAAGGTCGGGGAGCTCACCCTGTAGTAACTGAGCGAAGGTGGCCGGTTATCTGTGATTGCGCCGTACGGCGCCGAGGATGCCGCGCAGGATATCGATCGGCGCTGGCGGGCAGCCTGGCACCGTCACGTCCACTGGAATGACGTTGGCAACGCGGCCGCAACTCGCGTAGCTTTCGCCGAAGATGCCACCAGTACACCCGCAGTCACCCACTGCGACCACCAGTTTTGGTCCGGGCGTAGCCTCGTAGGTGCGCCGCAAGGCTTCCTCCATATGGCGCGAGACAGGTCCGGTTACGAGCAGCATATCGGCATGTCGCGGGCTGGCGACGAACCTGATGCCCAGTCCTTCGATGTTGTAGTAGGGATTCCCCAGCGCGTGGATCTCGAGTTCACAGCCATTGCAGGAGCCCGCATCGACCTGACGGATGGTCAGCGCACGGCCGAGGATTTCAAGCAGGTCCTCGTGAATGCGGACCAACGCGGCGTCATCGACACCGCCCTGCGGCGCAGGCTCGGTAAGAATGCCAGTACGCGCGATCTGCTTCAGTATTCGCCACATCAGAGGTCGTGCCCCGCATAGCTGAGGTTGAAGGACTTGTTGATCAGCGGAAAGTCCGGAACGATGTTGCCGATGATGGCGTGCTCAAGCGCCGGCCAGTTCTGCCAGGATGGGTCGTGACAATGACAGCGCAGGATGTGGCCGTCAGCCGAGAGTTCGAGCGTGACGAGGACTTCGCCACGCCACCCTTCCACCCACCCCACGCCGATGACACCGTTGCACGGTAACTGCAGCGCGCCGCATGTTGCCCCCTCTGGCAGTCCGGCGCACAGGGCGCGAATCAGCCGCAGCGATTCCAGCACCTCGTCAAAGCGCACCGCCACGCGCGCCGCCACATCGCCGACGCTATGCGTGACCATCCTCACGGCCAGGCTTTCGTAGGGCAACCAGGCGTGATCGCAGCGCAGGTCCGCAGCCTGGCCGCTGGCACGGCCCGCCAATCCCGCGAGCCCGAGTTGGGCTGCCAGCGGCGGAGGGATCCGGCCGGTGCCGAGAAAGCGGTCCTGCAGACCGGCATGCTCGTCGTAAATGGCACGCAGCGCGCGCAGCTCCCGTTCAATGTCGTCGCACTGCCGGCACAGGCGCTCTTGCATATCTGACGACACGTCGATCGCCACCCCGCCCGGCACCACCACATCCATCATCAGGCGATGGCCGAACACTGCCCCCGACAGGCGCTGCCAGTCCTCGCGCAAGCGCGAAAACTGCGCGAGCCCGAATGCCAGTCCAGCATCATTACCCAGCGCGCCGAGGTCGCCCAGGTGGTTCGCCACCCGTTCGCGCTCGAGCATCAGCGCGCGTATCCACGCCGCGCGTACCGGCGGCGCGGTGCCACACGCAGACTCGAGTGCCATGCAGTAGGCCCAGGCGTAAGCCACCGTGGAATCCCCCGAGACCCGGCCCGCCAGCCTGAAGGCTTCCATCGGCGCGAGTTCGGCAAATCGCCGCTCGATACCTTTGTGCGTGTAGCCGAGCCGCTCTTCCAGCCGCAGTACCTTTTCGCCGACCACGGAGAAGCGGAAATGTCCTGGCTCGATGATGCCCGCATGCACTGGCCCCACCGCGATCTCATGCACGCCGTCGCCCTCGACGCGTACAAAGCCATAGTCGGCGGGAAGCATGCCTGCCGTGTCTGAGAGTCCCGGATCGAGCCCCGGCCCATCTCGCAGCAATGGACGCGCCCCCTGCGACCACAGGCCATGGTCGAGCCAGGGCCGGGAGTCGTGGGCGCCTTCCACGGGGATGCCGGACAGATCGGTCATGGCACGCTGCATCCGGGCGGCACAGGGAAAAATGCCCGCCAGATCGGGCACCCCACGTGCACTGTCACGCTGGAGTTCGAGCCAGACGAGCCCATGCGGCAGCGCATAGGCGGCACATGCCGTCGCACTCGCTCCTTCGTCGCGCACCACGCCCCATACCGCTACCAGGCGTCCGCCCGCATTCGCCACGGCGCGCGCAATCTCCAGCCAGACATCCTGACCAACGCGCCCGTACCATATCGGCAACGGTGCCGGCAGGCGCTCAAGCTCGATACCAAGATCAGGTTGCGTCATGGGTTCATCCCCCCAGCATTGCGGCCGCCTGTCTGTACCAGCCATCGAGATAAGGCGGAATATAGAGTCCTGCCACCAGCCCAAGCCCAAGATGCAGGAACACCGGGACCAACGCCGGCGGATGCGCCAGCGGCCTGAGCTCGGTGTCGCCGAACACCATTGGCTGCACGCGGCTGAAGATCGATGCGAAGGCCACGCCGAGCGCGATCAACAGGAACGGCGTCGCCCATGCATGCTCGCGCATGGCGGTGGTGACGATCAGGAATTCGCTGGCAAATACACCGAACGGCGGCATGCCTAGGATGGCCAGCGCGCCCAGCATCAGGCCCCAGCCCACCGTGGGGCTGACGCGAATCAGTCCACGGATGTCGTCCATGATCTGCGTGCCCGCCTTCTGTGCGGCATGCCCGACGGCATAGAAGATCGCCGACTTGACCAGCGAATGCATCGTCATGTGCAGCAGCCCGGCATAACTTGCGATCGGCCCGCCCATGCCGAAAGCAAAGGTAATCAGGCCCATATGTTCGATCGACGAATACGCAAACATGCGCTTGACGTCGCGCTGACGAATCACGAAGAACACGGCCGTCACTACCGAGAGCAGGCCAAATCCCATCATGAGATAGCCGGTGAGGTGGCTGCCCACCGCCGCGTCCGTCAGCATCTTGCAACGCAGCACCGCGTAGAGCGCCACATTGAGCAGCAAGCCGGACAACACGGCAGACACCGGCGTCGGCCCTTCCGCATGCGCATCGGGCAGCCAGTTGTGCAGTGGAACCAACCCCACCTTGGTGCCGTAGCCGATGAAGAGAAAAGCGAAGGCCAGTGTGATGATATTGGGGTCCAACTGCCCCTTTACCGCGTCGAGATTGGTCCACAACAGCGCGCCGCCCTCGGCGCCGACCACCTTCTCCGCGGCCATGTAAAGCAACACCGTGCCAAACAGCGCCTGAGCGATGCCCACACCGCACAGAATGAAGTATTTCCACGCCGCCTCCAGGCTGGCCGCCGTGCGGTAGACGCTGACCAGTAGCACTGTTGTCAGGGTAGCGGCTTCCATCGCCACCCACACGATGCCGAGATTGTTGGTGGTCAGCGCCAGCAACATGGTGAACGTAAACAACTGGTACATGCTGTGGTACAGGCGCAGGCGGGGCGGCGTCATCCTTCCGTGGTCGCGTTCCACTCTCATGTATGGCCGCGAGAAAACCGAGGTGGTCAGACCGACGAAGGCGGTCAGCGCAACCAGGAAGACGTTCAGGGAGTCGATGTAGAACTCGCGTCGCCACGCCAGCGACGGACCATCCGAGACCACGGTCACCGCCAGTACGCAGGCCGCGGCGAAGGTGCCAAGGCTGAACGCCACGTTGATGTCGCGTGCATGATCGCGATGCCCGGTCAGCGCCAGCACCAGGCCGCCGGCGAGCGGAATACCGAGCAGGAACGCGAGCGCCGTCACGTCAATCCTCCTTCAGTTGCTCCAGATTCCGGATGTCCAGGCTGTCGAACTGCGCCCGGATCTGGAACATGAACACGCCCAGGATCAGGACCCCGATCAGGACATCCAGTGCAATGCCCAGCTCAACCACCATCGGCATGCCATAGGTGGCCGCAGTGGCTGCAAAGAACAGCCCGTTTTCCATCGAAAGGAAACCGATCACCTGCGGCACGGCCTTGGAGCGCGTGATCATCATCAGGAAGGACAGCAACACGCAAGCCAGCGCGATGCCGAGCGTGCCGCTGGCCAGCTTGAGCGACATTCGCGAGATCGGCATGGCCAGGTTGAAGGCAAAGATCACCACGAGGATGCCGATCAGCATGGTGGTAGGGATATTGATCAGCCTTTCTATGTCCCAGCGGATTTGCAGCCGGTCGATGATCCGGTGCAGCAGATAGGGAATCAACAGAACCTTGAGCACCAGTGTCAGCGCGGCAGACAGGTACAGGTGCGGCTGTGACGTGACGTAGCCGACCACCGCCGTCGCCAGGGCCAATGTCATGCCCTGAAGCGTAAACAGGTGAATCAGCGACAGGATGCGGCGCTGCGAGATCATCGCAAAGGCAAGTATCAACAGCACCGCGCCAAGCAGGTTGACGAACTGGGTCAGCAGCGCGCTCATTTCAGTGGACCAGAAGCAGATGCACCAGCAGGCCGATCACTGCCAGCAGGAAGGCGGTGGCGAGAAACTCTGGCACGCGAAAGATCCGCATCTTGGCGTTGGCCGTCTCCAGCAGCGCCAGCAAGAACCCGCCCAACGTCAGCTTGAGCACCAGCGCCGGCATTGCCAGCAGCATTGACAGCGGCGCGTCTGCCTGGCCCACGCCCCAGGGGATGAACAGTGCCAGCCCGATGCAGGAGTAGGCAAACAGCTTCAGGCTGGCTGCCCACTCAAGCAGCGCCAGATGTCGACCCGAGTATTCCAGGATCAGCGACTCATGGATCATGGTCAGTTCCAGGTGGGTAGCGGGATTGTCCACGGGCACGCGCGCGTTCTCGGCCAGCGACACCATGGTGAAAGCGACGCCAGCGAAGGCCATGCCCGGATAGATCGCCAACTCGCGATGCGCCAGCGTCTCGACCATGGTGGCGAGCGAGGTCGAGCGGGAGATCAGGGACGCCGAGAACAGCACCATCAACAAGGCCGGCTCCGCCAGAAAGCCGATCAGCATCTCGCGGCGAGCGCCCATCGTGCCGAAAGCGGTGCCAATATCCATTGCGGCCAGCGAGATGAACACCCGCGCCAGCGCGAACAGGCCCACCAGGGCGATGGCGTCGGCGGCCGGTGCCAGTGGCAGGTCGGTGGACAAGGTAGGGATGATGGAGCACGCCAGCGCCATGCAGCCAAATACCACGTAGGGGGTAGCGCGGAAAAGCGGCGAGGCATTGTCGGCCATCACCGATTCCTTGTTGAACAGCTTGTGCAGCATGCGATAGGGCTGCCAGAGGCTCGGCGCAGATCTATTCTGCAGCCAGGCGCGCCACACATTGACCCAGCCCAGAAGCAGCGGTGCCAGGGCAATCGAGATCACGATCTCCAGCAGTTGCGACAGCAGGCCAGTTGCGCTCATCGGTATCGCCTCACTGCATTACCGCCAGCAGCACGGCAATCAACGTCAGGAAGCTGTACAGCAGGTACGCGGAAATCCGCCCCTGCTGAATCACGCCAAGCACTCGCGCCAGAAACGAGGCCAGCCTGATAACCGGCGTATACAGCCAGCGCCAGAACTGGTCCGCCACCGTCACGCGATATTGCGGGTGTTCGTCGAACGGAGTCGGCAAGTCTCGGCGAATCAGGAAGAAGGGCTCGAAGATCTGCCGAATCGGCTGGCCGAAGCCCTCCGCGGTGTCCTGCATGCGCGCGGTACCCCACGGGAAGCCGCAGGCCCAGGCTGCACTCCTGCGCAGCCGGCCATGGTAGAAGCCGCGCACAAGTAGATAGGCAAGCGCGAAGCTGGCAAGGATACCGAGCAGGAAGATGATCGGACCATAGCTGGCCTGCTCCGGGCTGATCGGCGCGAGCAGCCAGCCACTCGTCGCGACGCGTGCCCCGAGACCACTGTCGACCAGTTGCTGCGTCACCGCATCGATCAGACGGATGAACTGTGATGGCAATAGCCCCAGCGCGACGCTTCCAAGCGCCAGCCATAGCATGCCGGCACGCTCCCAGCCGCCAGCGTCCCGCGCGCCACTGAGCCTGGGCTCGCGCGGCAGCCCGAGAAAGATCACGCCAAAGAACTTGACCATCGTGTAGCCGGCCAGGGCCGCCACCAACGCAATCAACGCTGCCACGACTGGGATCAGCATCGTCAACAACGGCACCGGCAGGCCGGTTGTGAACAGAAAGCTCTGCAGGAGCAACCACTCCGAGACAAAGCCGCCAAGCGGCGGCAGGCCGGCGCTAGTCAGCACACCCACCAGCGTGAGCCAGCCCACCCATGGCATCGGCCGTATCAGCCCTCCCAGCTTGCCGAGGCTGCGCTCGGAGGTGGCATGCAATACGCTGCCAGTGCCAAGGAAAAGCAGGCTCTTGAAGAAGGCGTGGCCGGCCACATGGTAGAGCGCTGCGGTCAGAGCCAGCGCGGCCAATGGCTTCATGCCGTAGGCCGAAAATATCAGCGTGAGGCCGATGGCGACGAACAACAAACCCATGTTCTCTATCGACGAGTAAGCCAGTAGCCGCTTCATGTCGGTCTGGACCGCAGCAAACACCACGCCGTACAGCGCGGTCGCCAGGCCGAACGCCAACAGCAGCCCACCCCACCACCACATATGCACCTGTGTCAGGTCAAAGACCACGCGCAAGAGACCATAAATGGCGGTATTGAGCATGACACCGCTCATCATTGCCGACACCGGAGACGGTGCGGCCGGGTGCGCTTCGGGTAGCCACACATGCAGTGGCAGCAGGCCAGCCTTGGCCCCAAAGCCGAGCATTGCAAGCAGGAACGCCACCGACGCCCAGAACGGCGTCAGCGCCTGGGCTCGCATGTTCGCGAAGGTGTAGTTGCCGGTGTTGGCCTGCAGGACGCCAAAGCACAACAGGACTGCGATGGCACCGATGTGTGCCATGGTGATGTACAGGTAGCCGGCACTGCGGACTTCAGCAATACGGTGGTTTGCGGTCACCAGGAAGAACGACGACAACGCCATGGTTTCCCACATCACCATGAACGCGTAAGCATCGTCGGCCAGCACGACGCCAGCCATACTGGCCAGGAACAGGTGGTACTCCAGGCACAGCAGTCCGGGCGGTGTGCCCTCGCCCTGGCGAAAGTAGCCGGCCGCGAACGCGGAAATTCCAGCCGCCGCGGCGCCGATCACCATCAGGAAATAGGCGGACAGGCTATCCAGCCGAAGATGAAATGGCAGGCCCGGCAGCCCGATCGGTAGTACTGCCACTTCGGGCCTGCTACCTATGGCGGCCAGGGCAAGTGCGCCAAGCACCAGCCCGAGCAGACCACCGAGAGGAAAAAGCAGGCGCGACACCAGTGCCAGGCGATGCAGTGCAAGCACGCCCATTGCCCCGACCAGCAGCCAGGCGGCTGCAACGACGAGCATCCAGTCGAGCAACAACCACTGTCCGACCGCAGGCACGCCGTCCACGGTTCAGGCTCCGCGGCGAACTGTACGCTGCCTGGCGGGCGCTGTCGTATCGCGCTGCGGTGACTTCTTCCTTGCAGGCCTGCTATCGCCGGCTGCCTTGCCCGCAATCTGCTCGTCCAGGTTCAAGCCGCTGGGCACGTATTCAACGCCGTGCTGAGCCAGGTAGTCGCGAATGAGCTGACGTATCACCTGCGACGCTGTCCGGTCCTGCTGCGCGCACAGGGACTCGAAGGCCGCCTTCTTGTTCGGGTCGATCAGGATCGTGAGCCGGGCCGTCTTGAGTTCCATGGTGCCTCGCATTGCAATACCATGATCATATGCGTCACATAATAGTGCCACGCTGGGTGAAATACCAAGCTGCGTCGGCACTGGCCAAGTAAAGGACTGGGAAGAATCGTTCAGGGACGGTCGAGAGCCGCCCCCCCGGAAATCGGCGATGAAGCCGAAAAAAAAGCGCCGTGAGCCTTCACGGCGCCAGTACTGCCAAAAATCCCTCAAGCCACAAGCATCAGCCTCCCGGCCCCACCGAGTACACCGTCCCGTTGGACGATACCTGGTAGTAATCGGCGCCGATGCCCACCCAGTGGTAGCCCTTCTTCGGCGCAGGGAGGTTGTATTCCTTGTACTTGTCGATGACGTACTGCCGGTCACGGAACTCGGCCGGCAGCTTGTCGCCCTTGTTCCACTTCTGCGGCGTGTAAGGCGACGCCGCACCCATAGGCGTCGCGCCCGAGGACGATGACGGTGACGACATCGAGCCAGAGGACTTTGAACCAGAATGCTGATGCTTCATGCCCTGCTTGGGCATCTGGTCCTGTTTCGGCATCTGGTCCTGCATTGGCATCTGTTCCTGCTGAGCAAGAGCAAATGGCGCAGCCAGCATGCCGGCGGCCGCCAGGGCGACGGGTATTAGCATCTTCGTTTTCATCGTGATCTCCTCACAGATGGAACGTCAGAACTGCTCCAGAGTCGGGCAATCCCCATGAAGCTTAGTCACTATTGCGGGGAAAACAGTAGTTTTGCCGCACTCGCGGTGCCGCAAGCGCCACCCTGGGCGTAGCAAAAGCCACAGGCTGGTGTCCCCTCGCCCGTATGGCGGGGAGGGGGGTCACCTGGTTGTTGCCTTGTTGCGTCGCAGTCGCGCTGCCTGCCTCGTTGCCTGCCGCGTTGCCTTGCCGTCTAGTGGCCTTGCGGCGCGCGCAGCGCCTTGACGGCATCGACCGTCACATCCGCCGGTTGGCCGCCGTAGCTGGCGCGCAGGTAGTTGGCCAGCGCCGCCAGTTCGGCATCGCTCATGCGCGAGGCAAAGCCGGGCATTTCCTGCATGCTTTCCAGACCCGGGAAATCCTGGCGCTCAATGCCATCGAGCATCGAAACGATCAGGTTGCGCGGATCGGTGTTGCGCACGGTCGAGTTGCCGAGCATGGCCACCGCGACGTGCGGCTTGCCCTCGCCTTCGCGGCCATGGCAGCCGGCGCAAACCGCCAGATAGTGCTGGCGGCCCGTGGCCATCGCGCCTGCATCGGCATTGACGGGCTTCACCGGCTGAGGCGCCGGGGGCTTGTCACCGAGCAGATACGTGGTCATCGCGCCGACATCGGCAGCGTTCAGATAGCGACTGCTCAGATGTACCACCGGGAACATCTCGCCATAGGCCGAGCCTTGCGTTGCGATGCCGGTAGTGAAGAACGTCTGCAGGTCCGCCGCCGTCCAGCCGCGCGCCGCCAGACCGGCCGGCGAAATATCGGGGGCACCGATGCGCGCCAGCGTCGATCCGCCCAGCGGCTGTCCGCCATCCATCTGACCGAATTTTCCGCGCGGCGTATGGCACTCGGCGCAGTGACCGAGCGCGTTGCTCAGGTAGCGGCCGCGTATCCACGCCGGCGATTCGCCCTTCGACGCATCGGGCAGCGCATCCTTGCGGAACAGCCAGTTCCAGGCCGCCAGCGCGAAACGCTGGTTGTACGGGAAGCTCAGATCCGGCTCGCGATTCTGCACGGCTACCGGCTTGCGCTGCATCAGGTACGCGTACATCGCATCGGTATCGGCGCGCGACAGGCCGCGGTACGACGTGTACGGCATCGCCGGATACAGATGCTTGTCCGGCGTCACGCCATCATGGAGCGCCTTGTAGAATTCGTCGGCGCTCCATTTGCCGATACCGTGCTCCTTGTCCGGCGTGATGTTGGTGCCGTAGAACTTGCCGAACGGCGACGCCAGTTCCACACCGCCTGCGAATGGCGCACCATTCGGTGCCGTATGGCAGGCAGCACAATCCGCCGCGCGCACCAGGTAACGGCCACGTTCGATCTGCTGGGCCGGCGTCAGCTTGGTGGTCGGCGCCAGGTCCGCCGCCTGCGGCACATCGGACGTGCCCGAGCCACAACCGGCCAGCAGCAGCGCCGTGCCTGCGGCCAGCGTTGAAATCCAATGGAGTTTCATCATTGGGCGCCCTTCCCCTTCACAAGGCCCGGCGTGCTGGTGACCACGTCCTTGATCGCCTCGTAATAGCGCACGTAGCCGGTGCAGCGGCAGATGTGCTCGTCCATGGCCGCCGTGATGGCTTCCTCGACCTTCTCCGCCGCCACCGGTTGACGCTTGAGCTTCTCGACGAGCACCGTCGCGCCGTTCACGAACCCGGGCGTGCAGTAGCCGCACTGGAAACTGAAATGCTTGAGGAAAGCCTGCTGCACGGGCGTCATCTCGACGATCTCGCCCTTGTCGTTGCGCTTGCCGTGACCTTCCACGGTGCGGACGCGCTTGCCCTGGAAGAAGTGCGCGCCCGTGATGCAGGTGCGGATGGTTTCGCTGGTGCCGTCCGGATGGTCCAGAATGGCCACGCAGGCATGGCAGACGCCCTGGCCACAGCCCAGGCGCGAGCCGGTCAGGTTCACGTACTCGTGCAGGAAGTCGATCATCATCAGCCCTTCTGGCACGTCGATCGGACCGACGTCACGGCCGTTGATGTTCATTGACAGTGCTTGCGTGGCGATCATGCCAGTACCTCCTGAATCTTTTCGGCCGTGACCGGCAAATCGGTAAAGCGGTGCCCGATGGCGTGGGCAAGTCCGTTGACGATGGCGCCGACCACCGGAATCATCACCACTTCGGCAATCCCCTTGGGCGGGTCGGTTTCGGAAATGGGCGGAAGAACGGTGCCGGTCTGCGTCCACACGGCCACGTCGCTGGCGCGCGGCAGGTGATACCGGTTGAAGTTCCACGTGCCATTGCCGGGGCCGTCTTCATAGAGCGGCAGGAATTCGTGCAGCGCGTGGCCAATGCCCATCGCGGTGCCGCCTTGCAGCTGCCCCGACACCAGGTCGGGCGAAAGCTGCGTGCCGCACTCCATGATCGAGTGGTGCGTCAGCAGGCTGACGCGGCCACTGGCCTCGTGCACGGACAGTTCGACCAGCGTACCGACCGCGCTGTAGTACGTCACGGCGGCGTTGTTACGCTGGACCGGCGCGATATAGACACGGCGCCGATCGAGCACGTCATAGCCGTTGGTCGTGCGTTTGCCATTCGCCTCCCCCGCGCCCATGCGCACCGACAAGCCATCCACCGGCAGCCGCACGGCCTGGCCGTTGACCACGAAATCGGCCTC
>JAFAJB010000125.1 GCA_019236395.1 Cupriavidus sp.
AGATGCGCTGCGCTATACACCGGCCGGAGTGCCCGTCATCAACTGCATTCTGCAGCATGCCGGCGAGGCCCTGGAGGCGGAAACGCCCCGGCAGGTGGAGTTTGCAATCGTGGCCATGGGCATAGGCCCCGTTGGCCAGCGGCTGGAGCGGTTACCGCTCGGCACGCTGCTCGATTGCGAGGGCTTTCTGGCCCGCAAGCACCGCAACAGCAGGACACTGGTCTTTCACATCACTCGATGTAAAGCATTCGAAAAGGATTGAATCATGGCATTCATCAAACGTGACAACAAGAACAAGAAGCGCTTCCAGCAACAGAACCCGCTGTTCAAGCGCAAGCGCTTCTGCCGCTTCACCGTGGCTGGTGTCGAACAGATCGACTACAAGGATCTGGACACGCTGAAGGACTTCATCGGCGATAACGGCAAGATCACGCCGGCTCGTCTGACCGGTACCAAGGCACATTATCAGCGTCAGCTGGATACGGCCATCAAGCGCGCCCGCTTCCTGGCGCTGATGCCGTACACCGACCTGCACAAGAACTGATAGTCCCAGGACCGCAAGGAGAAATACACGATGCAAGTCATTCTGCTGGAAAAAGTCATCATCCTGGGTAACCTGGGTGACATCGTTCGCGTGAAGGACGGTTACGCTCGTAACTTCCTGATCCCGACCAAGCGTGCTCGCCGCGCAACGCAAGGCGCCATCGCCGAATTCGAAGTGAAGCGCGCCGAGCTGGAGAAGGCCGCCGCTGAGAAGCTGGCTGCTGCTCAAGTCGAAGGCGAGAAGCTGAACGGCATGACCGTCCAGATCACCCAGAAGTCGGGTGTGGACGGCCGTCTGTTCGGTTCGGTGACCAACGCCGACATCGCTGAAGCCCTGGCTGGCCAAGGCTTCAAGCTGGAGAAGGCCCAAGTGCGCATGCCGAACGGCCCGCTGAAGATGGTGGGCGACCACCCGGTCAGCGTTGCTCTGCACACCGACGTGGTGGTGGACGTGACTGTGTCCGTTCTGGGCGAGCACGTTTAAGCTGTACTTCGCAAACGATGCGTCGGCGCTGCCTGACGCATCCGATGCACAGAAAGGCAGGGGCCGCGCTCCTGCCTTTTTTGTTTGCGCGGCCTTTCGCACCGCTATAATTGCCCCCCATGAACGCGCCCGCCGCAGATCCCCAACTAGACAGTCTCAAGGTTCCACCGCACTCGATCGAGGCCGAACAATCGGTACTTGGCGGATTGCTGCTGGATAACGCCGCCTGGGACCGGATTGCCGACTTCCTTTCCGAAGCGGACTTCTACCGTTTCGACCATCGCCTGATCTTCCAGAGCATTGCCCGGCTGATCTCCGCCACCAAGCCGGCGGACGTGATCACCGTCTTTGAAATGCTCCAGGTTTCCGGCAAGGCCGAGGAGGTGGGTGGGCTCGCCTACCTGAACTCGCTGGCGCAGAACACGCCAAGTGCGGCCAATATCCGTCGCTACGCGGAGATCGTGCGCGAGCGCTCGGTGCTGCGCAAGCTGGTCACCGTTGCCGATGACATTGCATCAGCAGCCTTTGCGCCCAAAGGGCGCGAAGTGCGTGAGCTGCTTGATGAAGCGGAATCAAAGGTGTTCGCGATCGCCGAAGAGGGCGCGCGCGGCCAGCAGGGTTTCCAGGAAATCCAGCCGCTGCTGACGCAGGTGGTGGAGCGGATTGACGAGCTCTACCATCGCGATTCCACGAGCGACGTGACCGGTGTGCCAACTGGCTTCATCGACCTGGATCG
Source organism: Cupriavidus sp. (assembly GCA_019236395.1). Lineage (GTDB taxonomy): Bacteria > Pseudomonadota > Gammaproteobacteria > Burkholderiales > Burkholderiaceae > Cupriavidus. Next base: position 1,764 of record JAFAJB010000125.1, read on the forward strand.
CATGACGAGCGGCATGCAGGCCGGTGACCTGATCATCGTGGCAGGGCGCCCGTCGATGGGTAAGACCGCGTTCTCGCTGAACATTGGCGAACACGTGGCTGTGGAGCAGGGCTTGCCCGTGGCCGTGTTCTCGATGGAAATGGCCGGCGTGCAGCTGGCCATGCGTATGCTCGGTTCGGTGGGTCGTCTGGATCAGCACCGGCTGCGTACCGGCCGTCTGCTCGACGAAGACTGGCCCCGTCTGACGCATTCGATTCAACGCATGAACGACGCGCAGTTGTTCATCGACGAAACGCCGGCGTTGAATCCGATGGAGCTGCGTGCGCGCTCGCGCCGCCTGGCGCGTCAATGTGGCCAGCTTGGTCTGATCATCATCGATTACCTCCAGCTCATGTCGGGCTCGGGCGGTGGCGAGAACCGGGCGACCGAAATCTCGGAAATCTCGCGTTCGCTGAAGGGTCTTGCCAAGGAGCTCAACTGTCCGGTCATTGCACTGTCGCAGTTGAACCGAAGCCTGGAGCAACGCCCGAACAAGCGTCCCGTGATGTCCGACTTGCGTGAATCGGGCGCTATCGAACAGGATGCCGACGTGATTCTGTTCATTTATCGCGACGAAGTGTACAACCCCGACTCGCAGGACAAGGGTACCGCCGAGATCATTATCGGCAAGCAGCGTAACGGTCCAATCGGCACCGTTCGGCTTACGTTCCTGGGGCAATTCACGAAGTTCGACAACTTTAGCGGTGGTCCGGCGTTCTTCGACAACGACAACTGATCATCCGCGGTTACACCGCTAGGCGGTGCAACCCTGTAAAATGTTGCACCTTGATGACAGCCGCCTCCGCGCGGCTGTCATGCAATCTGCACTGCCTCCCATTTGCATAACAACCAAGCGCTGCCGTGAGGTGCGCCACAAGGACATTTCATGTTCGGTCGATTCATGCCCACAGAGGGCAAGTTCTTCGAATATTTCAACCAGCACGCCGATTGCGCGGTGACCGCCGCCCATGAACTGGAAGCGCTGGTCAACGACCTGCCCAACGCCGAAGCCCATGCCCGTCGCGTGCAGGCCACCGAGAAGAAGGCGGACCGCGTCACGCACGACACGATCGACCTGCTGCACAAGACCTTTATCACGCCGCTGGACCGCGACGAGATCCACAAGCTCATCACGACCATGGACGATATCCTGGACCTGATGGAGGACGTGGCCGAAACAATTTCGCTGTATGACGTGACGAGCCTGACCGACGAAGCGCGCCGCCTGGCCGCGATCTGCGTGCAATGCTGCGACCAGGTGAAGATCGCCGTGGGCCTGCTCGAGGACATGAGCAACGCCAGCGCGATCCTGAAGACCGCCCAGCAGATCGACCAGCTCGAATCCGAGGCCGATCGCGTGATGCGCGCGGCGATGTCGAAGTTGTTCCGCGAGGAAACCGACGTGAAGCGCCTGATCAAGCTGAAGGCGATCTACGAGCAACTCGAGTCCATTACCGACAGGTGCGAGGACGTGGCCAACATCATCGAAGGCATCGTCCTGGAAAACGCCTGAGGCGCGTACTCGCATGCATACTGTTCAAATAAGCTTGTGGGTGATCGGCCTGCTGGTGGCGCTCGCGCTGCTGTTCGACTTCATGAACGGCTTCCACGACGCGGCCAACTCGATTGCCACGGTTGTCTCCACGGGCGTGCTCAAGCCGCACCACGCCGTGGCCATGGCCGCGATGTGCAACGTGATTGCCATTTTCATCTTCCACCTGAAGGTGGCGGCAACCGTCGGCACTGGTACTGTCGACGTCAATATCGTCGATCACTATGTCGTCTTCGGCGCGCTGGTCGGAGCGATCGTCTGGAACGTGATCACGTGGCTGTACGGCATTCCTTCGTCGTCTTCGCACGCACTGATCGGCGGCCTGGTGGGCGCCGCGGTAGCGAAGTCCGGCACTGGGGCGCTGGTGGGCAACGGCCTGATCAAGACCGTGGCTTTCATCCTGATCTCGCCGCTGCTTGGTTTTATCCTGGGCTCGATCATGATGGTGATCGTCGGCTGGACGTTCTTCCGTACGCCGCCGTCACGCGTGGACCGCTGGTTCCGTCGCCTGCAACTGGTGTCGGCTTCGCTCTACAGCCTGGGCCATGGCGGCAATGACGCGCAGAAGACCATCGGCATCATCTGGATGCTGCTGATCGCCAGCGGCCACGTAGCCGCGGGTGGGGCCGAGCCTCCGATGTGGGTCATCGTCTGCTGCTATGTTGCGATCGGCATGGGCACGCTGTTCGGTGGCTGGCGGATCGTGCGCACCATGGGGCAGAAGATCACCAAGCTGAAGCCTGTCGGTGGCTTCTGTGCCGAAACCGGTGGTGCCATCACGCTGTTCATCGCCTCGGCGATGGGTGTGCCGGTGTCTACCACTCACACGATTACCGGTGCGATCGTTGGCGTCGGTTCGGCGCAGAAGATGTCGGCCGTGCGCTGGGGTGTTGCGGGCAACATCGTCTGGGCCTGGGTGCTGACGATTCCCGCATCGGCATTCATGGCGGCAATTGCGTGGTGGGTCGGCAAGCATATCCTGTAACGCCGACGGGCCCGCGAGGCTGTCACCCAATGAAAAAGCCAGGCTGAGTGCCTGGCTTTTTCGTTTACCGGTTCGCAAACGCGGCAATCGGGTCATCGTCTTCGGGGGCGGTTGGGGCAGGGGGTGGCGCAGGGGCGG
>JAFAJB010000162.1 GCA_019236395.1 Cupriavidus sp.
AGGCAAAGGCACCACCCGGCTGCAGGTCGGCACCCGCGCAGAACGCACGTTCGCCCGCCCCGGTCAGAACGATCGCCCGCACGTCGGGATCCGCATGGGCAAGACGGTAGCCTTCCCGGACGCCGTCGATAACTTCCTGATTGATCGCGTTGCGCTTTTCCGGTCGGTTGATGGTAATCCACAGGGCCGAATTGCGCCTTTCCAACAATACGCTCTGATTGCTTCGCATGGTCATGCTCGCCTCTCTCATGGTGTCTGCGATGCCGCCTCGTTATCGGTGACGGCGACTTCCGCTAGTACCCGATACGCCGACACTTGCTCATGGAGCGAAACGTTCACAGCCTTGATGACACCGGCGACGGGCGCGGCGTGGACGTGCTCCATCTTCATAGCCTCGACAGTGACGACCGGCTCGCCGACCTTGACCGCATCCCCGGCCGCCACATGGACTGCCACTACCCGACCGTTCATCGATGCCTTGATCTTCCCGTCGGCCGCATCCCCCTGCTGTACTGTCGCCGCGTGGGTCTGGTCGGTGACACAGAAGGCCGCCCCCCGATATTGAAGCAATAGCCGTCCGCCATCCCGGGCAAAGACCGCACGTTCGACCAGATTATCGAGTTCGAAGCAGACGTTGTTCTGTTCCAGCTCCACAATGCGAAGCTCGGAGCAGCTATCCCCCATTTCCACCCGGAACTGGTTCTCGCCGGTTTTGACCAGCATCGCCTGACATGATCGCCGGTCGGATTCGAAGCGAAATGCGATCGGCAGCCTGGGGGCGATCGTCGACGCCGGCTGGCGACCATTCTCGACGCTGCTCGTCGCGTACAACAGCGTGGCGGCGATCACGTGAGCTCGTGCATCCCGCATGGCGTTCGGCTCCAGTAACGCGTCACCATGGGTCGCGATGAAAGACGTTGTCGCGTTTCCTGCGACGAATACCTCGTGGGAGAGGCACGACACGAGAAAAGATTGATTGGTCTTGACACCCAGCGCCACGAGGTCCTCAACGGCCGAAATCAGCTTGCGCCTTGCTTCTTCGCGCGTGCGGCCATGGCTTACCAGCTTCGCAATCATGGAGTCGTAATACGGGGAGATATCCGATCCCGAAACCATTGCGTGCTCCACACGAGCGTTGGTCGGAGCGCGCCAAAGCTCCATGGCGCCACTCTGCGGAACGAAGCCCTGTCCGACATCCTCGGCGCAGAGTCGCGCTTCCATCGAGTGCCCGGTCAGATGGACATCTTCCTGCTTCAATTCCAGGGCCTCGCCGCTGGCCACCCGCAGTTGCAACTCGACCAGGTCTAGACCTGTGATCGACTCGGTCACCGGGTGCTCCACCTGTAGCCGAGTGTTCATCTCCATGAAGTAGAAGGCACCGGTGTCGTCGAGTAGGAACTCGAGGGTGCCCGCCCCCTCGTACCGAATTGCTCGGGCTGCCGCAACGGCCGCCTGCCCCATGCGCGCGCGGAGACCGGCGTCAACGACCGGGGACGGCGCCTCCTCAATCACCTTCTGATGGCGACGCTGAATGGAACAGTCACGCTCCCCCAGATGGATAACATTGCCATATCGATCGGCAAATACCTGCACTTCAATGTGGCGTGGATTGATGATCGCGCGCTCCAGAATCACTTCCGGATTGCCGAATGCGCTCTGCGCCTCCGATCTAGCGCTACGCAATGCGTCAGCAAATTGCGCGGGACTCGTGACGAGCCGCATTCCGCGGCCCCCGCCACCGGCCGTCGCCTTAATCATGACCGGAAAGCCGACCTTAGCGGCCGCGGCAGTCAGCGTGGTATCGCTCTGGTCTTCGCCCTGATATCCGGGAATGCACGGCACGGCAGCCGCTTGCATCAGGCGCTTTGCGGCGGCCTTGTTTCCCATTGCACGAATTGCCGCTGGGGAGGGACCGATAAATACCAGGCCCGCGTCCTTGCACGCTTCGGAGAACTCGGCATTTTCCGCAAGAAAGCCATAGCCAGGGTGAACCGCATCGGCACCGCTGCGGCGGGCGGCCTCGATGATGGCCTCGATGCGCAGATACGACTGTGCAGGGAGCGACGCGCCGATCTCCACCGCCTGGTCCGCCATCGCCACGTGCGGCGCCATGCTGTCCGCATCCGAAAACACCGCGACGGTGCGATACCCCATCGCCTTCGCCGTGCGCATGACGCGCACGGCGATCTCACCACGATTTGCGACTAGGATCTTATTGAAACGCGTCAGTTTGGTCATGCCGTACTCTGATTGATCTGGGATTCGTTGCCGGAAGCGCTCCGCGCCCGGGCGCTCGATCGCATGCCGGCCCCACCTCTCGCGCGGCGCGGCGCTATGGTCGCGCGACCGAGAATTGCATCGTGTGGGGGTTTCGGAGTTGCGCCTCACGGCAAATGGACAAGACAAAGGACAACACCGTGCGAGTGTCGCGCGGATCTATCACGCCGTCGTCGAGCAGATGTGCGCTTGTTGTAAATACATCCATCTGCCGCTCAAAGGTTTCGACGATCCGCTTCTGCATACTTTCCATACTCGCCGCATCCACGTCTTGACCTTTACGCTTACTTGCCGCTTCGGCCACAATCGCCATGGTTCGCGCGGCCTGTTCTCCGCCCATCACGGCAGTCTTCGCATTCGGCCATGAGAAGCAGAAACGCGGATGCAGCCCTTTCCCGCACATGCCGTAGTTGCCCGCACCGAACGATGCGCCGCAGTAAATGGTGATCTGTGGCACGGTGGCGTTGCTGATCGCCTGGATCATCTTTGCACCGTGCTTGATGATGCCGCCCTGCTCGTACGCGCGCCCTACCATGAATCCGGTGATGTTGTTGAGATAGACAAGGGGGACATTCGCCTGGCAGCACGCCTGAATGAAGTGCGTGGTCTTGGCGGCACCGGCCGGATCGATCGGACCATTGTTGGTAACGATACCTACGGACATCCCATCGATCGTGGCATGACCGCACACGGTCGAGGATCCATAGCGGGCGCCGAACTCGAGAAAGTCTGAGTCGTCGACAATACGCGCGATCACCTCCTTCATATCCACGGGGCGCTTGTAGTCCATCGGCATGATGCCAAGCAGTTCCTCGGACGGGTAACGTGGCAAGACCACCTTCCGGGGTGCCTGGGGCGGCAACTGCGTGTTCCAATCCAGCTTTGCCAGAATGTCGCGCGCCATGCGGATCGCATCGCGGTCGTCCTCCGCGAGGTAATCGCCCAGACCTGAGACGCCTGTATGCATTTCAGCACCGCCCAGTTCCTCCTCCGTTGCCACCTCGCCTGTCGCGGCCTTCAGCAACGGCGGGCCGGCGAGGAAAGCTCGGGAGCGACCGCGCACCATGATGATGTAGTCGGAAAGCCCAGTCTGATATGCGCCTCCTGCCGTTGAAGATCCATGCGTGATGGTGATGACCGGCAGCCCTGCAGCAGAAAGCCGTGACAGGTTATAGAACAGACTACCGCCGCGCACGAATTCTTCGACCCGATAGGACATCAGGTTGGCGCCCGCACTTTCTACGAGCTGGATATACGGCAACTTGTTTTCGAGCGCCAGTTGCTGGGCGCGCAGTTGCTTGTCCAGGCCCTTCGGCTGCAGAGCACCTGCGTCGATGCCGGAGTCCGACGCGAGCACAACGCATCGGACTCCTGAAACGATGCCGATGCCTGCGACCAGCCCGCCCCCGGGGATACTTTTTTCCGGATCCGGCGTATCCAGGCAGTATCCCGCGAGTGATGACAGCTCCAGGAACGGCGCGCCGTGATCAAGCAGCAGCGAGAGCCTCTCACGGGGAAGTAACTGATCCCGCTTCTCGAAGCGGGGCTTCGACTGAGCCGAGGCAGTTCGTACGCGCTCCTCTAGGGCCCGCACGCGCTCGATGAGTGCCAGATTGCCGGCCTGGTTTGCCTTGAATTGATCACTGGCAAGTGAGAGGTTCGTTTCAATGCGGGGCATATTCAATCCATTCCGAGGCCAGATGTTTTGCTTGGCTGAAATATAGGGGACCCGCTGGACTGCATCTTGCGCGAAGCTGCTGCGCTCAATAGCCAAGCCTCTGGAGCAGATACGACGCCGCTGTGCCGAGACCAAGGCGCTCGCGATATTGGTCCGCGCCCCAGTTTTCGGAAGTCAGTGGTGTGCTGTCTGGCGAAGGCCAGACCTATGCAGCATGCTTGCCTGACACAGGGCGTGCAGAGGCGCGTTCCAAGCCAAAGTGGGCAAGGGGAAGGTTTGCAAGGAAGAATCGGGCCGGTCCTACATCCAAGGCAATAGCGTCGCCATGCCTCGCAGGGAATCCGGTATCACGCAGTACCCGTTGTAGTAGATACACTGGTCCTGCATTGAATCCGCCTGCGACGTCGAGATCGGGTCGACACTTTCGAGCACATTCCCGGATGTCGCGAGCAATGCCGCTGCCCCAGCGAAGGCCGCTGCTTTAAGCCAATTCATGATTTCCCCCCTCTGCCATGGCGACGACGCCTGGCTCGCAAGTCCGGGAAGGACCCGGCACAACCTTAGGTTATGCCGGGGCGTGCTTATAAACTTGCGAAATCATGCTAGACAGCGCAGGTGTTGGCATGCTGCACCGGCGATGGCAAGCGGGAGGAACTGACCTGTTCCCCTTTGCCTTTCGAGTAACTGCGCGCGGAAGCCAGTCCTGCTACAAGAGCGCAGAATCGCGATTACCGACAACCATCGCGTCGCCGAAGCGAGCGAGGTGGTAGTCGCCATCGCCGAAGCTTGCACCGATCATCGTGAGTCGCTTGAAGTAGTGACCTATGATGAGTTCTTCGGTGACCCCCATTCCGCCGTGCAGTTGAACTGCCTCCTGCCCGACCAGGCGCGAGCACCGCATGACCAGCGCCTTGGCACCGGATACTGCCCGGTGGCTCTCCAGAGGGGCGGAATCGCCGCTCTTTAGCGTGGCCCAATAGGTAATTGAGCGGGCCTGTTCGGCGGCGCAGTACATGTCCGCCACGCGATGCCGCAGCGCCTGGAAACTCGCTAGGGGTACCCCGAACTGCCGCCTGGTCTTGAGATACTCTACGGTCGCCTCGATCAAGGCGAAGTTAATACCCACGGCCTCAGCGCAAAGAGCTGCATTTGCCTGCGTCAGCACACGCTCGAGGGCGGGCGTCGCCTCGCCCAGCGGCCCGAGCAAGGCGTCCGCCGGAATCTCGACATCGTCAAGGTGGATGTCTGCTGCGCGCGCTTCATCGTGCGTCCGAAAGGCTCGCATGCCGACGCCCTTTGCGGTCCGGTCCACCAGGAAAAGCGATATGCCATTGGCATCAGTTGGCGCACCGGAAGTCCTAGCCGACACAATCAGCATGTCGGCCGTCGCGGCACCGAGCACCACGGACTTGGTACCGGTCAATCGCCAGCCTGTGGCGGTCCGAACAGCAGCCGTCGCCACCTGATTCATAGCGTAACGCGACCCCGGCTCGTAGTGCGCCAACGCCATCAGCATGGAACCGGTCGCGATGGCCGGCAGCAGGACATTCTTGTGCACGTCAGCACCCACCTGGCGGACCAGCCCGCCCGCCAGCACTACCGTGGCAAGAAAGGGTTGCAACAACAGGCCCCGGCCGACGCTCTCCATCACCAGCATGACATCGACCGCACCCCCACCGATGCCACCGTAATCCTCTGGGAACGGCAACCCGGACACGCCCAGATCGCACAACTGCTGCCAGCCTTCTCGGCTGAAGCCATCCTGGCTTGCGCTGTCCAGTCGCCGCTGCTGGAGACCTGCGTGCTCCGCGATGAATCGCCGCAGCATATCTTGCAAGGCGACCTGTTCTTCAGTGAGGCAAAAGTCCATTATCTTTCCTTCACAGTCCCATCATTTGGGCGATGATGTTTTTCTGCACCTCCGTCGTGCCGCCGTAGATGGTTGTCTTGCGCAGGTTAAAGTAGCGGGACGTGAGCCAGCGAGCATGCTCGGGGCATGCATGCCAGTCTTCTCCTGCCGCATTGGCGCCCGCCGACGAACCCTCGCGCAGATCGGGCAACGCATAGTGCCCGAGCGCCTCCATCTGCAGCTCGGCGAGTGCCTGCTGTAGCTCGGTGCTCTTGATCTTGAGCAGGGACGCCTCAGGTCCGGGTGGCCGGCCCTCTTTGGCAGAAAGCAGGCGCAGACACGTTACCTCTAGCGCGACGGCCTCCAGTTCCACCCAGGCAATCTTGTCCCGGAACCGGGTGTCCTGGATGAGGCTGCCCGTCGCGGTGCATGTGCCGGCGGCCAAGGCCTTCAGCCGGATTAACTCACGCTTGAGGTAACCGATATCGGCGATTGTGGTGCGCTCATGCCCAAGGAGGAACTTGGCGTAGGTCCAGCCTTTGTTCTCTTCGCCGACCAGGTTCTCTGCAGGAACGCGCACGTTCTCTAGCCAGACTTCATTGACCTCATGCTCGCCGTCAATTGTGATCAGCGGCCGAACCGTGATGCCTGGCGTCTTCATGTCGATGAGCAGGAAGGAGATCCCTTCCTGCGGCCTGCCGTCAGTCCGGGTGCGTACCAGACAGAACATCCAGTCGGCATACTGCGCGTAGGTGGTCCAGGTCTTCTGGCCGTTGACGATGTACTCATTGCCGGACCTCTCCGCTTTCGTCTTCAACGAAGCGAGATCAGATCCAGCGCCCGGCTCGGAATAGCCCTGGCACCACCATTCGTCACCGGAAAGGATGCGGGGCAGGAAGCGCTCCTTCTGCTGCGTTGTGCCGAAGGCGATCAAGACGGGCGCCAGCATCTTCAAGCCGAACGCGATCTGGATCGGTGCCCCGGCCATGGCACATTCCTCGTCGAAAATGTGGCGTTGCATGGCGTCCCAGCCAGTTCCGCCAAACTCCGCGGGCCATCCGGCGGCTCCCCAACCGGCTGCATGCAGGATCCGCTGCCAGCGCAAGAAGTCTTCCTTGGCGAGACAATGGCCGCGAACTACCTTTGTGCGCAAGTCCTCCGGCAGGTTTCTTCCCAAGAAGTCGCGCACTTCGAGGCGAAAGGCTTCCTGCGCGGGGGTAAAGTCAATATTCACTTTGGTACCTCTCCTCACTCGCGAGATGACTGCTTGGGGCCTTGATCAGACAACCTCGAACAACCCCGCAGCGCCTTGGCCTCCGCCGATGCACATGGTAACGACCACATATTTCACGCCACGGCGCTTACCTTCGATCAGGGCGTGGCCGACAAGGCGGGTGCCTGATACACCGTAGGGGTGCCCCACGGCGATTGCACCGCCATTGACGTTCAGGCGCTCATCGGGAATGCCCAAGGTATCGCGGCAGTGGAGCACCTGGACTGCGAATGCTTCGTTGAGCTCCCACAGTCCGACATCTTGGAGTTGTACACCCGTGCGCTCGAGCAGTCTTGGGATGGCGAACACGGGACCAATGCCCATTTCGTCAGGCTCGCAACCGGCTACCGCAAAGCCACGGAATATGCCCATGGGCTTGAGATTGCGGCGTTCCGCAAGCTTCGCGTCCATCACGACGCAGGCCGCAGCGCCATCCGAAAACTGGCTGGCGTTGCCTGCGGCAATTACCCCGCCAGGGATGGCCGGGCGGATTGTTGAGACCCCTTCGTAGGTCGTGTCGGGACGGATACACTCATCCCGGGACACTGTGACCTCCTTGGTGGAAACTTGGCCCGTTTCCTTGTCCGTGACGGCCATGGTCACGGTCATCGGTTCGATCTCATCGTCGAACTTTCCTGCGGCCTGCGCAAGCGCCGCTCGAATCTGGCTGCGGGCCCCATATTCGTCCTGACGCTCGCGCGAAATGCCGTAACGCTTAGCCACGGTCTCCGCCGTCTGCACCATGCTCCAGTAGACCTCCGGCTTGTGCTCGGCGAGCCAGGGATCGAGAAGCATGTGCTGATTTACTTGGTTCTGTACACAGGAGATGGACTCCACGCCCCCCGCGATCATGACCGGCACTCGGTCTACGATGACCCGTTGCGCCGCCATGGCGATGGTCTGCAGACCCGAGGAACAAAAGCGATTGACCGTGACACCGGCCGCCGTCACGGGCAAACCGGCTCTCAATCCGATCTGGCGCGCGATGTTTGTGCCGGTAGCACCTTCTGGGTTAGCGCACCCCATGATGACGTCCTCGACCTCACCCGGTTCAATACCGGCGCGCTCGACAGCCGCCCTGACCACGTGCCCGCCCATCGTGGCGCCATGGGTCATGTTGAATGAACCGCGCCACGACTTTGCCAGCCCGGTACGGGCCATTGAAACGATTACTGCGTCATTCACTGCCATACTCCGATTCTCGTTTAGTTGAAATTCCGGCCGTCCGTGACCAACGTTCGGAGCAAGGAAGCCGGTTGCCAGAAGCTATCCCCGCTTTGTCTGGCAAACCGATCCATTGCCCGCGCGACGCGATAAAGACCAACGGTATCGGCGTAGAGCATTGGTCCGCCCCGATGCAGGGGGAAGCCGTACCCATTCAGGTAGACCATATCGATGTCGGAGGCGCGCTGTGCGATACCCTCCTCCAGGATGCGTGCGCCTTCATTGACTAGCGCGTAGATACAGCGCTCGACGATCTCTTTTTCATCGATCTTGCGCGTAGCAATGCCATGCGTCTTGCGATAATTGGCAATTATTTCTTCGACCACGGGGTCGGGAGTTCCGCCCCGATTGCCGCCGTCCTCGTAGCGGTACCAGCCGGCCCCAGTTTTCTGGCCGTAACGGCCCATCTCACAGAGCAGGTCGGGGATACCCGAGTACCTGACCTCGGGCGTCTCGACATAGCGACGCTTACGAATCGCCCAGCCAATATCGTTGCCGGCAAGGTCGCTCATCCGGAATGGCCCCATGGCCATACCCCACTTCTCGAGCGCCCGATCGATCTGCCAGGGCGTGGCGCCCTCTTCAAGCAGGAAATCGGCCTGACGCGTGTACGGAAAGAGCATCCGGTTTCCAATAAAGCCGTCGCAAACGCCGGCGACAACGGCGATTTTCCGGATCCGCTTTGCAAGCTGCATGACGGTAGCTAGCACATCTGTCCCGGTCTTTTCGCCACGGACAACTTCCAGCAACTTCATCACGTTGGCAGGACTGAAGAAATGCAGCCCGATCACGTCCTGCGGACGTTGCGTGATCGCGGCAATGCGGTTCACATCCAGTGTCGAGGTGTTAGTGGCAAGAATGGCTCCCGGTTTCGCATTCACGTCGAGATCGCGAAAGACGGCCTCCTTTACCTTCATGTCCTCAAAAACGGCCTCGATGATCAGATCTGCGTCGCCGAGGTCTTCGTACGAAAGCGTCGGTTGCAGCAGTGCCATGCGCTGCTCAAGCTCCGCCTCGCTTAGCTTTCCCCTGCGCAATGACTTTTCGTAGTTGCCGCGGATGTGCGCCACACCGCGCTCCAGTGCATCCGCCCTGGTCTCCTTCAGCGCCACGGGAAGCCCGGCACTCAGGAAGTTCATGGCGATACCGCTGCCCATGGTGCCGGCCCCAATGACACCGACTTTGCCAATTCTGCGAGGGGACGTGCCCTCTGACACGCCTTCCAGCTTGGCAGCTTCGCGCTCGCCAAAAAAGGCGTGACGCAAGGCTTTGGATTCCGGCGTCCCCAACAATTCCATGAAACAGTCGTGCTCGATCCGCATCCCTTCGTCAAAAGGCTTGGTAACCGACGCCGCTACTGCTTCGACACACTTAAGCGGCGCAGGAAACTTCTTCGTTGCAGTTCCCACGGTACTGCGGACATACTGGAAGAATCCCTCGGCGTTCGGGTAATCGATCGTCAGATCACGGGCGCGCCTGAGTGGGCGCCTCTCTCGAACTATCGCGCGAGCGAATCCGAGCGCGTCTTCGAGCAAGTCACCGTCTGCCAGCGCGTCAAACAGGCCTGCCGCCACCTGATCTGCGCGCAGTATCCTGCCCGCAACGATCATATTGAGCGCCGGCTCCACGCCGATCAATCGCGGAAGCCGCTGCGTACCGCCCGCGCCCGGCAGCAGACCGAGCTTGACCTCCGGCAACCCCACCTGCGCTGCCCTTGTGGCGATGCGGAAGTGGCAGCCTAGCGCCAACTCCATCCCACCACCAAGGCACGCGCCACCAATAGCGGCGATGACCGGCTTTGGACTTTCCTCGATAACGCTAATCACGGTGAGAAGCGTTGGCTCAGCCAATGCAATGGGCGAGCTGAACTCCCGGATGTCGGCGCCGCTCGAGAATGCACGCTCGCTTCCAATGAGTACCACCGCCTTCACTTGCTCGTCTGCCACCGCCTGGTCAATCCCCTCGATCAGCCCGGTACGCAGCGACAAGCTAAGGCCGTTCAGAGGGGGATTGTTCAGCGTGAGCACGGCAATATCGCCATGCAGTTGGATTTGAGCCCTGCTCATCCTTGCTCCAATATCAACGGGATTGAATTTCAATCGCAAGCGGGAACTCGGGTATCGGGTTCCCGCTTGCGCGCAGAACTAGCGTGCTGCGTCCTTCATGCGCAGACCCGTGCGTGCTCATCGCATGCCGCGTGAGAATTTGCAGCGGTGCGTTCAGGTTCCCCAACGATCGACGCCATGCATAGGCTCAGATGACGGGATGCGAAAAACATCGTCCGGGGCGAGAATCCATACGTCTTTCGGATCGAATGACTGAAGTGGCTGGAGTCTGGATAACCAAGTTCAAGAGCAATGTCAGTGAGGCTGGCACGGTGCTTGACATACTCGAGAGCACAACGGGCCCGTTTCCACGCAACGAAGCGACGGAAGGCTACGCCGAGCTCGCTTTTGAAAAGATGCAGGAACCGCGAGACGGAAAGACCGCAAACTAGCGCACAGGACTCCGCGGAAAATCGCTCCCAGGGCTGATCCCTGATCATCGCGACAATGGCTCCGATCCGGGGGTCCAGATGTCGACGCTGGAGCTGCCCGCCGAGCGCGGTATCCCGTATCTCTGCAATGCTCTGCTCGTCCTGCTCATGCAGAGCATCGCTGCGCCGGTGCATGAAATTCATGAGGCTGTCGACGACGACCGCCAGATCTGCACTTCCATCGACTTCGCCGGCCCGTTGGACATGTGCCATGTCGATGGTCTCCGGCTCGATGAGCAGCATTCCTACCCGGTCGTGCGCGATGATCTGATGCTCGAGATATGGCGCCACCACCGCCGCGTGGCGATCCTCCCAGCACCCGCACTCAGTCCGGAAGCGGAATGGCTCGCAGAACGAAAGGTAAATCGTCAACGAACCAAGCGAACGCGGCGTGGTTTCTCCAATCAGTCCGAAATAGAGCACAAGCTCGGGACTAATCATCATGACGCGATTGTTGTCCGCAGGTAAGGCCGATCTGCGGCCACCCGCCATCTCGAGATATCGTTTCATTTTCGTCTCCTTGCCCCCCATTCACCAGCGGGGTCTATTTTGGTGTGGTCACTTCTATTGCGAAGCGCCTGAACGTCATTGCTTGTTGCCCAGCCAAATGTCCGTTTGTCCTCTGCCTCCTTCCTTGAATCTCACCACGCCCTTGCGTCCCCTGCACCTGGCGCGCCCCGCTCGGGCGGCTTCACGAGAAGCTCGAGAAATCTGGCTTTCTCTTCTCGAGGAAGGCTGTGACCGCCTCTGCCGCTTCTGCCGAGCGCGTCCGTTCGATGAAATTCGCTACCTCCTGTTCGATCGTGCTAGCTACGCGCTCAGCATCGTGCTTCTTGAGCATGCTCTTCGTCAGCCGCACCGAAGCTGCCGGCTGGCGAGCGAGCGTGCGCGCCCGGGTCATAGCCAGATCCAGGAGCGCATTCGATTCAACGATGCTGTTTACCAAGCCGAGTTCTCTCGCAATCTCTGCCGGAAAAGGCTCGCCCAGCAGCAGCAGCTCGGACGCACGCTGATGGCCCGCGAGACGCGGCAGGATGAGACTGCTGCCAAGCTCAGGGCACAGGCCGAGGTTGACAAACGGGAACTGGAAACGCGCATTGGGTGAGGCAAAGACCAGATCGCAATGGAGTAACAAGGTGGCACCCACCCCGATGGCATAGCCGTCCACTGCGGCCACAATCGGCTTTTCTGCTGTGCTGACACCGCGCATGAACGCCATCACCGGGTTGTCGGCCGCCTCCAGTTCCGACTGCGAACCGGAAAATCCCTGGACCTCATGGCCCGCCGAAAAGATGCCTGGTTGTCCGTGCAGCAAGAGCACGCGGACCGCGGGATCCTGATCGCACCGAACCAAAGCCTCGCAGAGTTCTCGGTATATCGTCGCGTTGAAGGCATTCTTCTTCTCAGGGCGCCGGATCTCGACCCGCAGCACGCCTTCAACAAGCTCTGTTATGACAAACTGGCCCACTTCTGCACTCCTGGAGAGGATGCGCCGGTCAACGGACGGCCGGCGCCGCCATGTTTCAGCCGACCATCCGGTCGCGGTCGCGCCAGTAGGTATCACGCACCGATCGCTTGAGGATCTTTCCCACTGGACTGCGCGGCAACTCGCGGACGAAGTCGACGCTCTTAGGTGCCTTGATGCTGCCGAGCTTGGCTTTGCAAAGCGCGATCAATTCCTCTTCCGTCACGTTCGCGCTTGGGCGGACCTGGACAACAGCCTTGACCGCCTCGCCCCACTTGGGATCCGGCACGCCGACGACCGCACAGTCTTCTACGGCCGGGTGCGCACTGATGACCTGCTCAATCTCATTCGGATAGACGTTGAAACCTCCGGTGATGATCAGGTCCTTCTTGCGATCGACGATGTAGTAGTAGCCGCGCGCATCACGGTATCCGACGTCGCCCGTGTGATGCCAGCCGAACGTTCCCGCGTCGGCGGTCGCCTCGGGGTTCTTCAGGTAACCCTTCATGACGAGATCGCCCTGGACAACGATCTCGCCGACCTCGTCGGCCCCGAGCAAATTGCCCGCCTCATCCATCACCGCCACACGGGCAAAAGGCGTCGCGCGACCACAGCTCTTGAGTCGCACCGGTAGTTCAGCGGGATCGGTGGGGCAATGCTCCTCCGGCCCCATGAAGGTAATCGTCATCGGCGCTTCTGCCTGCCCGTACATCTGGGTCATGACGGGGCCAAATACCTCGATGGCTTCGCGCAGCTTTTCTGCCGACATTGGCGCCGCTACATAAATGAAGTACTTGAGCGACGAATAATCGAAGTCCCGCACGTTTGCCTGACTAAGCAGCATGTAGATCACGGTCGGCGGCAGCAGCAGCGTGTTGATGCGGTGCTCGCCGATGGCCCTCATGATCGTCTGTGGATCAGGCTTGGTAAGCACCACCGTGGTGCCGCCAAGCGCCATGAAGGCCAGTACCATGATTCCCGCTGCATGCGTCAGCGGAGCCGCGGCGAGATAGACCGGGACACGGTCAAATGGCATGCTTGCCAGCACGTTGGCGACAAAGGTCGCGATGCTGCGGTGCGAGAGCATGACCCCCTTCGGACGACCAGTCGTCCCGCCGGTGGAGCCGATCGCCACGATGTCCCCCGCTTCAGCCGGCACCGAGAACTCGTCGATTCCAAAGGGCTCAATCCAGCCTTGCAGACTTGGGGCATTTGCTCCAGTTGCGTCGATGCAGATAAAGGTCTTGATCGTCGGGCACTGTCTGCGAAGTTCGGTGACGAGATCCTCGAACGCGCTGCTGTAGAACAGCACCTGCACCTCGGTGAAATCCAGGAAGTACGTAATCTCGTCTAGAACGCTCTTGGGATTGACTGGAACCCAGATCCCTCCGGCTCGCACGAGTGACAGTGCGCAGGCGAATGCCGTCGCATCGTTGTTGCTCAGCACCGCTCCGACATCGCCCGCACCGAAACCGCCCGCGCGCAATGCCGAACCGACTCGAAAAGTGAGATTACGGACCTCGCCATAAGTCGTTACCTTGCCGTCCTGGACAAAACAGGCACGGTTCGGGTCAAGACTGGCGCCTCGATCCAGCAAATCGATCAGGTTCAATGTCTGTCTCCTATTCTGAAGCCGCCGGCACGCAAGGCGGCCGGCGTCGCGTCATCTCATTTTTTTGCAGCGCCCTTAGGGAAGGGGTCGGCCCAGCCACTCTTTGTAGAAGCCCTCCAGATCCGGGTCGAAGTTGTGCACAATGGGATAACCTGGCGGGACGACCTCCACGTCGAGCAGGCTACCGTCCACCGGGTCGTAGTACTCCCTCATCTCCATCCACTCCGGATCGCCGTAGGCCATCTCGGTGTAGACCTCTTGGAACGATTCGTGGGTGTTGCGTACGTAGATCCAGGCACCAAGCTTCCAGTTCTTTCGGTAATCGCCAAACTCGTAGCCGCTGACGCTCTTGGTGACGATCGATCCGTTTGCCTTGCGCACGATGAACAGTCTCGGACCCAGCGGCAGCAGGATCTTGTCGTCCCAGTCCACACGCTCCTGCAGGACTTCGACACATTTGTCGAACCGGTCGACATCCTTGTAGCTGCTCATCATGCTCTTCAGGGAGTCCCATGGCAGCTTGCCGTCGAGCATCTCTGCAATCGTGGCCTTGTCGTAGGTAGTCATATATCTCGCTCCTTGAGCCTCTTGAACCGGTCGGTGCCGTTTCAAGGGCCCTTGATGTCATGTTGGCGGTAGGTCGCGCTCAGGCGTTCCAGTCCTGCTGAAGTCCCCAGAACTCAACGTATTCCGAGCGCCATTTTTTGCTCAGTTCGCAGCTCTCCCGGTGCATGCGCCTGACCGGCTCGATGAAGTCGCACTTTTCGACGCGCGGTCGCTGCTGCGCGATCCACTCGGTGACGGGCACGCTGCGCGCCAATCGATTCTTGCGGATTGCTTCACGGCGTACATGGGTCGCATCACCGTCGACACGCCACTTGCCGTCATCGCCTTGGGTTGCCACCACGCCATACGCCGACAGGGCGAAGCGGGGAAGGAGCAGGCCTTCGTTCAAGTCATCCGCCACCTTGGTAGGATCGCGCTCGATGACGTCGCCCAGGCCGTGCCCGCCGAGAAGGACCGACAGGTAGAGGTCGTATTCCTCATACGTGTCGCTCAGGCGATTCATCAGGTGGTCACGCAAGTGTTCACCGCTGACGTTCGCCTGGATGCCGCTCTCCTCCGGGTTGCCATCCGCGACAGGATAAGGAAGTTGCTTCGCGAAACGCTCCTTCAGGTCCGTGCGCTTGACGTTATGCCGATAGGGATTCGAAGCCGGGTAGCCGCCGAACAGCCCTCCGGAACAGAACACCCGGGAATTGATGAGGTTGTAGAGTTCCTGTCGTTGGGTGCCATGCAACATGCGCACCGACTCCCAGCCCGATCCGCCCCGGTACTTGCCCATGCCGGCAGTGCTCGGCCGCAGACGACGACCGAGGTACATTAGCGGCTCGATCAGTTCCCAGGCCTCGACGTCCCCCATGTCCCCCTCGGGGTTCCACATAGCTGCGCAGGAGTGCTCGCCGTCCTTCACATACCCCGCCGAGATGCCGACGCAACTCATCTCGAAGTTGCTCCACGCCATCTCCTGCCCGTAGTGGCTGACACCGCCACCCTGGGTGACGTTGCCGGTCAGCGGGATGCCCGACAGCACTTCCTCGACGTAGCCGCGTGACGCAAATGCCGTACCGAGCGCGCGCATCAGGCCCGTGTAGGTTGGAACCATGTAGCCCCAGGCAAGCGTGTTGGAGCAATATGGATTGTCCGGATCGCCGAGCGAGCCGTGCGGAATGCTGAGCCGCGTAGCGAGGTAGGCCCCGTCATTGACCTTGTCGTTCGGAATCAGGGTCTGGGTCAGCGCGACCCAAAGGCCGGCTTGCATGGCGGTCGGCGTCGCGTTGAACGAGTGGTATCCCCACTTGCTGGCCCCCTCGAGGCTGATGTCGAAGCTGCCTTCCGCGCCGATCTTCAGCTCCAGCGGCGCGTGAATGAGCGTGTCGACGGCAGCGTGCTCGGGCATGCGACCCACATCGACGCTGTGATTCAGGTCGATAAAGCTGCCGAAGCGGTAGGTGCCAGGCACGGTCATGGACTTCATGCGGGTGACGAAAGACCGCCGAGTGTCCTCGATTGCCTCACGACAAAACTGGCGGAAGGTGTCGATACCCTCGGCCTCCACCAGGCTCAGGACCGCCTTGCGGACGAGATGGCAACCGGCAATACGGCACTTCTCATCCAGCACCCAATAGAAAGGCATGCGAGTGGCTGTTTGCGAGCGGTACTGGTAGTCCCGGCGCAGTTCGTCCTTGCTCCCCACCTTTTCGCACGACAGAATCCAGCCGTCTTCGAATCGGGTAGTGCTGCCCATTGGCATGCCCGAGGGCTGGGCGGCGCCGACGTCAAGCTCGTGGGTCACGCCGGCGGCCCAAGCGATCAGTTCGCCCTGCCAGAAGATCGGCACGAATTGCTGCACATCCGCCGTATGGACATCGCCGATGTGTGGATCGTTGTTGATGAAGATGTCACCATCGGCGATCCCCGGGTTCGTCTCGTAGCCGCTACGAACCATATGCTTGATGGCCTCGGACATCGTATGGATGTGGGCCATGATGCCGGTCGACAAGGTCACCGAGTCGCCTTCCGGCGTATACAGACCGAAACACAGTTCACCGATCTCTCGAACGATAGGCGAGGCAGAGATATTCAAGGCCGTCTCGCGCGCGCCAACCAGCGCGCCGCGCAGCCGCGATGCGATCTTCTCGAAGCGGATCGGGTCGGCGGATTTGAGAGGCAGTTCCCGTACGCCCTGATAGCAGCCGGTCTGGCGAAAGATCTGCTCGCTGTCTTCGAGCGCTTGTGCGATCGGCTTTCCTTCATAGCCGATGCCGCGGGCGACCATCAGGTCACCGGAATAGTCAGTAAGCTTCATGTCTCCATCCTTTTTTGGGTGGCAAGTTCAATGACGAAGTGTCGGGCGGTCAACGGGTTGCTTCCAGGGCCTTGATCGCTGCACTCGTGCTCATGTGGAAGACGCGGTGTTCATCAAGTCGGACGGAGCGGCCCGGCGGAACGAGCATCGTCGAAGAGGGCGACTCAACCACGGCGGGCCCGTCCACCACACTACCGGCGGGCAACTGCAGCAGATCGATGATCGCGGCGTTTTCCCACTCACCATTCCAATAGATGTCCCGGCCGCCCTTGATCGCGGATCCCTTCCACTCGTCGGGGCCCTTCAGTGCTTCCCGCGGAAGCACCGGTTTCTCAACGTCGGTGACACCGCGCATCACCAAGCTGGTGATGAAGTAGCCGAACTGCGGCGTGCGTGCGGCAAGTCCATATACTTGCCCGTAGAGGGCCTCGAAGGCATCGCTGAGCCGGTCAAGGTCTTCGGCGGAGTCGAGCTGCGCAAGCGGCGAAACGATCTCTAGGTCGTTCAACTGACCGTGGTACAGCATCCGCACGCCCGGCTTGAACGCGATCCGGTCGCGTGTGACGCCGCTCTTGGCAAAATCTTCCGCAACCTGATCGGCCATTTCGCTCCAGGCAGAATTGATCGCCGTAGCAAGCGCACTGCGCGCGTCGCCATCCATGGTCGGCAGCAACGGCATATCGAGTTGACGGTCGACCCGATACTCGTAATCGCCGCAGGCACAACCGAAGGCAGAGAAACCTGGCGCCCACGCAGGAATAAGAATGTCTTCGAAAGCGATGCCGTCGGTGTAACCCGCTACGTGCAGGGGACCACCGCCACCATACGATAGGCATGCAAACGTTTCTGGCCCATAGCCCTTGCCAATGATTTCGCTCAGCAAGCTATTGCGCAGGTGATCCTCGAACAATTCCAGCACACCGGCCGCTGCACGATACACGTCGATGCCAAGCGGCTCCGCGAGCTGCTCACGAACGCATCGGATCGCGCGCTCGCGATCGAGCACCACATCGCCACCGAGGAAGAAGTCCGGATTGACATAGCCGAGCACGACATTGCAGTCGGTGATCGTCACGGTAGACACGCCGCCTTCTGGCCAGCTCGTGCCGATCCGTGACCCCGCACTGTCCGGACCGATTTCGATACGGCTGCTGGTGGGATTAACGCGCACGAAGGAGCCGGTGCCTGCACCGACCGAGTCGATACGCACCAGCGGCATGGTCAGCAGGAAACGCGCCATGTCCGGATTCTGCTTGATGGCGAACTCACCATCGGTAATCAGCGCGAGGTCGAACGAAGTGCCACCAATGTCCGAGCATGCAATGTTCTTGATGCCCATCTTTGCGCCGAGGTAGCGTGATCCAATCACGCCGCCAATCGGGCCGCTGATTAGCGTCCGAGCGAGGGCACGAGCTTCGGTAGACACCGATCCGCCGTGACTGGCCATTACGCGAATATCGAACGCGGCGCCCGCATCGGCCAGCCGCTTTTTCACGTTACCAAGCGTGTTGCGCGAGGGCTCTGCGGCATAGGCTTCAATGAGCGTCGAATTGAGGCGCGGAAAGTCCTGGCGCATCGGATAGAGTTCGCTCGACAGAAAGAGCTTGGCCGACGAGTTGCGTGCCGCCATCACCTCCTCGGCGATGGCCTTGACGCGCTGTTCGTGCTCTCCGTTCTTGTAGGAGAAGAGCAGGCATACGACGATCGCTTCAACCTCGTCCTTGAGCAACGCCTCCACGGCCTGGCGAACTTCGTGCTCGTACAAGGGAATGACTTCCTTGCCGAAGACATTGATCCGGCCACGAATACCGTGGATGCGGCTGCGCGGGACCAGGGGCTCGTTATGGTGGTGTGTGGCAGTATGAATCCGGTCGGAGAAACTGTAGCCAAGATAAGTCTGCACCCCGCGCTCCATCCGCAGGTAGTCCTCCATGCCGCCGCTGACGATGATGCCAACCTTGCTGCCCTTGCGCTCCAAGAGGCGGTTCAGCATGGCGGTGCCAGAGAAGATGCCGGTACGGATCTGGCTTAAACCTTCGGACACGCCAAGGCCCCACTGGCGCATCGCGTCCTCCACCGACTGCATGAAGCCGATGGCTTCATCGTGCGGAGTGGTTTGCGCCTTCCCTACAATAAACGCACCGGTGTCGTCGACCACGAACGTGTCAGTCATCGTGCCGCCGGCGTCAATACCCAGAATCCGCGGTTTGCGCTCCATTTCGTCTCTTCCTTTGGTAAGTCTTTGGAGTGGCGTAATTCGCCGCTGCGTGACGCAGCTTGATCACCAAGGGGTCCGCGTTGAATCGACGCGAACTGACTTGGCCTGGCCCATACAGTAGGCTCAGGCGCGATCGCAGGCACCGTCAGAAGGGATGGATTTTGTGGAGCTCACCCCACCTATCCGAAAGGATAGGTATCGGTGGACGCAGCCATATTCGACGCCGATAGTGCTGCAATAGCCACAGCATTGGAAGCCGCGGTAGCGCTCGGAACAAGCCAGTCAGACGATGGGTGGGGGGCCGTTGCGGCCTCTGCGCACATGGGCGGAAAGGTTGACAGGTCTCCGCTCTGGTTTTA
>JAFAJB010000185.1 GCA_019236395.1 Cupriavidus sp.
GAGACAAACGATAGCTATTCGCGCCCCGAACTGGCGGGCACCCATGAGGACGGCAGCATGGCCGAGCAGACCGCGTGGGCCATGCTTGGCCAGATGGCGATCGGCGAAGCCGACTCGGACTCGGTGCATCGCGGCGCAGCGTACCTGATCGATGTGCAGAACGACGATGGGTTCTGGACGCATCCGTATCACAACGCGCCTGGCTTTCCGCGGATCTTCCATCTGAAGTACCACGGGTACACCGCCTACTTCCCGTTGTGGGCGCTTGGCCG
Organism: Cupriavidus sp.; assembly: GCA_019236395.1. Classification (GTDB taxonomy): domain Bacteria; phylum Pseudomonadota; class Gammaproteobacteria; order Burkholderiales; family Burkholderiaceae; genus Cupriavidus. The sequence goes on from JAFAJB010000185.1 coordinate 273, forward strand.
GTACAGGCGGCTGACAGCGGCGGCCGGGACTGCCGGCACGGAAAGGACGACGGCCGACGCAGCGCTGGCGCAGGCCGCACTCTGACCGGTCGCCGGTAGGCGACGGAAGCCGGAAATGCTACTGTCGCCTCATTTCCGCTCACCGCAGGGCATGCGATGCCAGAACGCACGACGTACGCGCCAGCAAATCCGCCGTGGCTTCGCGCAGCCCCCGCGCTGTTCCTGCTGCTGTGGTCCAGCGGCTTCGTCTTTCTCAAGCTCGGCCTGCGCCATGCCGATCCGCTGACCTTCCTGGCCCTGCGATATGCGTGCGTCGTCGGGCTGCTGATCGGACCGTGCCTGTGGCTCAGGCCCGCTCTCCCCACTGGCATCAAGCCGTGGCTCCATCTGGGCGTGGTGGGTCTGCTGATCCAGGCCGGCTATTTCTCGTTCACCTACCTGAGCCTCAAGTACGGCATGTCGGCCGGCGCGGTGGCACTGGTCACTTCGCAGCAGCCCATCCTTGTGGGCCTGCTGGCACCGGCCATCGCCGGCGAGCGCGTGGACAGGATGCAGTGGATCGGCCTGGCCATGGGCGTGGCAGGCGCGATCATGGTCATCACGGCGAAGTCATCGATCGACGTGGCATCTCCGGCCGCGCTGGCGTTTGCCGTGCTGGCGCTGCTGGCCATGACAAGCGGCACGCTATGGGAGAAACGGTTCGGTACGGCGGTGCATCCCGTGCTGTCCAACACCGTGCAGTACGCGGTGGGCCTGGCTGTCACGGCGCCGCTGGCGTTTGCGCTGGAACCGATGCGCATCGAATGGACCCCGGAACTGGTCGGGTCGCTTGCGTACCTTGTAGTCGGCAATTCCATCGTCGCCATCTCTCTGCTGCTGGCGATGATCCGCCATGGCGAGGCATCAAGAGTATCGGCGCTGTTCTTCCTGGTTCCACCCACGACGACGGTGATCGCGCTCGTGGTGCTAGGCGAATCGATTCCACCGATGGCCTGGCCGGGGATGGCGCTGGCGGCAGCCGGGCTCTATCTGGTGATGCGCAGGCGCGGATGATGTACGGGGCCTGACAAGGCCACCCGCTCAGTGCGAGCTCAGTGTTCGCCGGGCGGGCGTTTTCCGCGCAGTATCGCGACGACGCGCCTTTCCGCCAGCACCACCACGTAATCGAGGATCCTCGCGTCGGACGTCAGCGAGCACCACGCGTCCCAGAACTCGCGGCGGACCACGTCCCTGGGTACGCCATAGGTCTCGGCAATACGCTCGATGGCGCGCTCCCCGGATACCGGGCGCCCTGCCGCGCGAGGCTCGCGAGCAGCGGGTATGGCCGGGCTTGAACGATCGGCTACTGCTCCGGGTGCGAGATACATGGCGTGTCCTTCGCGATGGAAGTCTGTGGAGTGTAGACGGTTCGCCGGACATTCCAATACCGCAGGCCTACAGCGTTTGATCTAGTCCTCCCCTCTTAATCCGCCATAAATATTGGCCACTTTCCGGACGGCCAGGCGTGCGACGTGCCGGTCACAGTTGGGCTTTGGGCCAATGGAGATACCTGACGCTTCTGACTATGGTGATTCTCGACAACGATGGGAGAAGCGAATGAAATACCTTGCGACACTACTTATGGTTTCCGCGACACTTTGCACGGCTCCCGCCTGGGCGCAATCGGCATCCGGCGCGGCGGCACCGGCACACAACGACGCCATCGTGAAGATGCGTCAGGAAGTTGCCGCGGCGAGGAAGGTCTACAACCAGAAGGTAGCCGAGGCGAAGAAGATCTACGACGAGGCCAAGGCCGCTGCCGCCAAGGAGCGTGACGCAGCGATCGCAGCGGCCCACGCAGCGGCAGGTCAGAAGTAGCGCCTGGCGCTCAGGCAGCGTCAGGCACTCCACAAACCGGTTGCCGGTCCAAGCGCCGGCAATCGCTCCCCATGCTCGGCGGCCGCCCTGTGCCGCCGACGTATCTTTTTGCCATCCGTCTAGTGGCTTGGCTGGTGGCGCCGATTCAATCCGGCAAGTCACGTTCGGACCTCTATCCCGAAAGCAGCTGGCTTGAATGCGTCACAGGAGCGATCAGGACAGCGGCAGGCCGAAGGCTTGAAAGCGCGCCTGGCGCAACCTCAAGGTCGGCCTTCAGGCGCACTGGCGACTTGCGGATGACCGCAGCGGGCTACGCCGAGGCGGCTTGCTGCGCGGCTCCCGCCTGTTCGGCCAGCGGAATGTCGCCCCGGACGACCAGCACCGGAACTGAGCCGTGCCGCACCAGGGTTTCGGCAACGCTGCCCAGCACGACACGTTGTAGCCCGCTGTTGCCGTGGGTGCCAATGACGACCAGGTCGGGCTTGCTGTCCTGAAGATCGTGAATCAACCGGTTCGCGACGTCGCCAAGTGTGGACATGTCGTCGATCAGCCTCTCCGAGAACGCGATGCCAGCGCGCTCGGCGTGATGCGAGGCCTTGGCCAGCAGGGCCTTGCCAGCCTCGACGCGATGCTGACGCTGCTCCGCGATCTCGTCCGAATGGGCCTTGATCCTCAGGAAGCCATAGTCGATGACATGGACGATTTCCAGATGCGCGCCGGTGGCGCGGGCCATCCGGACGGCTTCGTCCAGCGCACGTGACGAGCAATGGCTATCGTCAATCGGGACCATGATTTGGCGGTACATGTGGGACTCCTATGGGATCTACGGGAAGGGATCTACGCGATCTGGCAATCTGCATTCCTCGCCGGGGTGGCGAGGAATCTCACACGTCACTTTAGGTGGCAAGCTCACCCACGCATTGACGTGACGCAAGCTCCCACCACTTCACTCTAGCCGAGTCTGCGAACCTGCGCGCGCAGCCCCGCGAACACGGTCTCGGCGACGTCGGCCGGAAAGCCCGGCGGCAGCGCCGCGGCGGTTTGCCCGATCGCCGACTCCGTGGCAGCCGCCAATTCCGCCAGAATCGCCTCCACGTCGTCGACGGTCATTCCCACCTGCCGCCCCTGCTCGAACCAGTGGCGCGGCACGATCTGCGCGAGCCGGTAGTGGTTCTGGCTACCCCGCACCGCCATCGCGAGCCGGGCTTTCTGCGGAGCAATCTGGTTGGCGCCGCCCCCCAGGATCGGGTAAGCGGAAAGCACGTCGTAGAGCGGGGTCGACCAGTATCGGCCGCCCGGCCCGATCGACAGGCTGAAATTCTTGGCGTGGCCGTCGGTAGCCGCCAGCAGCCAGAACAGGATCTGGGTCTTGAAAAAGTTGCGCCGGTCATGGGCTGCGGCTTCGGAGCCGGCCAGCACGGTCATGATGTCGGCGATGCCGGGCCCGCCATCGGCCTGGTACTTGGACAACGCGGAGATACCGAGCGCCTGGCAGAAGTCCTCCTGGGGCAGGCGGATGATCCAGCGCTCATCCGGCGCCAGGCGCCGGTCGAAGCGCTCCACCACCAGCGACAGGCGCAGGTCGTCGTCTTCGGCATGCTGGCCGAGCGGCACCCGCCGCGTGGTGTCTCGCAGCAGCCGTGCGATTCCGGCGTCATCGAGCGGCGTGGCGTCGATCGAATGCAGCGCTTCTGGCTCGGCGTCCGCTGGCAACAACTGCAGCGCGCCCACGCAATCGCGGCCGAGTGCGGACAGCAGGTCGAACGGCCCGGTACCTTGCGTGCGGTAACGCTACGCCAGGCGGCGGCGGATCGCGTCGCTGTCGGGCAGCAGGTTGTCGAAGTAATCGGTGACGATCCGCCCCCGGTACGGCTCGCCGCCGGAGCGGAACGGTAGCGACAGCGAGAGCGGTCGCCCCTGCGCACTGTCCATCCAGCTTGCGTCGTACGTGAATGATTCGCCGTCTGTGCCCTGCTCCCAGATGCCCGTGAAGAGCCCGTTCATCCAGACGCCCAGCCGGCGCCTGAGGGGACGTCGTCCCATTACCAGTCCTCGTTATTTCTGCTATTGCCGTTCTTCTGCTGGGGCTCGGCCGGCGCGGTCCTGCCGCGCGGTGAGAGCACCAGTTCCACTTCCAGCGCCTGCAGCACGGTCAGGATGCGCGCCATGCTCGCTCGGCCCGGATTGGCTTCCAGCCGTGCGTAGCTCTGCTGGCTGACGCCAAGCCTTGCCGCGAGTTCGGCCTGCGTCAGGCCATGCGACTTGCGGAAGCCCTGCAGGATCGGGCGTAACTGGCTGAGGATGCGGATCGGATAGGTCGTGGTCATGCGGAGTCTGGCATCGGGACTGACAACTCATAGGTTGTAAAAGCGTTTTACTACTTATGGGCTGTAAATTCAAGATACAACCTATGCGTTGTAAAACGTATTTACAACGCATAGGTTGTATCCAGGTCCGATGGGAGAGTTATGCGATCTCGATTGCCCGGGCGGGTCTACCGGATCGCCCCGCACCTGGAGCACCATGCGGCGAAACTGCGCGCTGTCTGCGCCTATCTGGGGAGAAACCGGGCCGCGTCAGTCGGCCGATTCACGCTCGCGCAGGCGCCAACCGGCGGCCTCGGGCAGGCCCAGCGCATCCACCGGCGCGGAGGCCACCAGTGCCAGCACGGCATCGTCGCGGCGCCACGTCACGCCGTTGGCCTGGGACATCGGTGCCGGCAGTGCCTCCACCACGTGCCCCATCATGGTCTGGAACAGGTTGCCGCCGTGGCACTTGATCCACGCTTCCTTCAGGGTCCAGAGCTGAAAAAACGTTGCGAGCCGTGCCTCGTCTTCGCTCTCCGGCAACAGTTCCGGTAGCGCCGCGCGTTCGGCCTCGGTCGTGGTGGCCTCGATCAGCGTATCGAGGTGGCGGCGCGGCTGCAGTTGCTCGATATCGACGCCGACGGGCGTATCGGACACCGCGCAGGCCAGGCAATCACCCGAATGTGCGATCGAAACGAATAGCGGCAGCCCGACCGCACCGCTGGTATGCGTCGCGATCGGCGGCGCGTCCTCGGCGGCCGATAGCGCCCAATCGGACGCCTCGCCACCGAACGTCACCGCCAGCAGCCGGCGCGCGAGCCAGCGGCCGGCGGCAAACTGTTCGGCGCGCGCCTGGGCACGCATCGCGGCCAGACGCGCCAGTTCCTCCGGCGACATCCAGCGGCTTACGGGCGGCGCCATTGCCGCGAAGGCGATCACAGATCCGGTACGCAGTGCGAGCGGCATGAAAAATGACGAGGGGGAAGTGTCAGTCGTTCCAGCGGCGGAAGACCAGCGAAGTGTTGATGCCGCCAAATGCGAAATTGTTGCTCATCACGCATCCGGTGTCGATATGGCGGCCGTCCCCCATGATGTAGTCCAACTGGGCGCAGCGCGGGTCCGGACTTTCAAGATTGATCGTCGGGGCAAACCAGCCGTCCCGCATCATCTCGATCGTCATCCACGCCTCCAGCGCGCCACAGGCCCCCAGCGTATGCCCCAGGTAGCTCTTCAGCGAACTGATCGGCATGCGCGAGCCGAACACCGCGTGCGTGGCGTGGGATTCGGCGATATCGCCCTGCTCCGTCGCGGTGCCATGCGCGTTGACGTAGCCGATCTGCTCCGGCACGAGGCCCGCATCGTCCAGCGCCATGCGCATGGCCAGCGCCATCGTGCCGGTATGGGCCTGGGTCACATGCACGCCGTCGCTGTTGGTGCCATAGCCGACGACCTCCGCCAGGATCGGGGCGCCACGTTGTCGCGCATGCTCGAGCTCTTCGAGCACCAGCGTGCAGGCGCCCTCGCCCAGCACCAGGCCGTCGCGGCCGGCATCGAACGGGCGGGGTGTCGCCTCGGGCGAGTCGTTGCGTGTGCTAGTGGCAAACAGCGTATCGAAGACCGCTGCCTCCGTGGCATCGAGCTCCTCGGCGCCGCCCGCCAGCATCGCTACCTGCCGGCCCATGCGGATCATCTCGTAGGCATACCCGATACCGTGGCTGCCGGAAGTGCACGCGCTCGAAGTCGTCAGGATTCGCCCCTTGACGCCAAAGAACACGCCGATATTCACGGCGGCGGTGTGGGGCATCATGCGGATATACGTGGTGCCGTTCACGCCTTCAGTGGTGCGCTCGCTCATCATCCGCGCAAAATCCTGCACTGCTGACGGCGTGCCGGTCGACGATCCATACGCGATGCCCATCTGCCCGCCTGTGACCAAAGGATGCCCGGTCAGGCCCGCATCGGCCAGGGCGGCTTCAGTGGCCAGCACCGCCATCAGCGAAACGCGGCCCATGGTCCGCGTGCGCTTGCGCGTGTAGTGTGGCGGCAGCGTGAACGGTGGCACCGGGGCGGCAAGCTGCGTGTTGAGGCCGCGAATCTCGCCCCACTCCGGCATCCGCACGACAGCGTTCCGGCCGCTGGCCAGGTGCCTGCGCACCGTGGCCCAGTCATTGCCGATCGCACTGATTGCACTGGCCCCGGTCACCACCACCCGCTTCATCCGAACATGCCCCCGTTCACCGAAATCACCTGCCGCGTAATGTAGCCGGCGTCTGGTGACATCAGGAACGCCACCGTGGCCGCCACCTCATCCGGGGTTCCCATGCGCCGGGCGGGGATCAGCTTGAGGGCTTCCTCGCGCACGTGTTCCTCGACCATCTCGGTATCGATCAGGCCAGGCGCCACGCAATTCACCGTGATCTGGCGCTTGGCCAGTTCGATCGCCAGCGCCTTGGTGGCACCGATGATGCCGGCCTTGGCCGCGCTGTAGTTGGTCTGGCCGCGATTGCCGACGATCCCGGACGCCGACGAAAGCGTGACGATCCGGCCGGGCCGCCGCCGCTGCACCATTGGCAGCACCACGGGATTGAGCACGTTGTAGAACGCATCGAGGTTGGTGTGGATCACCTCGTCCCAATCCTCGCCGCTCATGGCCGGAAACGCCGCATCGCGCGCCAGGCCCGCGTTGCAGACCACGCCGTAGTAGCAGCCGTGCTGCTCGATATCGCCCAGCAGCACGCTGGCCGCGGCGTCGCGCTGGCTGACGTCGAAGCTCAGCACACGTGCGTTGCGGCCGAACGCGCGCACGGCGTCGGCCACCGAATCAGCTTCGTGGCGGCGTGCGCGGCAATGAATCACCACGTCGTAGCCGTCACGTGCGAGGCGCAGCGCAATGGCGCGGCCGATGCCACGCGATGATCCCGTGACAAGCACGGACTGGGTTGTCATGTCTGCTGCCCCTCGATGAATGCCTGCGCATCGGCAGGCTGGAATACCGAAACCGTGGCCCGCGCGACCTCGCGGCCATCCATGGCCAGTGTGCAGGCGAACATCGAAAGGCCGTCGTCCCCCGATGTCTCGAGATGCACGCGAACGGTCAATTCGCTGCCCACTGGAAACGCCGCCACGTCGCTCACATAGCGGCGCGAGCCCAGCAGGAAGCCGGGGCCGGGCTTGCATCCCGATCCACGCGCCTGCACGCCGGCCCAGGCCGCGATCGTCTGCGCCATGTACTCGATGCCGATCCACGCCGGCATGCCCGCGTCGTCGACAAACAGCTGCGTTGGCCTGACCGTGGCGCGCGCCGCGCACGCCGTGGCATCCGCCTCAAGCAATTCGTCGATCAGCCGCATCGCGCCGGCATGCGGCACGACCTCCGCCACCGGCGGCATCCGTTCCCGCCCCTGCAGTGGCTTCGATAACGGTTCGGGCGCGGTCATCTTCAGCCCTCTCCCATCACCAGCACGCAATTGCTGCCGCCAAACGCGAACGAGTTGCTCATCACGTGCCGCACCGGCCTGCCCAGCGCCTCGTCGGCGCCAACCAGATGCAGCGGGGCCAGCGCAGGATCGACGGCGCCATCCCACCAATGCGGCGGCAGGCGGCCCTGCGGGTTGTCGGTCAACGTCAGGTACATCAACGCCGATTCCACGGCGCCAGCCGCGCCTAGCGTATGGCCGGTCTGTGGCTTGGTCGAACTGACCGGCACGTCGAGACCGAACAGGTCGGCCACGGCACGCGCTTCCATCACGTCGTTCTGCTCGGTGGCCGTGCCGTGAAGGTTCAGGTAGTCGATGTCGGCCGCGCGCAGGCCTGCGCGGGCCAGGGCCTGCCGCATCGCAACCCGCGCACCGGCACCGGATGGATCGGGCGCGGACATGTGATGCGCGTCCGAAGTTTCGCCCCAGCCCGTCAGGCGGACGGGGCCGGCCTCGCGCGACATCAGGAATAGCGCGGCGCCTTCGCCGAGGTTGATCCCACTCCGATGCACCGACATCGGGTTGCAACGTGCCGCGCTCACCGAATCGAGCGAAAGAAATCCGGAGATCGTGAACGAGCACAGCGTGTCGACGCCACCGGCAATCGCCGCATCGACAATGCCGTGTTCGAGCAACCTCGCCGCTGCCGCCATTGCCTTGGCACTGGACGAGCAAGCCGTGGAAATCACGAAGGCAGGTCCGCCGACGCCCAGCCGCTGTGCCAGGTAGCTGGCCGGCGAGCCCAGCTCCTGCTGGCTGTAGTGAAACTGCGCGGGCCACACGCCTTTCGTCGCATGCGCCTGCACGGCGCACTCGCCCTCGTAGATGCCGGAGGTGCTGGTGCCAAGCACGATCGCCACACGCGTCGGGCGCACTGTTGCGAGGGCAGCGTCCACCGCCGGTCGCAATCCGGCCAGCGTGCGCTCCAGCATCGCGTTGTTGCGGCTGGCCAGTTCAATTGCCGTGCCAGGCGGCAGGTCCGCGGCAGCAATCGGCTCGCTGACGGTGCCCAGATGCAATGGGGTACCCGGCGTATAGCGATCGGTGGTCTCGCCACCCGACGGTCCGTCGCTGCGCCACAGTCCGGCGCGCACGGCGTCGCTGCCGCTGCCGAGCGCACAGATCACGTTCATCGCATTGAGATAGATCGTCATGGCGTTCTGCCTCCGTCCTGCAGCGTACGAATGGTCAGCCGGTAACCGTCGCGCCGCTGCGTGAACAGCGTGGTGGCGGCATCGGGATAGCGCACCTCGGCGACCACCTCGTTGCCGCTGCGCAGGCGACGCATACCCGGCATCACATCGATATACCAGCCGCCCGGCAGCGCTGCCTGAATCGCATCGACGGGCCACAACGACAGTTGCAGATCGCTAAGGATGCGCTCGGGCTTGAGCTCATCGGGCGCCCACGGGGCACGCGTCACGTGCAGGTCGTGGCCGTCCCAGTCGATACGCGCCAGCACCTGCCCACCGGCGACCGCGGCCAGCCGCGTATGCGAGGCATCGGCTTCCAGCAACGCGATCATGTCGCGTGTCTGCTCCCCCTGCGGCGACGGAAACTGCACCGTGATCTGCTGCTGCAGATTCAGCGTCCTGCCCAGCGAAGCAGGTGGCAGGCGCAACAGCGGCACGTCCGTCTGCGTCGGGGCAACGGTTGCGCAACCGGCCAGCGCCACCAGCATGGCAGCGGCCGTGAGGAAGCCCCGGAAGGAGGAAAGACTCAGGCGTCGCAAAGCTGCTCCAGTACGCTCAGGCGCCGCCGCGAATCGCTCACGAACGGATTCTTGAGGTCCCAGGCGTAACCCGCAAGGATGGACGAGATCATGCCGCGAATATCCGCGGGAGCGTCTGGATGGAAGATCAGCTTCTGGAAGCTGCCTTCGTACCAGGCCTCCACGAACGCGCGGAAGCAGTCCACACCGGCCCTCAGCGGCCGGGCGTAATCGGCCTCCCAGTCCACCGTTTCACCATCGAGCTGACGCGCCACACAGGCGGTGGCCAGGCTCGCCGACTTGAATGCGATGGTCACGCCCGACGAGAAGACGGGATCGAGGAACTCGCCCGCATTGCCCAGCAGCGCATAGCCATTGCCCCACAGCGAACTGACGTTGGCCGAGTAGCCGACGATCTGGCGCGCCGGGGTGTCCCACTCGGCATCCTTCAGCAGCTTCGCCAGGCCCGGCTCTTCGCCTACCAGCGTCTTGAGGCGCGTCATCTCGTCGCCGGCATAGCGGTCGAGGAAGCTCTTCTCGGCCACCACGCCTTGCGAGCAGCGGCCGTTGGAGAACGGGATGGTCCAGTACCAGACGTCAACGTGTTCCGGATGAACGCCGACACGGATCTTGTTGCGATCGAAAGTGCCTGCGGGAATCCTGTCGGCGACGTGCGTGAAGATGGCCGCGCGCACCGGAAAGTTCGATGGCGACTCCAGGTCCAGCAGACGCGGCAGGACCCGGCCGAAGCCCGAGGCATCGAGCAGGTAGCGTGGCTCGACCACATAGGCGTTGCCATCCGGGTCGCGTACCGTGACGACCGGCGCCGCACCGCTGACGTCGACCGCTTCCACGACGTGACGAAAGCGCACTTCGGCGCCCTGCTTCTGGGCCTCGCGAATCAGCACGTCATCGAAATGCGCGCGCTGCACCTGATAGGTGGTGCCCCACCCCGGCGAGAATTTCTCGCGAAAATCGAAATCGGTATAGCGATCGCCGCGCGCGAACGCTGCGCCGTTCTTGTACTGGAAGCCCGCCTCCACCACAGCCTGCAGCATGCCGGCTTCCTCGATATAGGCCATGCTCTGCGGCAGCAGGCTCTCGCCAATCGAGAAGCGCGGGAACGTTTCCTTTTCGATCACCAGCACGCCAATGCCGCGGCGGCGCAACAGTCCGGCCGCCACGGAGCCCGCCGGGCCCGCGCCGACGATCAGTACATCCACCTTTTCTTTCTTCATTGCGATCCTTCCCTATTGGTCTGATGCGATACGTTTCCGGGCAGCGGCCTGAACCACGGCGACATCACCCAGACCGCACCCACGCCTGACAGCATCGTCGCGCCAAACGCGTGTAGCGCAGGTGTCGACGACAACGCGAGCAGCCCGAACGCCAGCAGCGTACTGGCCGCCCCGAGCACGATGGCGGTCCACGACTCGCCATCGCCCGGATGTTCGAGCAGGAAAATGCCGTAGTCCACGCCCACGCCCAGCAGCAGCGCCAACGCGAGTACGGAGAACAGTTGCAGCGGCACACCCGTCCAGCCCAGCACGGCAACGCTGAACGCGGCCGCCAGCAGCGTTGGCACGAGTGCGCGCCAGCCGGAGCGGCCGTAACGCCACGCCAGCAGCAGTGCCACGCCCACGGCACCGGCCACGAGGAACCAGCTCATCAGCACGCGGTAGTGATGCAGCAGGTACGAAATGTCCGCCACGCGGTCGACCCACTCAGCGCCCGGCACCTGCCGCACTGACGCGGCAATGCCCGGTATCGCCGATGCATGGTCAAGACCACGCAACAGCATCACGCTCGCGTAGCCGTTGCCCTCGTGACCGAGCCACAGTTGCCGCAGCGTCTCCGAAACCGGCTGCGCGAGCCACGATGAAAGCGTCAGCACCGCGTCGCCGGTCGAAGCCGTGGAGGCCGGGGGCGCGGCGATCGCTCCGCCGAGCGTACTGGCCACGCGCTCACGGATGGCCGCGGACTGCCGGTCGGCCAATGCCGCGTCGGCACGCTGCCGGGCAGCGGATGGCACCCAGTCCGAGATCGCGATGAATCCCGCCAGATCGCCGCGTTGGATCGGTCCGGCCAGAGCTGCCTTGACGGCCTCTTCCCGCGCAAGCACCTCATCCGGCGTTGCGCCACGCACCAGGATGAACTGGGCGGGGCTCGGCGAGCCCAGCAGGCGCCCTGCAATACGCTGTGCGTCGATCAGCGCAGCCGGCGAGCTCTGGAGCTGGCGAATGTCATCGGCAACCCGCACTTGCCAGATCCCCGTGACGATGAACAGCATCAGCGCGGCAAGCCCAAGCCAGGTGCGCCGGTCATTGCGTGCGTACGGCCAGCGCGCCAGGCTGTCCGCAAGCCATGTCGACAGGCGCGTGGGCCGCAGATTCCCCCGGTCCAGCAACGGAAACCAGAACAGTACGGTCAGGAACGCGGTGATCAGACCAACAGCCGAGAACAGCGCCATCTGGCGCAACCCGGGGAATGGTGCGATCCCGAGCGCAAGATAGGCCACCACGCTCGTCGACAGCGCCAGCGCCAGGCCTGGCGCCAGAAAGCGCATGACCGCGGGCGGCGTGGCACGCGGCATGGCCTGGCGCGTCACGAAGTAGTGGATGCCGAAATCCTCGGCCACGCCGACCAGGCTGGCGCCGAATACCAGCGTGATCAGGTGGACGCGATCGAACACGATAGCCGTTCCGGAGATCGCCGCGGCCGTACCGATCAGCAGCGACACCCCGACCAGCACGATGGGCCGCAACGAACGGAAGGCCAGCCACACGAGCAGCAACACGGCAGCGAGCGAGCCCCAGCCGATCACGTTCATTTCCCAGTTGGCCTGCGCCGCGGCCGCTTCCGCATGCAGCGGAATGCCGGCCGCCACTACCCGCACGCCATCATCGCCCTGTCGAGCAGCCGCCTCCGCCACGTGCAGCAGATCGCCGTAGTCGGTGTTGCCATTGGGCGAAAAGGCGGGCTTGGTGATGCGGTACGTGAGCAGGACCCAGTCCTTGCCGTCACCGGTCACCGTAGCCAGGCCGTCGCGCTCGTGCACGCGGGTCACGGCGGCACGAGACAACCACCAGTCCTGCCACAGGCCAAGCGGGTCGGACGCCCAGTCGGTCAGCCGGGGGCCGGTGGAGAACTGATAGAGGCGCGTCAGCGCCTGCCGCGCAAGCGTATCGGCATCCGTGGTCCGCAATTGCTCGCGTTGCGTATCAGTCAGAAGACGGTCGCGCCATGGCCGGTAGAACGCCAGCGCCGCGTCGAAATCGAACGCGGCAATCTTGTCGACTGGCTTCAGCAACGCGCTGCCGCTGGCCGTCGCCTGACTGAAGCGCTGTGCCGCGGCGCGCGTGCGCGCCCAGTCCGAGCCGCCCACCAGGACCACGATCTCGCGTGACACGCCGTCGGTCAGTTGCCGCAAGACGCGGTCGGCCGTGGCGGTCCGCTCGCTGGTGGGCAGCAGCGCCATCACGTCCGTATCGAGTCGCGACGCTCGCCAGAACTGCACCTGATGCGCGACCAGTGCGATTACCAGCAACAGCCAGCCGATGGCCAGCAGTCGCTCGCGGCGGCTGAGCCCGCCCTGCATCGGGATACCGTGCGCCAACTCATTCAAAACGTTGTTCCTCCGAAGGACTGAGCCTGTCCGCGCCAGCGGGGTCGATCATCCTGACTACCGTGCTGTCGCCACTGGCTTCCTCGAGCCTCACGTCACGCACGAAGCGGTCCCCGGCCAGGTCAATACGGACGAAAGCGCGCCGCACGCCAGCATCGGTCGGCGTCAATGTCAGCGTCCATCCCGACTTGCCGACGAGCTTGCCGGTCACATTGAACCGCGTGCCCAGGCTGCGCAGATCGCCCCGCAATACGGCAATCATCGATTCCCCGACCATGCGCATCGCGGGCTGGGCGTCGGCCTGCATCTGCTGCTGGACCTTGCCGTCGGCACCGCGCACCACCAGCTTCTCGGGCGTAACCAGCAGGCTCGATGCCAGTGGTTCCCGCGTGGTCCAGACCACGCCTCTGCCACGCGCCAGCACAAAATCTCCGCGCGAGACCAGCGGATTGCTGAAACCGGCCAGTCGGCGCGTCTGCTCGAACTGCCCGTGGATGACCGGCGCATCCGACAGGCGCGCGATCACGGCGGCGGACAGGTCCTCGGCGTGCGCCGGCAGCACGGTCATCGCACCGAGTGCAATCATCGCGTGCAAAGCAACCCGACGCGTCATGAGGACACTCCAAGTCGTTGCAGCAACACGGGCGGGCTGACGTACTGCATTTCCTGCGTCACCATGTCGACCGCCACCTGGATCGAGTGGCCCTTCGTGAGCCGCTCGCCCGATGCGGCATCGCGCATCTCGTAGTCGATCCTGAGGCGGTTCTCCCATTCCACGAACGTGGCGCGCACCTTCACGGGCTGACCATACCGGAGCGGGCGAACGTACTTGACGCGCACGTCGACGATCGGCCAGGCATAGCCGGAAGCGCACATCTGCGGATAGTCGTAGTCGATCTGCTGCAGCAACGCACAGCGCGCCTGCTCGAAGTAGCGCAGATAGTTGCCGTGCCAGACCACGTTCATCGGATCGAGGTCGTGAAAGGCTGGCGTCAGCGTGATTTCATGACTCAGTGTGTTGGGCATCGTGTTCCTGTGCAGACTGCTGCATGTCACGGCGGCCGATGCTGATCGGATCGTCCGCCCAGAAATCATAGAAGTTGAACCAGTCGTACGGTGAGCGCGCCACGAGATCTTCGAGCCAGCGCGCGTAGGTCGCGGCCAGGGCCCCCAGGCGCGCTTCGCGCGTGGCTCTCGGCAGCGTCACGGCGCGCTCCAGCTCGGTGAAACGAATCAGGTGCCCGCGCTCCTCACGCACGCAGCCCATCGCGAACAACGGGCATTTCAGCAGACTGGCCAAGACGTAAGGCCCCACGGGAAAGCGCGCCGGCGCGCCGAGAAATGGCACCCGCACGGCGCGGCCACCGTGGGCCGGCGCGCGGTCGCCAGCGATCGCCACGAACTCTCCGGCCTCGATGCGGGCGGACAGCTCCAGTGCCGTGGCAGGCGATATATCGTCGATCTGGTAAAGCTGCAGCATCGAATCGGGATCGAGCCGCGCCAGAATGCGATTGAATCGCTCGGCATGCGTGCTGTTGACCAGCACGGTCAGGCGCAGGCCGTCCAGGCGGTTGGCCATCGCTCGGCAAAGCTCCAGGCAGCCAACGTGGGCCGTCATGATGATGCCGCCCTGCCCACTGGCAATCTGGCTGCGCAGCACTTCGGCGCCTTCCTTCGAGACCTGCTCGAAGTGATAGCGGCCGCCGATGGCCAGCAGCTTGTCCAGCAGCGTATCGCCGAACGAGAACAGGTGCCGCAGCGAATGACGCCAGGTGGGCTGCATGCCGATGGCGCCCTGCGCGGATTCGACACGGGTCAGATATTCCCGCGATGAACGCCGCGCCAGCGGATAGGCCATCCAGAAGTACACCACCACTGGATACATCACGGCACGGAACAACAGGCGGCCGAACGCACGGTACAGGCCGTACAGCAGCCAGATACCCCAGACGCACGTGGCTTCGCCGATCGCGCTCCAGTGAGGCGATCGTGTAGGCTCGGCCGCGCGTGGGGATTCGGGGTGCACGATACTCATGCCGGGCGCACCTTGCGCCATAGCAGGCGCGGCATGCGCCAGAGCATGCCGAAGAACAGGCGGGTCAGCATGCCCGTCATCAGCACGTTGTCCTGCAAAAGCCGGAAATGCGAGACGCCGTCGGTCGGATACGTCACGCGCGTGGGCACGTTCACGACCGATGCGCCGCGCCAGTACATGCGCACGATCACCTCGGTATCGAACTCCATATGACGCCCGAGCTGCACGTCGCCCATCAGCGCCGTCACGGCATCGAGCGGATAGACGCGCAGGCCGCACATCGAATCGCGGATCTCGAACGACAGCGTGTTGACCCACACGAGGATGTGCGTGAGGTAGCGCAGATAGAAACGGTGGCGCGGCACCGAATCATCGTAGACCGGGCAGCCCGCGATGACCGCCGCCGGATTCTCCTGCGCCAGCGCCAGGAAGCGCGGGATGTCGCCGGCATTGTGCTGCCCGTCGGCGTCGATCTGCAGCGCGTGCGTATAGCCAAGCCTGGCGGCTGCCTCGAAGCCGGCCATCATCGCCGCGCCCTTGCCGCGGTTCTCAGGCTGGCGTATCAACAGTACGCGCCCGGGATGGGCATCGGCGATCTGACGCAAGACCTGCTCGCATGCCGGGCCGCTGCCGTCGTCGACCAGCAGGCAGGGCCACGGATGCCTCAGGATGGCCTCCACCATGGTTTCGATGGCATGCTCGTGGTCAAAGACCGGTACCAGCACGATGGGACGAAAAACGGCGGTCATGAAACTGCGGGGTGAAAAATGATCTTGCCGCTCGCATGCGAGCCGGCGTCGGAGGTTAGTCGAAAAGCCAGCGCGCATGTGGAGGGCTGCCAGGTGAGTGCAAGCCGAACGGTGGCACCGGGACGAATCACGGCCTGGAATTTCAGCACATCCAGCCTGGCGAAGCGTTGGCGCGGGGGCACTGTCAGGCGCTGCGGGGCAAGCGCCATGACCCAGTCGACCTGGGCCACGCCCGGCACGATCGGCGCACCTGGGAAATGGCCGTCGAAGATCGCAAGATCCTCGGTGATATCGAGTTCGGCCATGGCGGACGTATCGTCCGCCCCCAGCCAGCGCACCGCCGGCATGCTTCGGCGAAACAGCTCGCGCAGCATGGCTTCCGTGGTCTTGCCCTGCGCATTGCATGGCAGCGCAGCCGGGAACTCCCATCGGCGCGGCAAGGCTACCGGGTCCACGCTGTCGGCAAGATGGCGACGCAGTGTGGCAACCACCACCCGGCGCCCCGCGCTATCGCGCATCGCCTGGCCTGCATCATGCAGGACCACCGCGGCGCCCACGCGCGTGCCAACAGCCGTGTCGATCAACAGCGCACGCGCTTCGCGCACAAGCGGTGACGCGGCCAGTCGCTGTTCGATTGCGGTCAGCGAAACACGCTTTTCCTCGATCTTCACGATGCGGTCGGCCCGGCCGGCCAGCACAAAGCCGCCATGGCTGGCGGGCAGCGCCCGGTCGGCGCACACCTGCCAGCCATCGTCGGCCAGGTGTGCCGAGCGCACGGCGAGGAAGCCATCCTCCAGCCGCCATGCCACACCTGGCAAAGGCGTCCAGCGATCGTCCCCCACGGCACGCTGACGCCACGCGATGCCGCCGGTCTCCGAACTACCGAAGACTTCGATTGGCGACAGCCCGATATGGCGCAGCACGTCAGAAGCGGCCTCCGTGGGCAATGGCCCGCCCGACGAAAACACCGCGCGCACCACGCCGCGCGTGGCGCTCCAGTCCAGCGATTCCGGCATCCGTTTCAAGTGGGCCGGACTGCTGACCAGAACTGCCGGCGCAGGATCGCCTGCGCAAGCGGCAACCAGTTCCTCATGAAACGCCAGGCGCGCCACCGGCAAGGGCCGGCCAGCGGCCAGCGGCCACAGGACCGTAAACAACAGGCCGTAGATATGCTGATGAGAAACCGTGGTCAACAGGCGGCTGCCGGCCGGAATCGACGCGCCAAAAGCCTGTTCGAGCGCATGCACCTCTGCGTCGAGCTGGGCCAGTCGCTTGACGATCGCGCTCGGCGCACCGGTCGAGCCGGAAGTGAATAGCGTGAGCCACGTGTCCCGCAACTCAAGGTGCGACCAATCCAACGCCGCGTCCGCCACCAGCGGCTGCAGGCCCTGCGGATAGTCGCCAGCCATGCCATCGACCTGGTCGCGCAGCGCGGCGAGTGTTTCGGGGCGTGTATCGCCGGGCAGTACCACGTGCTTGCCTGCGTGCCAGGCGCCGAACAGCGCCGCAGCGAACTCGGACGGGCTCTCGATATGCAACGCCCAGCGCATGCCTGGCGTGGCCGAGAATGCCTGCCGCCACGCCGCCGCCTTCGCAACGAATGCGCGGGCATGTTCCTGCCCGGCCAGCGTGGCCATCACGGCGCCGACGCCTTGCAAACGATCACCCATGATGGCCCTCCGCATGCGCGGACATGACACGCTGACGCACGAGCCATTCCCCAACGAACATCAGGCCGATCAGCCCATAGGCGATGCCGCCGTTATAGAGCGCCCAGACCCGGTCGCTGCCGACCAGGGCGGTGGCAGCGGCGATCGTCCCGTTCAGAACGAAGAAAACACACCAGGCCTGCGTAACACGACGCGTATAGGCCACGCCGCGCGGCGGCAGGTCCGGTTCGCGCAGGCGGGCAAGGTGTTCCACAATCGTCGGCGGATGGCGCAGGCTCCAGCCGAACACGCCGAGCATGGCCACATTGACCAGCACGGGATAGAGCTTCAGCGGCAGCGCGTGATCGGAAGCCAGCACTGCAATCGCCAGCCCCCCGGCCAGTAGCGCCATGACGCGCCAGCCTGCCTGGCGGCTCGTGCCGGCGCGAAGCAGTGCGAGCGCCACCAGCGCCAGCGCCATCACGCGCGGCGAGTAGTGCTGCAAGCCGAAGTAGATCACGAGCGGGTAAGCCATCGTCAACAGCCCCAGCCCCCATTTTCGCCATGCCATGTCTGCTCAGGCGGTGGCAGGTGAATCAATCAGTTGCGCCAGCGCCTGCACCACGTCGCGCACCGTCTTGACCGACTTGAACTGCTCCGGCCGAAGCGGCCGGTTCAGCAGCGGCTTCATCTTCACGAGCAGGTCCACGGCATCGATGCTGTCGATATCGAGATCGTCATACAGGCGCGCATCGAGCGTGATGCGTGCAGGATCGATCTCGAACGTCTGATCGAGCACTGCCGCCACGCGAGCAAAGATTTCGTCGTGCGTCATGGTATGGCTCCGTGTTTCCCGATAAACGCCGGTCACGCGGCAGCATGCCCGCGTTGCGATGCAACGTAGGCCGCCAGCGTCGCCACGCTGGCGAAACGGGCGCGGACCTCCTCCTTCTCCCCTTTCATGGTGATGCCGTAGCGCTTCTGCAGCGCCAGGCCGAGCTCAAGTGCGTCGATGGAATCGAGACCGAGGCCCTCCACGAACAGTGGTGCCTCGGTGTCAATATCTTCCGCCTTGATATCTTCCAGAGACAGCGAAGTAATGATGAGTTCCTTGATTTCCTGCTCAAGCGACGTCACGGCGGATCTCCCGAGAAAAATAGTCAGATAGTGAATGGTTCAACCGGCGCACGGCCTGGACGGCCTCCAGGCCATCCGGCACCCACTGGGCGACGCCGACATCGGGATGAACTTCGATAACAAAGCGCGGCCGCCGTTGCGGCACGCGATACCACTTCTCGCCTTTTGTCAGCGTAGGCGGTTCACAGCGGATCACCACAGGCGTCAGCGCAATGTCACCACGCACGGCCACGTTGGCTGCGCCGCGCTGCAACTGCAGCGGCGCACCGGGCCGCGTACGGGTGCCTTCCGGAAAAATGACGAGATTGTTGCCCGCCCGAAGTGACGCAATGCAGTCGTCGACCATGGCCGCGCCACCGCTGTCATTGCGGATCCAGCCGGTGGACCGTACCACCCCGCGCGTAAACGGGTTATGCGCCAGGGCGGCCTTGACGACACAGTTCGCGTTACGCGTCAGCGCCATCAGGAATACGACATCAATCAGCGACGGGTGGTTGGCGACAATCAGCAGCCCCGTCCGGCGCAAGCGCTCCGCATGGCGAACCTCGTAGTCGAGCACGCCCACCGCACGCATCAGCCAGATAAAGCAACGTGACGCGTACTGGATCACCGCACGACAGATCCGCTGCCCCCTGGCACCCGACCAGGGCACGAGCGACAGCAGCGGGAACACCACGACGCCTAGCAGCAGGCCGCCGATGCCGAAGACCGCGAAGCACAGCGCAGTGGCGCAGACACGCCAGGCCCGGCCGAGCCGTTCAATCATGACGACTCCACTTCCAGACCGCTTGTCCGCTGCGATGCAGCAACTGTGCATCCCCGGCCAGTACGAAGCGCAAAACGTCCAGGCCATGCGGCAGCAACGGATTGCCCTGGCTGGCTGGCGCTTCTCCCGTATCTGCCGCGACCAGTTCCAGCCGGCACGCCGGCACGCCGGGGCGCGGCAGCCCCACCCGCCAGGCCCAGCCGTACAGGCATTGAGGCTCGTCGGCATAGGCCAGATAGGGCTCGGGAAGCGGTGTGTCGTAGCAGACCAGCAAGACCTCCGCCGCGCCGTCTGCCAGCAGCGCGCAGGTCTCGACCACGGCGGTCTCGACGGTGTCCCTCCCGCCGGACAGCGCCTGCAGATTTGTGGCCGCACCCCGGTCGATGGAAAACAGCGCCCCAATGGCGTTGTGTACGGAAAGGCCGAATGCGGTGGGTGAAAGCGGCTCGCTGGCGGCGAGTTCGCTCAGCATGGAAAACGCGCGATGCGAATCCCCGTGACGCGAAGCGAAGACGGCAGGCATTCCGCCTGCATCGTTGGCGGCGATCTCATAGGCGGGGTGTAGCGCGGCACGTCCGGTAGCATTGACACGGCGGCGCAACATCGGCGCCATGGCGTCAAGCGCAGGCAGATCGGCCCCTTCGGGCAACCATGGCGCTTGGCTCCATGCCTGCCAGTCGGCGTGTGTCTGCAAAGCCGGCGCAAATGCCGCCCATGCGCGAATTTCGAAATCAAGTGTCATGCCTTGCGCGGGGGAGGATAGTGACCCGGTCCGCCGTCAGATTTGATGAACTGAATATCTGCTCGGCGCCGGATTTTCTCATGCCCCTGCGCGCTCTGGCTGTGCCAGAAAAGTAACGGAACTACGGAAATGTAACAGGGCGGAAACAGCACATCTGCTGCCCCGCCCTGTTGACTTGCCGTGGCCGTCTGTACGACCCCCGCGGTACTTAGCGCGCCGGCAGGATTTTACCGGTTACCTCGCCGAAGCCGACGCGATACCCTTCGCCCTGGCACCAGCCGGTCATGATCACGGTGTCGCCGTCCTCCAGGAAACCCCGGCGGGCGCCATCGGACAATGTGACTGGTTCGGCACCGTTGCGCGTGGTTTCCAGCAGGCTCCCGCAGGAATCGGCCGTCGTGCCGCTGATGGTGCCCGACCCCATCAGGTCGCCAATGCGCACATTGCAGCCGGACACCGTGTGGTGAGCCAGTTGCTGGGCCATGGTCCAGTACATCGCCTTGAAGTTGGTGCGGCAGACCGTGCTGGCCGCCGCGCCTGCCGGCTGCAATGCCACTTCGAGGTCGATGTCGTAAGCGTTGCGGCCCTGCTGCTGCAGATACGGCAGCGGTTCCGGGGACTGCGCCGGATTGTCGCGTCGGAACGGCTCCAGCGCGTCCATCGTCACCACCCACGGCGAGATCGACGTACCGAACGTCTTGCTGTTGAACGGACCCAGCGGCACGTATTCCCATTGCTGGATGTCGCGTGCACTCCAGTCGTTCAGGATCACCAGGCCAAACATATGGGCCGGGGCCGCGGCCGTGCTGACCGGCTCACCCAGGTTCGACGGCTTGCCGACGATAAAGGCCATTTCCAGCTCATAGTCCAGCTTGCGGCATGGGCTGAAGATCGGGCGCGCTTCGTTGGGCAGCTTGATCTGGCCATTGGGGCGATGCAGCGCCGTGCCACTAACCACTACGGAGCTTGCGCGGCCGTTGTAGCCGATCGGGATCTCGAGCCAGTTCGGCAGCAGCGCGTTGTCCGGATCGCGGAACATGCGGCCCACGTTCGTGGCGTGCTCGCGTGACGAGTAGAAGTCCGTGTAGCCCGGGATCTCCACGGGCAGGTGCAGCGTGGCGGCGGACATCGGCACGAGCGCACGGTCGCGCAGCGCGGCGTTGCCAGACAGTTGGCTGTCATCAGCGGAGAGCAGCGCGGTCAGGCGCGCACGCGTGTCGGTCCACACCGGCTTGCCCAGCGCGATAAAGCGGTTCAGGCTCGGCGCGTTAAATGCGCCCTTTGCCGCCGCCGGCAGCAGGCCGGCATCGTCCAGCGCGGCAAGATCCAGGACCTGGTTGCCAATCGCCACGCCGACGCGCGGCGCACCGCCCGCCGTCGAAAAGATGCCGTACGGCAGGTTCTGCAGCGGGAAATGGGTCTGGCCGTCGTTGGCCGATTCGACCCAGCTTGTCTTGGGGGCAGTCATTGTCTCGGTACTCCTTTTGGTACAGCTTTTGGGTACTGCTTTGGTTACTGCTGATGCTTCCGATCAACGTACATTCGGATTGAAATGCTTCTTCAGGCCCTGCCAGCACGTGTAGTAATCGTTCTGGAGCAGCGTCGATTCAGCAGCGTAACGGGTCGGCCGGATCACGCCCGGCGTTTCGAACATGAACGCCATCGTGTCCGTAATGTGGTGCGGCGTGCTGGTATCGACGACGCTGGCGCGCTCGAACGTGTCCGCATCGGGGCCGTGGCCGCTCATGCAGTTGTGCAGGCTGGCACCGCCTGGCACGAAGCCTTCCGCCTTCGCGTCATACTCGCCGGCAATCAGGCCCATGAATTCGCTGGCGATGTTGCGGTGGAACCAGGGCGGGCGGAACGTGTCCTGCGCGGCCAGCCAGCGCGGCCCGAAGATCACGAAGTCGATCGAGTCCACGCCCGGCGTGTCGGAAGGCGACTGCAGCACCAGGAAAATCGACGGGTCCGGATGGTCATAGCTGATCGATCCGATCGTGTTGAACAGGCGCAAATCGTACTTGTACGGCGCGTAGTTGCCGTGCCAGGCCACCACGTCGAGCGGCGAGTGACCGATCTCGGCACGCCACAGATTGCCCTGGAAGCGCGCAACCAGCTCGAAATTGCCTTCGCGGTCTTCATAAGTGGCTACGGGAGTCTGGAAATCGCGCGGATTGGCCAGGCCGTTGGAGCCGATCACGCCCAGGTCAGGCAGCTTGAACAGCGCGCCATAGTTCTCGCAGATATAGCCGCGCGCTTCGCCGTCAGGCAGTTCCACGCGGAAGCGCACGCCGCGCGGAATCACGACGATCTCCTGCGGCTCCACTGCGAGGCGCCCCATTTCCGTGGCAATCAGCAGGCGGCCTTGCTGCGGCACGATCAGCATCTCGCCGTCAGCGTTGTAGAAGAAGCGGTCCTGCATCGAGGCGTTGGCCAGGTACAGGTGGATGCCGCAGCCCGCCAGTGCCTCCGGGCCGCCATTACCTGCCATCGTGACGATACCGTCGACAAAGTCGGTAGGCACGGTGGGCATCGCCGGCGGGCTCCAGCGCATCTGGTTCGGCGACGCCACCGCGTCGTCGAAGCGGCTCAGCCAGCGGTTCTGCTCGATCAACGTGAACGGCTTGTGCATGGCTGCCGGGCGGATCCGGTACAGCCAGGAACGGCGATTGTGGGCGCGCGGTGCGGTGAAAGCCGTGCCCGAAAGCTGTTCGGCGTACAGGCCGTATGGCGCGCGCTGGGGCGAATTGCGGCCCACGGGCAGTGCACCGGGCAACGCCTCCGTGGCGAACTCGTTGGCAAAGCCGGACATGTATTCGGCCACGGCCGTCTCGGCCACATTGAGTTGGGTCTGGGTCATGAAGTCTTCCTCTCGCTTCGCTCTTCATCTGTGACGAGCGAACATCCTGGGCAGCTGGCCGCCCGGCGGACGCCAGGCTTGCCTTGTGACGGTATCTCCGCCTCGTTCTTCGATTTACGTATTGTGAAATCGATTCACCAAATCGTAATCACGGTCTTATCGAAAGTCAAACCACAATTACGATAGGCGAGCGGGAGCACTGCATCGGCGCTTGCAGGATCGAAACGGTTTCTGGAAAGGAAAAAGCGGACTCGGCCAGGGCACTGGCGAGTCAAAAGACGGACTGCTGGGCGACAGCGGCAATGGCTGAAAGCGCAGGAAGCCGGAGAAGAAGTGTTATCGCGCCCGAAAGCGGGCGCAGCGTCCTTCAGCAGGCCGGAAGGGGTATTCCGCCCTGCTGAAGAATCCGAAAGCCCGATGGCTCAGACGGGCTTGTGGCCCTCGGACGAAGAGCCCGAACCGAAACCGCCGGGAGACGCCGCTGTCGCAGGAGCGGAAGCACCCGCAGCTTGTCCTGCCATCGAGGCGGCTGTAACACCACCGTTTCGGCTGGCGATAAATGCGTTCACGTCTGCTGCAAGATGCTGCGGAGCGAGCACGACTTCCAGGCCCAACGCCTCACAGGCCGCCAGGAATGTGGACATACGCGGATCGGCCTGACCCGATTCCGCCCGCAGGTAGGCTTCTCGGGAAATTCCCGCCTTACGGGCGACGTCCTCCTGCTTGAGCTTGCGCGCTCGACGCAACGCCCGCAGTTGCCGGAACGGTTCGCTAGCGCCTCTTGGCACGGCTGTACTGTTCATGTCGGTCTCCAGTCACCAGTGAAAAAAAAGTGCGCGGACGTGCATTCGAGTATAGAGCACGTAAAGCGTTCCGTAAGGTCTTCTGGAACACTTTTGCAGATTTCCTATGATGGCTCGTTCTCGCCACCCGGACTCTCATCCAGACGACGGATAAAGCACAACTTCCTCCTCCCGCCCCCAACATAACGGGACCGCCCGCTTTGCGTTGACGTCACATCAGTATCGTTCATGTCTGGAACAAGGCAAGTTGACAAACCGACCGGTCGTGCTATTCTTCAGCGCATGCAAAAAGGCCAACTCACCCGCACCGCGATCATCGAACAGGCATTCCGCTCCGCCACGCAGGTCGGCTTCGAGCAGTTGTCGCTGGCGACGCTCGCTGCAGACACGAACATGTCGAAGAGCGGGCTGTACGCGCACTTCAAGTCGAAGGAGGCATTACAGGAAGCCGTGCTTGCGCGGGCAATGGAGCGTTTCGGCGAGATCGTGATCGATCCCGCCATGCGTCAAAGCCGTGGCATGCCGCGATTGCTGGCATTGTTCGACGGCTATCTGGCGTGGCTCAGCGGCACGGTCGTCGAGGGGCGATGCATTTTCATGGCGCTGTCCCAGGAGTACGCCAATCGCCCCGGTGTCATACGGGACAAGGTTCTGCAGGCTTTCAAGGACTGGCACAGCACCATCGTGCGAGTGATTGGCGACGCGGTGGACGAAGGCGATCTGCGTGCCGATACCGATGCGCGCCAGTTTGCGTTTGAAATGTCCGGCATCGGCATGTCGTTCCAGTCGTCGTTCAGAATGATCGGCCGCGTCAATGCCGAGGCGATGGCGCGGCGAGCCTTTACGCGGCTCGTCAATGACGTGAAAGAGAATCGCGCCGCAGGCGTCGGCACGGCACACTGAGCCGCCAGGAACGCCAGTCGGATTACGTTTCCCGCACGGTCTGCGGCAGACGCGCAGTGTGTCCAACGGCATTTTCGTCGTTGTTTGTTGCCCAAAAAATAGCACGACTGGTCGGTCGTTAAGTGCAAAATAATCGAATATTACAAAGTCTTACCGCCGCTTGGATCGGCCAAAGCATCCGCTGGAGGAGTTTGTCGTGTCGCAAGTGATGTCACCCTCGACCCCAACCCGTGCCGTCCACACCGCTGGCGAGCCGGATTTCAATCACCGCGCTGGTCGCGCCTCGCTCTCTCGCATCTTCGATGGCCTGATCCACGCTGGCCGCCGCCTGCGTTGGCAGACTGGCAGCCTGCTTTTTCCCGATGCTACTTCGCGCTCGCTGGAACGCCTGTGGTTCAGCCCGCCGCGCGGCAGGTCATCGCCCGAGGGGCTGCGGCTGCTCGATTGCGCGCGCACCGAATGGGCGCTGGTGACCGGCCAGGGCGCCAGCCGCCGGGTACGTGTCTATCGCTGGGGTGCCAAGGGACCGGTCGTGCTGCTGGCCCACGGCTGGGGTGGCAATGCCGGCCAGTGGCATGCAGTCATCACCGGCTTGCTGGCCGCCGGCATGCGTGTGGTGGCATTCGACGCCCTGTCGCATGGTGCATCGGATGCCGGTGCCCGCGGCCAGGATCAAAGCTCAATCGTAGAGATGGCTCGCTCGTTGCTGGCTGTTGCATGGCATGTCGGACCGGTCCATACGGTCGTGGCGCACTCGATGGGTGGTGCCGCGGCAGCGCATGCCATACGTGAGGGCTTGCCCGTACGCGGTGTGGTGATGCTTGGGTCACCAGCCGACATGCATAGCGCATGCGCCACACTCGCCTGGCAGCTTGGCATCGCGCCGCACGTGCTCGCGCGCATGGAACGACGCAGTGAACGTTGGCTCGGCGCAAGCTGGCCGACATTCAATGTGCCGAACGTTGGCCGCACACGGCCGGTGCCCCCTGCCCTCGTGATTCACGACCGCGACGATAAGGAAGTGCGCTGGGAGGATGGCGCCGCCATTGCCGGTGCATGGCCTGCAGCACGGCTGGTGACCACCGACGGCCTCGGACATCGCCGCATCCTGCGAGATGCCACTGTGATCGGACACATCGCCGACTTTGTGAACACATTGCAGACGATGCCGGCCCTGTACAAGCAGGCAAACACCTCTCCGTCCGCTGTCGCCGCCTGCTGAAAGCACAAGATGAAAGGGCCGGACCTCGTGAGAGGTCCGGCCCTTTTCTATTCGGCTGGGGCAGTTTCTGGCCGTTAATTGCAAATAATCGCCACTCAGAAGCCTGACA
>JAFAJB010000109.1 GCA_019236395.1 Cupriavidus sp.
CCGCAATTCAATATCTCCGGGGCCGAGACTGAGCGCATGTTGCTGATTGGCATGTACCGCAGCCTTAGTGACCGGCTCTACTACTTTGCCGCGAAGCGGGGTATCCCTCCCGTGGCCTTGGGCGAGATGGTGGCCGCGTACGTCGTACAGGAGGCCAACGAATGAAGCCGCTTGTTCGTATGAAGCATCTGGCCTACTTGGCAGGTACGCCGCTGACCAGTACTGAAATGCGGGGCCGCAAATGCATCACAAAACCGCAGACG
This sequence comes from Cupriavidus sp., assembly GCA_019236395.1. GTDB lineage: Bacteria > Pseudomonadota > Gammaproteobacteria > Burkholderiales > Burkholderiaceae > Cupriavidus. The sequence goes on from JAFAJB010000109.1 coordinate 264, forward strand.
TTGAACCAGCTACGCACCGGGATTCTGGATACGTGCATGGGGCCAGGAATCGCATGGAAGTTCAAGAGCGTGGCCGGGATGGATGACGCGATTGAACAGCTAGTTGCAGTAAAGCGCGGGGAATACGGCCTCCGGTTTGAATGCTGGCAGCACGCCATACGCACCGGCCTAGACGCCTACAAGGAGCTACAGCGATTGCAAGGGCTCAAGAGGCGCAGTGAGGCCAAGGAGGCTCAACAGGTGGCAATCATGGAGCAGGCCGTAAAGGATGCAAAGTTCTACGAAACGTTCCACCAGACCGGGGAAGACAAGTAATGGCGACTAAGGCGGAACACGTAAAGGCCATCATGGCGCAGCGTATGGAATGGACGCAGGCCGATAAGTTGCAGGCCGAGCAGCTAGCAATGTTGCGGGCGAAGCTGGACCACGAGCGCAAAAAAACCGATAAGGCACCGCTCACGGTCCCCACCGCAGCGGGAGGCGAAAAACCTAACCCCGTATTCGCGGGCATTGAGAAGCTAGCGAAGCAGGAAGCGCAGCTAACCCGCAGATTGCAGCTAGGCGCTACCCGTACGGCAGGAGGCCAATATAAGGCCGCTGTAAGCCCAATGGAGAAGCGGCAGCAACTTTGGGAACGGTTGGCCGAACATTGCGTTTCCAACCTGATTCCGGGCCTCTGGCTGCATTCGGTACGGGAGGCAGGTTGCGAGATTCCCGAAGACTCTACCGGCTGGCCGAATAACCCGCAGCAGTTGCCTATGCCGGATTTGGGCCGATCCCTGTAATTGTGGGGAATTGTCGGAAGGTGCAGCCGGATTCACTCGAAAATTGTTGCTCTTTTGCTTTCTTGGTTAAAGCGCAACTGACCGTGCGGTGTCACGCCACTTTGACCGCTGCAATTTGACCCACCCCCCCCCATCCTCAGGGAATCCCTATCCTCCATGCCTTCGGTCAGCCAGCACAGCTAGGGCAACACACGGCAGCAGCCATCAGCAACCGCAGGATGGTTCTTGTCATAACTTGGAACGGGTGACAACAAATCGCCCGGAAACCCGCATAACACCGTGAGCCAAACCATATGGAACAGGTTCCAACTTTTGAGAGGGCATGAACAGAACTGACGAAATCGCCATGGGCGTATCCATAAACATGCGCACTAAGGCCACTGAGCAGGAACTAGCAGCAGCGCGAAGCGGTGTTGCGCTTGATGTGGTCGTACACGTTCACAAGAACGATGGTTCGAAGAACTATGCAACCACACTTGCGGAATTTCTCTGCGCGAATCCCGAGCACGCAGATGGCACTCGCGATGATATGGCCGGGATCATTACTCGTGAGCTTGGCGTGGCTAAACCGTTCCCACCGAGCCGGGTTAGCAAAGACCTTACCGCCAAGTCTCGGCATCTGGTTGAGAAGATTCTCAAGCACCATGGCTACCCGGTTACTACACTCATCACCGCCCTAGATATTCGTGACATTGTTAAGGCCGGTAAGTCCGTGGTCGGGAGCATCCAGCACAGCACGGAGACTGTGTTTCATGTGGATGGCCTGACGCTGAACGGTAAGCGGTATGACTACATCCTTGTTGATGAAACCACGGTTGCTCCATGGTATCGCTTTGGAATCCTGTGCGCCGGTCGTAGATTACAGCTAACCGCTGTGCTGGCGATGCGCAGCATCGGAATCGGCCAGTTTCAAAACATGGACGAGCTTGCTCATAGGGTTGCCAGTCCTGAGCAGCTTGCTAAGCGGGACGCGCTTATGGGCTAACATGCTGCTAGTATTGCGAAACGGGGAAACGGATCAGCGGCCAACAGGAGGGAAGATGGCAAAAGCGTCGCCCATAAATATAGAAAACGAACTTATTGACGCAAAATCGCGTAGGGGATTTGGATTTGCCGAGGGGGCGTATTATGAGGCTATTTCTCGGCTCGCATCGTTAGACCGCTCACTTGCAAAGCTAAAAAATAACGGGGACAAGGAGTTGTACCGATACTTTCCTGTGGCGGCAATAGCCGTCTTGGAAACGCATTTTAAGGTAATCGTTGCAACAGTTATTGATAGCGGTCCACCGTATTTGGAAAGGGGTTTAAATCTAGTGCGGGACAAGCTCATGTCCGCTGCCGATGCGCTTCCGCTCCTACATCGCAAGAACATTAGTGCCGGAGACATTGTAAGCCATTCCCTCCCGTTTAATTCCATTGCAAGCCTTGAGCGTGCGTATTGCGCGCTGTTCGACAAGGACTTGAAAAATGTGGTCCAGCAAATCGAGGATCCGTACGTTATAAGGACTGGGCTCGAGTCTCGCGGACCCATAGTGCCAGACGTGATAACACTATGGGCTGGCTTGGCGAGGACTTTTGAGCGGCGTCACATACTTGCTCATGAATCCGCCGAGCAGTTCTCGATTTCGTATGAAGAATCTCGGGAGGCCGTAACGTGCGTAACTGAATTTGTGAAGGCGATAGATGCAATCCTATGGGAGACAATTTGGAAGGATCGCCCATTAACGCAGTATGAAATGAATGTGTCGGCTGGAAAGGAACTTCGGGATGCTCGGGATGTCTTGGCTGCACGCATGAGGAAGGCGTTGAAAATTGCAACGGAAGATGGCCAGCGTGCTAGGTTTCGGAGAATGCACTTTTCCCGACGCGCCTATTTCAAGCAGTGGATTGAGTGGCAAGACGAGCAATTCACTGCGGGAAGCATCCGACCTTTACTTACTGCGAATGGCCGAACGCTGGCCCTAAAGTGCTATATAAAGGAACTGTCAAATTGGATCGGTCAGATGAGATTCGAGGAGCCTCCAGAGGAGGACATAGATTTCTAGTCGATAGCATTTTCGAAACACCAACCGATTTATACAGGCCCGCGAGCAGTTAGCGCGGGCTTTTTCTATTCCCAATCCGAAGGAGTTCTATGCAGAGCAACACTGTACGCGGCAATACACGAATCACCGGAGCCGCCTAACTTGGGCGTGCGCTTTCTCACTATCCGCAAGTTTTCAGAGAAAAGCGGATACACAGAAGATGCCGTGCGCACCAAGATTCAACGCGGCATCTGGCTGGAAGGAGATGTATGGATCAAGGCCCCGGACGGGCGGCAACTCATCGACGTGAAAGGATATGAAACATGGGTAGAGACGGGCGGGGAGTTAGGAAGGTTTCAGACAGCAGCGTCCAAATCTCCTTCACGTATCGCGGCGTAATCTGCCGGGAGCGGCTACGCATCAAGCCTACAACGGCGGGACTGAAGCAGGCCGAATTGATCCGCGCCGAAGTTCTGCTGTCCATCGCGCGTGGCACGTTCAACTACGCTAAGGCGTTCCCCGAGTCCCCACGAGCGGCAACGTTCGCAGAGTTCAAAGGGGAGATCAAGACGGTGGAGGACTATCTAGAAAACTGGTTGGAACGGCAACAGCGGTTCCTCAAGGCCAGCACGGTAGACGGATACCGCAAGGTCGTGAGCTACTTGCTGATTCCCAAGTTCGGCAAGAAACGGCTCTCAGAACTGACACGGGCCGACTTCCGCGACTGGCTGGACAAGATGACGTGCAGCAATAAGCGGCTGGCAAATATCCAGAGCGTGGCCCGCAAGGCGTTCGAAGACGCGGTGCAGGACGAACCACCCCTAATGGAAAAGAACCCGCTTCATGGCTGGACGTATCGCCGAAAGGAGGAACCGAAGGAAGAAGACGATGTAGACCCGTTCACGGCAACCGAACAAAAGGCGATCATTGCTGCGTTACCCGCGCAGGCCGGGAACATGGTTCAGTTTGCATTCTGGACGGGCCTGCGGACTTCTGAGCTTGTGGCCCTAGACTGGTCGGACGTAGATTGGCGCAAGGGTGTGGTAGTAATTCGGCGGGCGCTGACGCAGACGGCGACAGTTGCCGAAGACACCAAGACGAAATCTAGCCGCCGTGAAGTAAAGCTGCTGCCCCCTGCCTTAGCTGCGCTTGAGGCACAGAAAGCCCATACGTTCCTAGTGGGTCGGGAGGTCTTTCAAGACCCGAGGAACTGCGAACGGTGGGCGGGAGATTCGCCGGTGCGCATTGTCTGGACTCGGGCGTTGCGACAGGCCAAGGTGCGATACCGAAAACCGTACCAAACTCGCCACACGTACGCCTCAATGATGCTATCGGCGGGCGAGCATCCAATGTGGGTAGCACGCCAGATGGGGCATTCGAACCAAAATACGACCGTGCGAGTGTATGCGCGCTGGATGCCGAGTGCGGACCCAGATGCAGGCGGTAAGGCAGTAGAGAAATTTGCAGCGGACATGCTGCGATTGTCGTGCGATTCAGAGCCGAAAGCAGCCGAAAATAGCTGAATTAATCGCACCCTTGAAACGCTAACCCTTTGATTTATAAGGGTTTTCTGGCGGAGAGAGGGGGATTCGAACCCCCGATGGGCTATTAACCCATACACGCTTTCCAGGCGTGCGACTTAAACCACTCATCCATCTCTCCGGGAAGTCCGCGATTATAGCAGAGCCAATCGGCCTGTCCAGCGGCGCAAGTACTTTCCGTTGTAACCAAAGATTCGACGACTGGATCGGCTCGGGGGGCATGCGCGCTCCCGGGGCAGGCGCATGACATTTTTGGGGGGACTTTCTGACTATTCCGATATCTCCAAACTGCGCCGATTGCTAGTCTTCCTCCCTTCAACACGAAAGCAAGTGTTTCCCTGACCGCCGCGTGAAGCGGCATTTGCGCAACTGGAAGGAGCGAACATCGGGACCGTTCATGTCAAGCGTGCCACCGCCGCGGGGCACCATGTATCGGATGGGCAGCCGATGTCGGCAGACTCTCTCCGCGACCTGATTTCTCCCGCTGGTACCGAGGCACAGCGGGCGCGCTATCACGACCATCCGAACGGCGCGTCGACACTGCTCGACACGCTTGAGGAGCGGCCGGCTATTTTTACTGTGGATTCGCTGCCGGACGGTGAGGTGATGGACGAACTGGCGGTGCTGGCTGCCGAGTATCGCAAGGCGCTGCTCGACGGCGGGCGTGACTACCGCAGGTCGAAGTATGTCGTCGGCTCCGTCGTGGACGTGATGCCGTCTGGTGAGTTCCCATGTGACGGGTCGATCAAGGTGCCGGCCGGAACGCTGCTTGGCGACTTGCTTGGCGACAAAAGTATCGACCTGGTGATCGAGCAGCTGGACCCATTTGGCTCCGATCAGCTCCTCGCGCCTGCCGAGCGGTACGAGATTCTCTCGCTGTTCGCGCCGCGCAATCTGCAAAGGCGGAAGTCCCGCCAGGCGGCATCGTTGGCACGGCAGGAGCACCACATTTCGAGCATGGATAGCTGCTTGCCCATGCCAGACGCACGGACGGCACTCCCGGAGGAAGGTCACTCATGAACCGGCCGGCGTACCTGCCTTCACTTTTGGACCGTCTTCAGGACGATGCGCCGAAACAGCGCAGCGAGCGCCCCGACGCGTACGCGCCTGACGAGCACGGCATGCGTCGAATCATCCAGCGGGATCTTGGGCTGCTGTTCAACGCCATGAATCTGCTGAGCGCGGCGGAAGAGGAACGCTATCCAGAGGTGGCGGCGTCCGTCGTCAACTACGGAGTTCCGCAGCTCTCGGGCACTTACGTGAGCGAGTTCAGCTGGGAGGCGCTGGAGCAGCGCATTCGTATGGCGATCACCTGCTTCGAGCCGAGGCTGATTCCCGATTCCGTGCGGCTCCGACCGATCAAGGATGCGGATCCGGGGCGGCACAACAGGTTGATGTTCGAGATCGATTGCCTGATGCAATGGCTGCCATATCCGCTTGAGTTCAGAGTCCAGAGTCTGTACGACCTTGAAACGAACAAGGTGGCGCTCGATTTGGCCGGTAGCCGGGGGTAAGCACTGACATGGATCCGAAGTTTCTGGACTACTACAGCAGGGAGCTGACCTACATGCGGGAGTCGGCCACGGCGTTCGCAGCGCAGCATCCGAAAATTGCGCGCCGGCTCGGCATGGAGGGTATTGAAGTCGCCGATCCCTACGTGGAGCGGATGATCGAAGCATTCTGTTTCATGTCGGCGCGCACCCAACTGAAGCTCGATGCTGAATTTCCGCGCTTCACGCAGCGTCTGCTGGAAGTCATTTACCCGAACTACGTTGCGCCCACGCCGTCCATGACCGTCGCACGGCTGCACCCGAGTCTGCGCGAAGGGGAGTTCAGTCGCGGTTTCAAGGTGCCGCGCCACAGCATCATGCGCTCGGCCGTCCCCCCAGGCGAGCAGACATCATGCGAGTTTCGTACAGGGCAGGAAGTCACGCTCTGGCCGATCGAGATTGCGGACGCCAAACTGACCGCTGTACCGCCCGATATCCCGGATACCCAGCACCTGATACCACACCGTCCGTTGCGCGGTGCGCTGCGCCTGCGGCTGCGCACCGTTGGCGATATCCGCTTTTCGGACATCAGCGGATTGGACAGACTCCCGATCTACATTGGCGGAGACGAGCGTATTGCCTCGCATCTGTTCGAGTTGATTCACGCCGGAGCCGTTGCATCGGTTGTGCGCGCCGGCAATGGCACCGGTGACGAACGTTGCCATTTCGTCTCCCGGGCGCCTGTTGAGTTTGAGGGATTCCAGGCAGACCAGAGTTTGCTGCCGCTGCAATGGAATACATTCAGCGGGCACAACCTCCTTCAAGAGTATTTCTCGTGCCGCCAGCGCTTCTACTTCTTCGCGCTGATGGAGCTTGCGCAGAGTCTGTCGCGCATCGAGGACAAGGAGGTCGAGGTCGTGCTGTTGCTGGATCGCCTTCCGACGGACCTCTCCGCGCATGTCGATCCCTCTCGCTTCATGCTGTTCTGTACGCCAATCGTCAATCTCTTTCCGAAGCGTACCGATCGCGTGGAGGTGGACCGCAGTCAGTCGGAATTTCACCTGCTGGTGGATCGTGCCAGGCCACTCGACTACGAAGTCTATTCGGTGTCGGGTGTGCTCGGTCAGAAGGCGGAGACACAGACCGAGATTCGATTCAATCCACTCTATCAGACGCTGCACAGCGACCGGGGAAACTACGGTCGCTACTTCTCGATTCGGCGGGAGCAGCGGGTGCTGTCGCATGACGCTCGCCGGTATGGCACGCGTACGCCCTATATTGGCACCGAGGTCTTTGTCTCGCTGGTCGACCAGGCTGAAGCGCCGTACTCGGACGAGATCCGCTATTTGTCCGTGGAGGCCTGGGTTACCAATCGCGACCTGCCCAGGCTGGCTCCGCGCGGTACCGGCAGTGACCTGACAATGCCCGATGCCGTGCCGATCGAAAGGGTCAATCTGGTGCATGCGCCGAGCGCTCCGCGGGCGCCATATGCGAGCGGTGAAAGCGCGTGGCGTCTGATCCGCCAGCTTGGTTTCAACTACATGCCTCTGGCGGAACTCGATCACGGCGATGGCGCGCAGGCGCTGCGAAATCTGCTACGTCTGTTCGTGATCGAGAACGAGCGCGAACAGGCCCGTCAGATCGAAAGCCTGGTTGGTGTGAAGACCGAACCTGTGGTGCGGCGGCTGCCGGGCGACGGGTTGCTGATGTACGGTCGCGGCGTGCGCTGCGAACTGACCGTCGACGAGAGCGGATTTTCAGGTATCAGCCCGTACCTGTTCGGTCTGGTGCTCGAACACTATCTGGCTCGCCATGTGGCCATCAATGTATTCACAGAGACGGAGCTTCGCTCGATGCAGCGCGGTGTGCTGACATGCTGGCAGCCGCGCATGGGGGGACGTGGTGCCATTTAGCCAGGCAGATGCAGCCGGCGCCGTGGGGCCGGACGCCGCTTTCCCCTTGCATCCGGAATCGCTGAACGCATGGTTCGACCGCGCCAGGCCGTGGAAGTCGAGCTTCCTGTGTCTGTTGCGTGCGCTGTCGGCACGCGACCCGAACGGGCCATTGCCGGGCATGGCGCAATTGCCATCGCAGGAACCATATCGGATTGGCCAGCTTGCGACGATGGCTTTTGCGCCACGGGAGATCGCGTCGCTTTCGCTTCGCGATGGCTGTCTGGATGTACGGCTATTTGGTCTCGGACTGTGGGGGCCGCAAGGGCCGCTACCGCTGCACATGACGGAGGTCGCCTATCACCGGGCGGAGGCGTTGCAGGACCATACGCTGATGAACTTCGTCGATCTGTTTCACCACCGTGCGCTGTCGCAGTTCTATCGGGCGTGGGCGGCATCGCAGGCTGCGGCTTCGCTGGACCGTCCGGACGACGAAGGATTCTCGTTCTACATCGCCAGCCTGATGGGTACGGACGACGCAGAGGCGCGACGCAGTTGCTTGCCTCCGCATGCGCGCTACGCGGCCTCGGCCCATCTGGTGCGCGAAGCGCGAAACCCGAGTGGCTTGGCGGCAACGCTGTCGCACTACTTCGGCGTGCCGATCGTTGTCGAGGAGTTTGTCCAGCATTGGATCAGGGTCGATGAGGCCGAGCACAGCAGGCTCGGGCAACGCGGTGTTGGCAGCATCATCGGTGAGGGTGCGATGCTGGGTGAACTGGTCCCCGACCGGCAGCACAGGTTCCGTCTGGTGGTTGGTCCTCTCGACCTTCACCAGTACGTGCGTCTAACCCCGCAGGGTGAGGATATGCCGACGCTGGTCGAGTGGGTACGCGCTTTCGTCGGCTACGAGTTTGGCTGGGAAGTCCAGTTGCTCGTCAAGCCCGAGGAGGCGCCGCCAGCGCGCGCCGATGGTGCGATGAGGCTCGGTCATACGACCTGGCTGGGGCAGAGCCCAATGGGAAAGCCAGCGATTGGCATGACTTTCGACGCTGAGGAGTATGTGTAATGAACCCCGTTGTTTCGAGGCCGGCGATGCGCCATGACGACCTGCTTGAGCCGGTTTCGGCTGAATTGCCCAGTGGCGAGGACCTTGAGTACGACCGCGCATTCATCATGTTGCAGGCGGCCGTGACGTACACGCCGGAAGCGCAGTATGGCGATTTCGTCGAATCGCCACAATCGGTCAACTGGGCGGATGCGGAGCGGGAGTGCAAGGCATTGCTGGCGCGCACGAAAGATCTACGCCTGGCTGTGATTCTGCTGCGTGCAGGCGTGCGGCAACACGCTGCAGTGGGGTTGCGGGATGGCCTGGGCTTCATTGCAAGACTATTGGTTCGCTATGGCACAGCGTTACACCCATCGCCGGCTCTCGGAGGCGAATGGGACAAGGTCGCGTTTGCCAATGCCGTTGCGGCGTTGGCCGATCAGGAAGGGGCGTTGTTCGATGTTCGTCAGATCGCACTGCCGAAGGCGGCCGGCCTGAAATTGCAGTTGCGGGATCTGGAGAAGGCTCTGGCCAGTCCGCGCCAACAGGATGCGTTGCCACCGGAATCCATGCATCGTCTGCTCAAGGAGCTCTGGGGCCGCCGCGATGAAACGGTACAGGCACTCTCCGACGCGCAGCGGAGCCTCGTGGAGATCATGGCGTGGGTCGATCGTCACCTCGATGATGACGCACCTGATCTATCGGCGCTGATCCGCTTGCTCCAGCCGTTCACGGAACTGGACCAGCCCTCGCAGGTTGCGCCGGCTCCGCAGCCGGTCGAGGCGCCTGGGCGGATCGCTGCCGAGTCGAGCCTCGGCCCGCGAGTGGATGCCGAACGTGTTGAGCACCGGGACGTACACGTGATCGCGCAAAACATGCCTCCGGACCGCTGGAGCGCCCTCGCCACGATCCGGCAGGTGCGCACGTGGTTCGAGGACAACGAGCCCAGCAGCCCCGTGGTGGTTCTGCTTCTCCAGGCTGAGCGTATGGTCGGCAAGCGCTTCTCGGAACTGGCTCAGGTCATTCCACCAGAACTGCTGGCGCAGTGGGATGAACTGCCGCCGTGAGGATTGGTGGCGACTTCAATGGGACAGGGAATACCGTAGTGGTGCCCTGATGTATGGATGATGATTCGCATTGGAAACTCGAGGCAGGTCATGCTGGGCACCTTCAAAGAAATTATGGCGGTAGTGGTCTTGGGATTCGTGCTGTCGGCCGGAAATGCACTGGCGACGTGTCGGCAGTACACCAACGAAGAGGTTGCCACCCTATCTGCCCTGCCGCACCCTAACGTCGATGCATTCTCGAGACTGATCCCGTTCAATATTGTGTTTCCCGGCGCACGGGTCGACGTGTCTCCGGATCTTGCGATCGGCGACACACTGACGACGGGTGTTTCGTCGGCACTAGGTCCCAAAACCTCATTTTTGACTTGCAACAATGCCGGTGGAATGGCGCTGTGGAGATACGTGACAAGTCACGCGGCGACGGCAATTGCAGGCGTGGTGGAGACGGGCGTTGCGGGCATTGGCATGCGGTTGCGATTCGTGCGGCCGGACGGCAGGGCCACTACATTTCCGTTCGATTCGACTTTCGTGCCTTACCCTGGGCCGATACGTCCGGCGCTCGAGTCGGGGACCTACTTTGCACTGGATCTGGTCAAGACAGGAGAAATGGCAACATCCAGCACAATAGCCCCCGGTGCGCTTGCCACTGGATCTGGTGACGGCGATGGCGTGACCGTGGTTCAGATTGGCGCGGGCAGCGTGAATGTCAACGTGATGCCGAGTTGCAGCGTGAACTCCGCCAGCCAGAACGTGAACTTTGGCACGTTCGGGCCTGGCGAGGTCTCGACGATCTCGGGTCCGACCCGACCCGTGACATTCCAGGTGCGATGCACGGGTCCGACACCGCCGCAGTCCATCGTGGGTTCGCTCACCGGCACCCCCGATACGTCCAATCCTGCATACATCAGAAACCTGGGTGCGCAGAACCTTGCCATCCGGCTTCGAGACGTTGCCACCGGTACGGTTCTGAGGCCTGGCAATCCGGCCAGTACGATCGTTGCTACCGGCGGCGGCAGGCTCTATGACTACTCGCTCGAGGCAACGGTTCTGCGTGTGGGTACCGAGGCACCTACCGCAGGACAGATCAACGCGACCGGCGTAATCGTTCTCCAGGTCAACTGATGGCCACAGACCAGAGAACCCTCTCATGCAGCGAGTTGAACCGAATCTTCGTCCAGATGGCCAGCTATCGGGATCCGCAGCTGATTCCCACGCTGCTGGATCTGGTTCGCCGGGCGGCGAATCCGGACAGGCTTCGCGTTGTCGTTTGCTGGCAGCATGATCTCGACGAGTTGATTGGCAGCTTCTTCGCGCATGGCTTTTCGACGTGGCACGTCATCAGCAAGGACGGCTACACCTGTCACAACTTGCGGCTTGGTGATGCGGTCGTCGAACTGATTGATGTACCTGCAATGCAGACGAGGGGGGCGTGCTGGGCACGCAACCTCATTCAGCAGCACTATGAAGGCGAGGCCTACACGCTTCAGCTTGATTCGCACCACCGCTTTGTCGACGGGTGGGACGAAATACTCGTGGAGATGCTCGAACGGCTGCGCGGCGAAAGCAAACGCCCTGTACTGACCGCGTACTTGCCTGCATTTGACCCTGAGTGCGATCCGGCCAGCAGAGCTCAGACTCCGCTGGCGATGCACTTCGACAGCTTTGTTGCGGAAGGGGCGGTGTGCTTCATGCCAGGCGCCATGCCGGACTGGGCGTCACGAAGCAGGCCGCTGCCGGCGCGCTTCTACAGCGCGCACTTTGCTTTCGCCGATGGGCATTTCGCATGCAATGTGCAGCACGATCCCGAGTATTTCTTTCTGGGTGAGGAAATCTCGATCTCGGCCCGGGCGTTCACGCATGGTTACGACCTATACCATCCCCATCGTTTGATCGCGTGGCACGAGTACACCCGAAAGGGCCGTACCAAGGTGTGGGATGACCACAGCGCCGGCAACAAGGAAAAGGGATTGGTCGACATGCATTGGTGCGAGCGCAACGATCTCTCCTTCCGGCGCAATCGCATTCTGTTCGGCATGGATGGCGAGGAGCCCTCAACGATCGACTTCGGCAAGTTTGGCTTTGGCGCTGTGCGAACGCTCGCGCAGTATGAGGCGTACGCAGGCATCAGCTTTTCGTTACGCGGCGTGAAGCCGAACGTTTTGGAGCGATGCCCTCCTGTGCCGGGCAGTCCGGTGCCGGCGACAGAGGATGAGTACCGGGCAGGATTGCAGCGTTCCAACAATTTCCGCGTCGCCATTCACCGGAACGAGTTGGGCGACCTGCAGCTGGTGGAGACCGCCTGTTTCGAGGTGTACGGACAGGGCATTGACGTCCTGCATCGTTACACGATGTCTGCAGCGCAACTCGCGGCCTCGATGGAGGGTGACTGGTTGATGTCGAAGTTCGTATTCCTTTCCGCGCCGGATGCAAAGCCGGCACGCTGCATTCTGCGACTTGCAGGGCCAGACGGCGCACCGCTGGTCGAAATCGAGCGTCTTCTGTAGACCTTGATCGAGCACGCCGGACGCCGGCAGTGCTGTCCTCGTCGGGCCCGCGTTGTCGTCGGCCCGCGAGCGAGTTATTCCTCCAAGAATTCTCAATCAGATCCTTGTTGATCCCATCCCATGACTACATCGAGAAAGATCCTGTTCGGCAAGCTTGCCGGTACCCTTTTCCTGAGCCTGGAGTCAGCCACCGCCTTTTGCAAACTGCGCGGCAATCCCTACGTTGAACTAGCGCACTGGTTTCACCAGATGTTGCAATTGCCGGATGGCGACCTGCACCGCATCGTCCGTCACGCCGGCATCAACCGCGAGACGCTTGATAACGATATCGTTCGCGCGTTGAACGAGCTGCGATCAGGCGCTAGCTCGATCAGTGACTTCTCGCATCACATCGATCAGTCGATCGAGCGCGCCTGGGTGCTGGCAACGCTCGATTTCAGTGATCAGCGGGTGCGCGGTGCATGGCTTCTTGCCGCGTTGGTGAAGACCCCCGAACTGAGGCGGGTGTTGCTGTCGATTTCCCCCGAGTTCAAGAAGATTCCCGTCGAGAGTCTGGCGGATGACCTGCCCGTTTGGATTGATGGCTCACCCGAGAACTCGGAAATGACTCACGATGGCGCCGGTTTCGTACCAGCTGTTCCAGGTGAAGCGTCGGGTGCGATGAGTTCGGCTCCCAACGGCTCACCGCTGGAACAGTACTGTGTCGACCTGACCGATCGCGCAACAGTCGGCGAGATTGATCCGGTGATCGGCCGCGAGCTGGAAATCCGCACCATGATCGACGTGCTGGTGCGTCGCCGGCAGAACAACCCGCTGCTGACCGGCGAAGCGGGTGTCGGCAAGACGGCAGTCGTGGAGGGGCTGGCATTGGCGATTGCTCGCGGAGATGTACCTCCGAAGCTGATGGGGGCGAGGTTGCTCAGCCTGGATGTCGGTGCTCTGCTGGCAGGCGCCAGTATGAAAGGTGAATTCGAGGCACGTCTAAAAGGTGTGCTGGCGATGGCGGAAAAGGCAGCGACGCCGGTGCTGCTGTTTGTCGACGAAATTCACACGCTGATTGGCGCCGGTGGGCAGGCGGGTACCGGCGACGCGGCGAATTTGCTGAAGCCAGCGCTTGCGCGCGGTACGGTTCGCATCATCGGTGCGACTACCTGGACGGAGTACAAACGCCACATCGAGAAGGACCCGGCGTTGACGCGGCGCTTTCAGGCGCTGCAGGTTCTCGAGCCGGAGGAACGTAGTGCTATCGACATGGTGCGCGGGCTTGTCGAGACGTTCTCCAGGCATCACGGGGTGGTGGTGCTTGACGAGGCGGTGCGGGCGGCCGTCACGTTGTCCCATCGATATATTCCGTCACGTCAGTTGCCCGACAAGGCGATCAGCTTGCTGGATACGGCGTGCGCTCGCGTTGCGCTTTCACAGCATGTGCAGCCGCGGGAGTTGCGAGACGTCCAGCAGCGCTTGCAGGCCGCTCAGGTAGAGCATGAACTGCTGGGCAAGGAGCACCGCATCGGCCACGCGGTTGAAGACGCCTTGCAGCGAGCGCGGTCGGATATGGCGTCGCTGGAGGCCGAGGCAGAAGCTTTTGAGGCACGTTGGCGAGAACAGGCGCAGGTGGCGCAGATGCTTCTGTCCGCCCGTGCCCGGTTGAATGGGGACGCCGGCGACACTGATGCGGGCGATGAAGATGGCGAGGCGCCCGAACTGCCGACCTGGGACGAACTGCGGAATCTGGAAGAAACGTTGTCCGCGACGCAGGGTGATACGCCGCTGGTATTCCCCGAGGTCAACGAGGCGATCGTTGCCACGATAGTTTCCGATTGGACCGGCATTCCCGTCGGGCGGATGTTGACCGATCAGCTGGCGATCATGCAGGCGCTGCCGGACATTCTTGCGCAGCGCGTGATCGGTCAGGACGATGCGCTGGCGCAGATCTCAGGCCGTGTGCAGACAGCACGCGCGGGACTGACGGACCCGAAGAAACCACTCGGCGTATTTCTGCTTGCCGGACCGTCCGGTGTGGGCAAGACAGAGGCTGCCCTTGCTCTGGCCGAAGCCCTCTATGGCGGTGAGCAAAACCTGATCACTATCAACATGAGCGAATATCAGGAGGCGCACACGGTTTCGGGTCTGAAGGGGGCGCCCCCCGGATACGTGGGCTATGGCGAGGGTGGGGTGCTGACCGAGGCGGTGCGTCGCCGACCGTACTCGGTCATCCTCCTCGACGAGGTCGAGAAGGCCCACTCCGACGTGCATGAGATGTTCTTCCAGGTTTTCGACAAGGGTTACATGGAAGACGGCGACGGTCGCTACATTGATTTTCGGAATACTACGATTCTGCTGACCAGCAATGTCGGATCCCGGTTGAGCATGACGCTGCACGCTGACGAAGATCAGAAACCTGTATTCGAATCGCTTTGCGATGCGTTGCGGCCGGAGTTGCTGCGTGCGTTTCCTGCCGCGTTCATGGGCCGCGTCACGGTGGTGCCGTTCCGTCCGCTCGCAAGCGATTCGCTTGCGAACATCGTACGCCTCCATCTGGATCGCGTGGTGCGGCGCATGGCCGAAACTCACTCCATCACTCTGCGTTACCAGTCGGCGATCGTTGACTACATCATCGGACGTTGCCTTGTGCAGGAAACCGGCGCCCGCGCGCTCATCGGATTCATCGATCAGCATATCGTGCCGCGGTTGACCACACTCTGCCTCGACGCGCATGCGTCGAGGCAACAGATCGCCCGCATCGATATCGATATGGCAGACCCGGATGCAGCCCCCGCGTCCGCCATGGTGTTCCAAGCACGGGAGAGCGTCGCGGCACCAGACTGACTTCAGCCAGGACGTTGGCGGTCACGTGAGGTAATCGGTCATCTGAGTCCTACGGGTGCAGAGGAAAGATCTCCCCAGTCCGATATCTGCCAATCGATGCACAAACTAGCATGGGACGGTTCCGGATCGGGGGGCGAGAAATCGGCTTGCCGACAGATTTTTCTGCAGTCGCGAAGGATCGAGATCCGGAATGTCATTTTCCAATGGAGTCTTACATGAAGAATGAACTGGTCAAAATTTCCGCCGTGGCGCTGCTCACGATGGGTATGGGGTCAACGGCTTTCGCTCAATCGCAAGGTCAGGTTACGTTCAACGGCGCGTTGACAGGCGACACGTGCACGATTTCCGCGGACGACGTGAATCGAAACGTGCCGATGCCACGAATTCCGACGTCTGCGCTAGCCACCGCAACGTCCGTGGCTGGTGCGACGATGTTCGCCATCACAGTCGCGGGCTGTGCCGCAACGACTAACAGCGTGGCAGCTCACTGGGAAACCATGAACATGAATCCGGATACGCGCAATGCCAGAAATCTGGCGACCGGCGATACCGCGGCCACCAACGTGGATGTGCAGTTGCTTGACCGGGATGGCACCACGGTGATTCCGTTGGGGTCGGCTGGAACACCGGTAGCCATTACCGGTACCGGCGCGACGCGTGGTGCGATTCTGAACTACGGCGGTCAGTATTACGCCACCGGCGCAACCAGGCAGGGCACCGTGACGGCAACGGCTCGCTTTACGCTGACTTACAACTAAACGCGCCATGGAGTCGGCCCGACCCCAAGGCGGTGCGGGTGACTCCTTCGACGGTCCATCGTGGGGTTCGGGCATGAGTGTATGGAAGTACATCGTTTCCTTGCTTGCGCTATGTGTCGCCTTGGCGGCGACGTCTGCGCAGGCAGCCATCGTTATTACCGGCACGCGGGTGATATATCCGGAGAAGAGCCGGCAGGTCAACGTAAGGTTGACAAACGTCGATTCAAAGCCAGTGCTGGTGCAGGCGTGGATTGATGATGGCGATACGTCGATTCCCGTCAATGACATTCGCGTTCCGTTCGTACTGACACCGGCGGTATTCCGGGTCGAGTCAAAGAAAGGACAAACGCTACGCATCAAGTTCACCGGCCAGGAGATGCCCGCTGACCGGGAGTCCGTCTACTGGCTGAACGTGCTGGAGATCTCGCCAAAGCCTGAGGGTGCGGAGGATCAGAACATGCTGCAGTTGGCGTTCGCCACGCGCATCAAGCTTTTCTACCGTCCCCTGTCGCTACGCGATGATCCGACTTCTGCGCGTGGAAAGCTTCGCTGGACTGTTCGGAATGCAGAGGGCAAGCACGTACTGCGCGTTGAGAACCCCTCCGGATACTACCTTTCGCTTGACAGCGTCTCCGTCAAGGCTGGGGACCGTGAAACGACGTACCAGCCGCAGATGGTGCCGCCTTTCGGTCATGTTGATCTCTCGATTCAGTCAGATGGAGCCGCCGCATCCGCTGGTTCCGACATCTCCTACACCGTCCTCAATGACTTTGGCGCCGCTGTCCGCGATGTCGCCAGGACCGAATAGACCGGTCACCAGAAAGCGCCCCCCTTCCGCCGGCTTCCCGCATCGGGAAGCCATTAAACGA